>JAGCDF010000052.1 GCA_017651225.1 Bacteroidales bacterium
AGCTGGCTTTCGCCCCACGCAGCGGCGTCCAGCGCCGTCCCCGCGAGATCCGCTTCGAGGATCTCCGGGACGCGCGTCGCGGCCATCCGGGCCTGCGTGGCCGGGCTCCAGAGCCGGTAGCACACGCCCGGCGCCACCCGGCCCGCCCGGCCGCTGCGCTGGTCGGCCATGTCGCGGCTGATGCGCACTGTCTCCAGGCGGCTCAGGGCGTTCTGCGGGTCGAAGACCAGCCGCCGGCAGAAGCCGCCGTCCACGACCACCCGCACGCCCTCGATGGTCAGCGAGGTCTCGGCGATGGGTGTCGCCAGCACCACCTTCCGGCTCCCGGCCGGGCTCGGGGCGATGGCCGCCCGCTGCTGTTCCGGCGGCAGCAGGCCGTAGAGCGGATAGACCGCTACGCTGTCCTTCCCGGCCGGACCGGGAATCTCCCCGACCTGGCCGTCGATGCCGGTCAGCTTCTCCGCGCAGCGGCGGATCTCCCCTTCGCCGGGCAGGAAGGCCAGCACGTCGCCGTCGTGCTCGCGGAGCGCCACCCGCACCCAGTGCGCCACGCGCTCCGCCACGTTTTCGGCCGTGGCCTCCTCTGGCGTATGCTGGATCTCCACCGGGAACATCCGCCCCGCGCTCTCGATGAGCGGGGCGTCCAGCTCCCGGCACAGCACCTCCGTGTCGATCGTCGCCGACATCAGCAGGATGCGCAGATCGGGCCGCAGCAGCGACTGCGCCTCGCGGGTCAGCGCCAGGGCCACGTCGCTCTGCAGGCTCCGCTCGTGAAATTCGTCAAAAATAACGACCCCGACGCCCTCCAGGGCCGGGTCGTCCACCAGCATCCGCGTCAGGATGCCCTCGGTCAGCACCTCGATCCGCGTCGCCGCGCTCACGCGGCTCTCGAAGCGGATCCGGTAGCCGACCGTCCGCCCGACCGGCTCGCCCAGCAACGCGGCCATCCGCTCCGCGATCTGCCGCGCCGCAATCCGCCTCGGTTCCAAAATCAAGATCTTCCTTTTTCCGTCATTCGCCGACTCCGATCGGCGAATCTCCTCCAGAATGGTCAGGGGCAGGACGGTCGACTTTCCGGCTCCCGGGGGAGCCGTGACCACCAGACGCGGCGAGACCGCCAGCGCCTCATTCACGGCGCCGGCGATCTCCAATACTGGCAGTTCGGGCAGTTTCATCCCCACAAAGATACGAAAAAACACCGTGCGGGGATTTGGCAGGAGGCTAGCACCTGGCGGGTTGCGGCCGGTTGGCCTGGATAGGGACCGGGGTTACGGGCGGGCGCCGAAGGCCGGACGCGGCGCCACGAGGGGCTCGCCCATCGCGGAGGCCTCGGCCTCGGCGTCGTCGAGCTTCCAGACCATGAACTGCGGCGTGGCGGCGGTGTACGGCTGCCATGTGCTGCCGTCGACGCCGAGCGGAGCCGCACCGGGCGCGCCGTTAGGATCGGCGTACTTCGCGAAATTGGACCACGCGGTCAGCATCTTCTCGGACAGATCCCAGTCGCCCTGCGTCCAGGGACGCCAGCAGTGCTCCAGCGACTTGAAGACGAACCACAGGTCGGAAGAGTGGAAAGCGCCCTGCAGCACGTTCGGACGGCCGTCGGTCGGGAGCGGCCGGGCGAACTGGTAGGCGTAGGCCTTGCCGCCCATCTCCTCGCGGTTGAGGCAGAAGGTGCGGATCTGGTCGCCCATGTTGCCGGAATCGTTCAGCGTGTAGCCAATCATATAAGGTACCTGCGCGAGCGTGCCGTCGATGCAGGCCTCGTCGAAGGTCTCCGTCAGCACATAGCCGTCGATGTACGGGCTGATGGGCATCGCGGAGAGGATGCTGCGCTTGCCGGTGACGGAGGTGTAGATGCCGCCGACGGCGTAGATCGTCTCGGTGGAGGCGGCGCGCATCTTCTTGAGGTCGGTCAGGCCCGCCCAGTCCATCACGTCCTTGACGGACTTCTCGGCCTCGGCGAGGGTGGCCTGCTGCTGCGCGGGCAGCGCCGGGCCGCCCGGGAACATCGGCTGGGCCGGCTTGCGCGGATCCACGAGGCCGCTGCCGCTCATGATGACGGCCTTGTTGAAGAGGCCCTTGGTCAGCGGCGAGGCGCTCAGGAACTTCACGCTGCGGGAGCCGGCGCTCTGGCCGAAGATCATCACGTTATCGGGATCGCCGCCGAATTGGGCGATGTTGTTCTTGACCCATTTCAGGACCGCGATCTGGTCGAGCGTGCCCCAGTTGCCGGTGGCGTGCTCGGGATCCTCAGCCGAAATCTCGGGATGGGCGAAGAAGCCGAACGGGCCCACGCGGTAGTTGAACGACACCAGGACGACGTCCTTGCCGGCCCAGTTCTTACCGTCGAACTCCGGCTCGGAGCCCCAGCCTTCGCGGAGGCCGCCGCCAAAGATCCACACGGCCACGGGCAGCTTCTTGTCCACCTGCCCGGGGGCCTTGGTCCAGACATTCAGGTAGAGGCAGTCCTCGCTGTAGGGCGCTTCGTCGCCGTAACCCCACTCGGTGGTGTAGCCGCCGGGATAGTGGGCCGCCTGGAAGGCCGGGTGGCCGAACTTGTCGCAGACCTTCACGCCCTCCCAGGGCACGACGGGCTGCGGCGCGCGCCAGCGGTTCTCGCCGAGGGGCGGTGCGGCGTAGGGGATGCCGCGATAGACGGTGACGCCGGGTGCGTCATCCAGAATAACACCTTGAATCTGACCGCCCTCGACAGTGAGGACGGGGTTGTTGGGAGTGGCGGTGCAGGCGGCCAGCGCCAGTGCGCCGAGGAGGATGAATATCTTTTTCATAATAATCGGATTAGCTTTAGTCTGTGCCAAGGTAAAAACAAGTTCCCACACGCGCAAGAGCGCACTCACGCGATGACCAAAAAACAAAACAAAATGACGCAAAACGGCGAAAATTGAGTATCTTGGTGCCGACAATAACAAATCACCCACTTTATGTTGAAAAGAATCGCACTTATCGCCGCGACCCTTCTCGCGCTCTCGCTGGGCGCGGGCGCCCAGGGCCGCAAACCCGTAGATAAACCCGCTTCCGATGGCGCCAAAGAAGGCGAAAAGAAGGAAGAAACCGTCGAGTTGAATTTCACCGGCGGCATGCTGGGCGTGGCCCAGCACGAGAACGACTGGTACTTCGAAGTCCCCGACTCGCTGCTCGGGCGCCGCATGCTCGCCGTGACGCGCTTCGTCAGCAACACGGTCGACGCCGGCAACTATGGCGGCGAGGAAGTGAACGAGCAGATGATCTACTGGGAGAAGGCCTCCAACGGCAACCTCTTGCTCCGCACCGACGTCCTGTCCATCCAGGCCGCCGAGGACCAGGAGATCTTCAAGGCCGTGAAGGTCAGCTCCGAGAACCCCATCGTGGCCTCCTTCAAGCCCGAGAAGAAGAGCACCGAAGGCACCACGCGCATCAAGGTGAACAGCCTCTTCGAGGGCGACACGCAGGTCTTTTCCCTCACCCCCGGCGATAAGCGCGGCTACAACCTCGGCGCCGTCAAGGGCGACGCCTCATTCATCGGCAGCATCCGCACCTACCCGATCAACACGGAGGTCACGGTGACCAAGACCTTTGCCTATAACGCGCCCCAGGGCGGCGGCAACAACCAGCAGCGCACGACCAACCTCCCCGCCGGCCGTCAAGCCGGCACGGTGACGGTCGTGCTGAACACCTCCATCCTCCTGCTCCCGGAGACCCCGATGCAGCAGCGCTGGTTTGACCCTCGCGTGGGCTATTTCGCCGGCGGCTACAGCGAATTCTCCGACGAGCAGCAGGCCGTCAAGAACATCCGCTTCATCACCCGCTGGCGCCTGGAGGCCCGTCCGGAGGACGTCGAGAAGCAGAAGCGCGGCGAGCTCGTGGAGCCGGTCAAGCCGATCGTTTACTACATTGACCCGGCTACGCCGAAACAGTGGCGCAAATACCTCATCGCCGGCGTGAACGACTGGCAGGCCGCCTTCGAGCAGGCCGGCTGGAAGAACGCCATCCACGCCGAGGAATGGCCGGAGAATGCCGAAGAGCTGGGTATGAGCCTCGAGGACGCGCGCTTCTCCGTGATCCGCTACCTCGCCTCTCCGATTGCGAACGCCTACGGCCCCAACGTGCACGACCCCCGTTCCGGGGAAATCCTGGAGAGCCACATCGGCTGGTACCACAACGTGATGACCCTGGTCCACGACTGGTACCAGGTCCAGGCCGGCGCCGTGGATCCGCGCGCCCGCAAGATCAAGTTCGACGAGGAGCTGATGGGCGACCTGATCCGCTTCGTCTCCTCCCATGAAGTGGGCCATACCCTCGGCCTGCGCCACAACATGGGTTCCAGCTCCCAGACCCCCGTGGAGAAGCTCCGCGACAAGGCCTGGGTCGAGGAGCACGGCCACACCGTCTCCATCATGGACTACGCCCGTTTCAACTACGTCGCGCAGCCCGAGGACAACATCGGCAAGGCCGGTCTCTACCCGCGCATCAACGACTATGACAAGTGGGCCATCGAGTTCGGCTACAGGCCGACCTATCTCCCGACCCCGAAGGAGGACCAGCTCTACTGGAACAAGGTGATCATCGACCGCTTGGCGGAGAACCCGCGCCTGTGGTTCGGCGGCGAAGGCCGTGACGACGACCCGCGCGCGCTCACCGAGGACCTCGGCGATAACGCCATGGTGGCCAGCACCTACGGCATCGCGAACCTCAAGCGCGTCCTCCAGCAAATCCCCGAGTGGAACAAGGAGGAGGCCGACATGTACGCGAACGTCTCCCGCATGTACGATGCCGTCGTCAGCCAGTTCGGCCGCTACCTCGGCCACGTGTCCGCCAACATCGGCGGCCGCTTCATCACGAACCACAGCATCGAGCAGCCGGACATGGTCAAGTACGCCCCCGTCCCGAAGGAGCGGCAGAAAGAGGCCCTGAAGTGGCTGGACGAGAACCTCTTCCACGAGCCGTCCTGGCTCGTGAAGGTGCCCTACATCTGGGAGCTCACCGACCGCCCGGACACCTACATTTCCCGCCTGGTGAACAACGTGATCAGCTCCAGCAGCCTGCTCAGCGTCGCGAAAATCGCGCGCCTGGGCCAGTTCGCGCAGTATGACGCGTCCAACTACAAGCCCGAGGAGTACCTCTCCGACCTGGAGGGTATGGTCTTCGCCGAGCTCTACAAGGTGGGCAAGGTGGACGGCTACCGCCGCTTCCTGCAGCGCCGCTACGTGACGGTGGCCCTCGAAGTGGCCGCCACGGCGCCCGCGCGCAACACCGACGTCCGCGCCCTGCTGGTCGCCCAGCTGGACGACATCCGCCGGCGCGCGCTCCGCGCCAAGAGCTCCGACGCCCTCACCCAGGCCCACTGGCAGACCCTCGCCCGCCAGATCGAAACGGGGCTGAAAGAGCTGAAATAAAAATAATTACTATCTTTGCCGAAAACTTAGCGAAGTTATGATGCGACACAACACAGCCAAATGGCTTGGCTCGCTGCTGCTCCTCGTCGTCCTGGCGGCGGGGTGCGGCGTGCTGCACCAGAACGCCGCGGCGCGCAAGGCCGAAACGGCCCGCGTGGCCGCCCTTGTCCAGAAGTGCCTGGACGAACGGAAGTTCGAAGTAGAGATAGAATATATGAATCCGCTCCGCGGTCCGGGGCGCTCTGTCGTTGGCAGCGACTATTCCCTGACCGTGGAGGGGGATAAGATCAACTCCCATCTCCCTTACCAAGGCGTGGCGGAATCGGTCCCCTACGGCGGTGGCAAGGTCCTCAATTTCGAGGACACGATCGACTCCTTCGTCGAGGAGTCGGGCCATTCCGACCGCCGGGTCTTCGAAATCAAGACCGACAATGACGAGGACGTGATCGTGTTCCAGCTGACCGTCTTCGACAACGGCAAGGCCGACCTTCAGGTGCGCAGCCAGCATCGCGACGCCATCAACTACAGCGGCCACCTGGCCGTGGAGTAAACGTTTTCCCACAACATCAAGTATAGTTTAGCAATGAAAAAACTTTTTTGCCTGGTCGTCGCGCTCCTAGCCGCCACGACTGCTTTTTCGCAGACTCCTGAAGAGATCATGACCCGCGTGGATGCGGAACTGACCGCCCACGAAAACGAAGGCTGCTCCATGCAGATCGACGTCAAGATGCCGATCATCGGCACGATGCCCACCAAGGCCTGGACCCTGGGCGACAAATCCCGCATGGAAGTCTCGATGATGGGCGTCACGGTCATCACCTGGGACGACGGCGAGACGACCTGGACCTACACCCAGAAAACCAACGAGATTGAAATCAAGGCCTCCGACCCTTCCGACAACGACAGCGACCTTTCGCTGATCAGCGACCTGGAGGGCTACGACATTTCGCTCGCCAAACAGACCGACAAGGAGTGGACGATCCGCTGCAAGAAGAACAGCAAGAACAAAGACAAGGAGGCTCCCAATACCATCGAAGTGGTGGTCGACAAGGCGACCTACATCCCCGTCAGCATCACCACCAAGGCCTCCGGCGTCTCGATGACCATCCGGGATATCCGCTTCGGCAATCACGTCACCGAAGCCATGGTCACCTTCCGCCTCTCCGATTACCCCGGCGCCATCGTCAAGGATCTCAGATAATCCGATAAAAGCCAAGATATGAAACGTTCCAGGTGTTTGATTGCGTTGTTAGTGACCCTTTCCGTGGGGCTTTCCATGACATCCTGCTCCACGATGCGCAAGTTGCCAACGGCTTTCAACAACCTGAAAGAGAAGGTGGTGGAACGATTCAAGCCCAAGTCCGCGAAGGTGGAAGCCCGGACGGACGCTATGCCGACGCAAGAAACGGCTCCGGAGGACATCGCCGTCTCCGGCTTCATCGGGACGCCGTACACGGAGCTCCCGGCCGGGACCGACGGGTCGGTGGGCACGGGCGGCACCTATGTTTTGTTCGGCGACTGGCCGCAGACCGTCATGGCCGAAGGCGTGACGGTGGACGAATCCGAGTTCGCCGTCGTCGGCGCCCACACCTACTATAAGGGCAGCGACGGTGCGTGGTACATCCGGATCGTGGAGAACGCGGCCGGCGGTTACGAGGGCCCGAACGGTTACTGCTACAGCGACGGGACGCGGGTCCAGAACAAACACCGGAAATCATCCCGCTACTTCAAGGTGGAGCCCATCAAGTGGCGCGTCCTGACCAACAATTACAACGGCTCCGGCAAGAAGCTCCTGCTCGCCGAGGTCGCCCTGACCAACGAGCAGTTCTGCGACACCTGGGGCGATGCCGCCCGGTTCCGGGAGGAGGACGGCAAGCGGTATTCCTTCACCCTGGACGTGACGCTCCGCCAGTTGGAGAACGGCGAGTACATCCATCACAACAATTACGAACACAGCCGCCTGCGCGCCTTCCTGAACGGCATCGCCTACATCCAGGGAGACGAAAACATCTATGTCCGGGGGCTGGCTCCCTATACGCGAATCGACGAGGAATTCGTCGACCGCGGTTTCCTGCAGACGGCCTTCACGCCCGCGATGCAGGAGAAGATCGCCGTCACCAATGTGGAGAACAGCAGCCGGCAGAACTCCGGGCTCGACCTGATTCAGGTCCTGACCGCCCAGGACCGCAGCCTCTACGACGGGAACATGAAATACCCGAAATTCACGGGCAACAACACGAAGGACAAGGTGTTCATCCTGAATCTCAAGGAAGTGTCGCGGGCGGACTATGGTTTCGACAGGATGCCGCCCGGATTGACGAATGAGCCCTCCTACAGGGGCCTGGCCCACCCGATGACGGATTTCGCGCGCGGGCACGGCGTCGCCCATTTTTCCGATGATGTCGTGACGACCTGGTGGCTGCGCACGCCCGTGCTTCCCATCTATTTCCACCGGGTGATCGAGGAGCGTGAGGACCAGGAAGTGGGCGCCGTGACCAACCTTTCCACGCTGGGCCTCGGGATGGTGGGTGATGCCAGTGTGGGCGTCGTCCCGGCCATCTGCGTCAACTAACTCCCCTTGTGGTACACTCTTTGATTTTACGGGTCCGCGTATGCTGAGACCTATCCTTTTTATTCTCCTGCTGCTGGCTGCCGGGGTGCTTGCCCTGCGGGCGCAGGACTATCCCGCGACCCCGATTGACGGGCCGGCCGTGATGGCCGATTCGCTCCGGCAGAAGCCGGAATTCTCCCCGCTGATGGGCTACTCCATTTACGCCCGCATCCGGATGCAGGGCGTGCTCGCGCCCATCGGCTTCGAGAGCCGGGAGGAGCGTGCGGCGCGCATCAACGCGGCCACGAGCGCGAGCGTCCTTCGCTCTGTAAACATGAACCTGAATCTGTACCGGCCGCCGCACTATTCCCGCGAGGAGATCCTGGCGCTGAAGATCCTGCGGCTGTTCCTCTCGAACCCGTTCGGCTTCCCGGAAGGTACGGTGCCGATGATGAGTACCTCCAACCCCTTCGTCTATGCCAAGACGCCCGGCTGGGCGCCGTATGAGAATCCCTATTCCCCGGACAAGATTCCGCAGACCGTGCGGACGGAGTATGACTTTGCCACGGGCACCTACAAGCTGGTTCCGCGTCCCTGGAGCGAGGTCCAGATGGACCTCTCCCGCAGCACTTCTGCTCCCTTCAACAACGCGCCCCTCCCGCGGTTTTACACGAACGCTACCGAGCGCCGTATCATGCAATAAAAAAAGCCTTACAGAATGCTCTGTAAGGCCTTTCAGCGGAGAGGACGAGATTCGAACTCGTGATACGGTTACCCGTATGCAGGTTTAGCAAACCTGTGGATTCAGCCACTCTCCCACCTCTCCAATCGTCCCTTCGGTTTCCAAACTGGATCTCCGTGTTTCGGGACGACAAAGTTACAACAAATAATTAGTTTTCCAACAATTATTTTTTCGCTCCGAGGAGCTGGAGAATCTTGTTGGCGACATCGCTGTTTTCCTGCACGCCGGCGAAGTCCCGGGAGTGCGGGCCGTAGGCGAAGAGCGGCACCATATTCGGGGTGTGGCTGCCGGAGGTGAAGGTGACGCGCACGAAGCCCGTCTCCGGGTCGCCGCCGTTGAGCAGGGTAGCGCCGGTCTCGTGGTCGGCGCTGATGATCACCAGCGTGTGGCCGTCTTTCTCCGCGAAGCGGACGGCGGCTTCGACGGCCTTGTCGAAGTCAAGCATCTCAGCGAGGGTCTCGGGGAGGTCGTTGCTGTGTTCGCGCTTGTCGATGCGGGCACCCTCGATCATCAGGAAAAAGCCCTTCTTGCCGCGCTGGGAGAGGTAATTGATGGCCATCTCCGTGGTAGCAGGGAGGTAGTCGCCCCGGTCGAGGTTGACACTTTCCGGCAGGTAGAGCAGGCGCTCGGAGCCGGCCACGGCGGGATCCTTCGGGTCATAGACCACGGTGAAGGTCTTCCGGATGGCGTCCTGGGTGGCCAGGGGCATGCTCTCGAAGGTGGACTGCGTGCCGGCGGAGGCGAATTTCAGCACGCTGGCGGGAAGGTCGGCCCAGATGGCCTCCTTCTCGCCGCGGGCGGCTTGATGGGCGTAGAAAACGGCCGGCGTGGCGCCGTTGAGGTCGTCGGTGGAGAGGACGCCGCAGGCATAGCCCAGCGGGGTCAGGTACTCGGGAATGTTGGTGATGGGCTCGCGTTCGGTGTTCATGCCGACGAAGCCGTTGTTGGTCTTCTGCCCGGTGGCGTAGGCTGTGCCGGAGGCGGCGGAGTCCGTGGTGAAGTTGTCGGCGGACTGCGTGCGCACGAGGCCGAAGGTCCGGAGGTTGGTCATCGTGAGGGCGCCACCGTTGGCGTACATGGCGGCGTTGACGGCGCCGTGGCCCATGCCGTCGCCGATGAGCAGGATGACGTTGCGGACCTTGGCGTTGGAGCCGTCCACCTTAAATGACGGCGTGTAGGTGCTCTGCAGCTCGGCGTAGGATTCGGCAAGCGCGGCGGTGATTTCGCGGTTCGCTTCCTGTGCGAAAAGGGTCAGGGAGGCGCACAGCGCCGCGAGGATGGGGATCAAATACTTTTTCATGCTATAATTGGTTTATTCGTATATCCAGATTTCGTCGATGAAGATGAAGCCCGGGCTTTCGGCGCCGGGGTGCCAGGCGGGAATGGTGCCGATGTTCTTGGCGAACACCTTCAAATAACGTGCGCGGGCGCTGACGCTCGCTTCGCAGTTCCAAATGCGCACCTCGTAGTCGCGCTCGTCCATCGTATTCTCCACGCGCGCGAGCGGCGTGAAATGTTCCCCGTCCTCCGAGACGGAGAATTCCACCCAGCGGGGCATCCAGATCCAGGAGCGGGCGTCCTGGCAGAAGCCCGCGCCGACGCGCGAAATGTCGCGCGCTTCGCGCAGGTCCACTATTGCCTCGAAGTCGGTGCCCACATAGCCCTGCCAACCGCCGGTGCGCCAGTTCAGGCCGCCCCGGAAGCCGTCGATCAGGCCCTCGTCGCCGCCGGCGGTGTACTGGCGGCTGTAGCGGGCGCGGATGTCGATGTCGCGGTCGCGCTGGATCTGGTGCACGGCGCAGCGGGTGGTGAAGCTGCGGCGCTCCCCAATCTGCGCGTAGGCCTCCATGCGGCAGGGTTCGTAGACGGTGAACGGCCCCTCGTAGGGCTGGAAGGCGCCTTCCCCGATGCGGTACCAGATCCGGCCATCGCCGGAGATGGCGACGCGCAGCGAGTCGGCGAAGATGTCGTTGTCGAGCTCGAAGGCGGGGTTGGTGACGATTGTCTTGGGGATGCGGGTCAGAGATCCTTCGCTTTGCTCAGGATGACAGAGGCCCGGACAGATGGGATAGCGGTCGAGGGCGCTGAGGACGTACCAGGCGGACATCTGGCCGCAGTCGTCGTTGCCGCAGAGGCCGTCCGGGGCGGCGGAGTAGAGCGTCTCGAGGATCTGCTCCACGCGCGCCTGCCGCTTGTCGGGCCGGCCGGCGAAGTCATAGAGATAAGCCACGTGGTGGCTGGGCTCGTTGCCCTGGGCGTACTGCCCGATGCAACCGGTGATGTCGGCCTGCGTGCGGCCGGTATTGCCCTCCTCGGCGCCGAACATCGCATCCAGGCGCTGCTCCAGCGCGTCCGCGCCGCCCAGCGCCTCGATGAGCCCGCCGAGGTCCTGCGGCACGAAGAGGCTGTACTGCCAGGAATTGGCTTCCGTGTAGTGGTTGTTGACCTCGCGCGGGTCGAAGGGGCTGACCCAGCGACCGTTGAGGCGGGCGCGCATGAAACCCGTCGTGGGGTCGAAAACGTTGCGCCAGTACTGCGCCGAGGTCATGTATTCGTCGTAAACGTCCATGCGCCCGAGGTACTTCGCCACCTGGGCGGTGCACCAGTCATCGTAGGCGTATTCGAGGGTCTTGGACACGCTCTCGTGCTCGTCGTCGGCCAGCACGAGGCCGTTGGCGCGGAAGCTGTCCAGGCCGAATTCCGGCCGCGTCGAGCTGGCCAGCAGGGCCTCGAGCGCCTTCTCGACGTCGAAGTCGGTGAAGCCGCGCGCGAGGGCGTCGGCGATCACGGGCGCGGCGTTGTAGCCGATCATGCAGTTGGTCTCATAGCCCCAGAGCTCCCAGACGGGCAGCTTGCCGGCCTCGTCGCAGATGGACAGGAAGGTCTTCAAAAAATCGTAGCTTCGCTCCGGCTCCAGCTCCCAAAGGAGCGGGTGCTCCCCGCGGAAGGTGTCCCAAAGCGAGAGCACGGTGTAGCGCTCCCAGCCCTCGGCGCGGTGGACCTGGCGGTCCATGCCGCGGTACTCGCCGTTGGCGTCGGAGTAGAGCGAGGGGTGGATGCCCGTGTGGTAGAGGGCGGTGTAGAAGCGGCGCAGGTGCTCCTCGTCCGTCCAGGGGCAGTCCAGTTTGCCCAGATACTGCTCCCAGGCGGCTTCGGTGGCCGCCCGCTGGGCGTCAAAGCTTTCCGGATACTCCGCGAGGAGGTTCTGCCGGGCGTTCTCCTCCGACACGGAGGAAATGGCCACGCGCACGGTCACGGTCCGCGTCTTGCGCGGGAAGGTGAACACGGCGCGGCGGCCGCCGTCAAGTAGCTTGCACTTCGCGGGCGCGGAGAACTCCATCCAAAAATAGACGTCCTGCCCGCGCGCCCAGCTGCTGGACTGCCGCCAGCCGCTGCACCCCGCTTTGGCGGGCGTGACGCGCCAGCCGTCCAGCGGGTCGCGGTGCTGCAGGTCGAGGGTGATTTCCGGCCGGGTGCCGGTCGGGAAGGTGTATTCATGCACCCCGACCCGCCGGCCGGCCGTCAGGCGCGCCAGCACCTGCGGGCCGTCCAGGAAGACCTCGTAGTAGCCGGGCGAGGCCTTCTCCCGCTCATGCGAGAAGGTCGAAGGCTCGCGCCCCGGCATCAGCAGGACGTCGCAGAGGTCGTCGCAGCCGGTGCCGCTCAGGTGCGTGTGGGAGAAGCCGCAGATGACGCTGTCGCTATAATGGTAGCCGCTGCAGCCGTCCCAGTCGCCCGCCTGCGGGCGGGTATCCGGGCTGAGCTGCACCATCCCGAAGGGCGCGACGGCGCCGGGGTAGGTGTGGCCGTGCGCGTCCGTGCCCACGAAGGGGTTGACGTGCTGCAGAACAGAGAGCAGGATGGCGAGGAGTATGTGGTTCATGTCTGCACAAATATAACGAAAAAGGGCGAATCGTAAAAAATGCTTACCTTTGCTTGGACTGAACGACCAATTGATAACCGATGCGTTCCCTTTTCTGGATTCCCGTGACTTTGCTGCTGGCTTTTTCCTGCCGGGAGCAGCGTGTGCAGTATCCCAAGCTGGACGAGCTGGACGGCTACATCGCCGCCCGTCCGGTCTATGAGACCCGCAAGAAGGACCAGCTGGAGGGCATCTGGAAACTGGCCGCCGGCACGCAGAGCGCCCGCCGCCTGTGCGATTACTCCATGTATGCGGCGGAAGAGTATTTTTCATATAATTTCGACTCCACGCAGGTCTGCCTGAAGAAGAGTCTTGAGCTGGCGGAGCAGATCCGGGATACGGACCGCTACAACCGCGCCGCCATCATGCTGGGTCACCTGTACGCCAAGTCCGGTCACTACATGGAAGCCTACAACCGCCTGATGGGGCAGATCGATACCAGCACGCTCTCTGAGGCGCTCAAGGTCGACTACCTGTTGGCACTCTACGACTTCAGCCGGGACCTTGCCGGCAATTCCGGCATGGTGGAGCGCCCTCCGCTTGCCGAGCAGGAAGTGTATCGGACGCGGCTCTATGCATTGCTGCCAAAGGATTCGGAGCGCTGGCGCCAGTTGAAAATGGACGAGCTTGCCTCGGCCGGCCGGCTCGCCGAGGCCGACAGTGTGGGACACCTGCTGATTGCCGGTACGCAGCCGCAGGAGCACCAGTACGCAATCTATGCGTATGAACTCTCGGAGATTGCAGAGCGCATGGGCCGCCAGGAGGAACGGATGGACTGGCTGATCAAATCGGCCGAATGCGACATCCTGAACGCCGTCAAGGACTACGCCTCGCTGACGCTCATTTCGCAGATTATCATCCACGACGACGTCGAACGTTCGTTCCGTTACCTGCGGGTGGCGCAGGAGGATGCGATTTTTTATAATGCCAAGTTGCGCCCGTGGCAGATTTCACAGTTCTTCATGGGCATCGAGGATTCCTATTCCGCCCGGCAGGCGCGCCTGCACCGCGCGGCGAAGATTTCGTCCATCCTGCTGGCCGCGCTGACCTTCCTGCTGCTGATCCTGGCGTGGTTCCTGGTGGCACGTTCGCGCAAGCTCACGCTGCTGAGCCGCGAGTTGGAGGACCGCAACCTGCAGCTGGCCGACGCCAACGGCTCGCTGGGCAGTCTGAACAAGGAACTCTCTCGCGCCGACCGCGTCAAGGAGCGCTACATCGTGGACTTCCTGCGCCGCTTCTCGGAGAATGTGAGCTTCGTGCAGGCCGAGGACAGCCGCGCGCGCAATATGCTCAAGCAGGGCAAGGCGGAGCAGCTGCTGCGCGAGCTTTCCCTCTCCACGCGCACGGAGAAGAGCCTCAAGGAGTTCTACCACACCTTCGATTCCACCTTCCTGCAGGCCATCTGCCCGGACTTCGTGGACCGCTTCAACGAGCTGCTGCGCGAGGACGCGCGCTTCTCGCCCAAGCCCGGTTCGCTGAATACGGAGCTGCGCATCTTCGCCCTGATCCGCCTGGGCGTGGACGATTCGCGCGAGATTGCCGAGCTGCTTCACTACTCCCCGAGCACCATCTACAACTACAAGGTCTCCGTCAAAAATGCGGCGCTGGGAGACCGCGACCGTTTCGAGGAGGAGGTCAAAAAGATCGGAAAGTAGTGATTTGCAAACTCATTTGTCGCTACTAATATCATTCTTCGTGAAAATATCAAAGCGCTGATTCACAGCGCTTTATCTTTTCAAATCCGCTACTATTTCATTCTTGCCGGCTGAAGGGATATGGGAAGCCAATATCTTTGCCGTTGGACTTCGGTCCGGCGACAATTTTTTTGTTTCCCATATAATTAACCAACGCAACAACTTTAGCAAAGCGTATGAAAAAAATCCTTTCCTTGATCCTCTCAGCAGGATTATGCCTGGCGGCAATGGCCCAGGGCGTGCCCGTGTCGGGTGTCGTCGTGGACTCTGCCGGCCAGCCGATTGTCGGCGCTTTTGTGGTTGAGCGGGGTACGACCAACGGCACTACGACCGGCCTGGACGGAGATTTCTCCATCCGCGCCACGGAAGGTGCCACCTTGGAGGTCTCCTGCATCGGCTACGAGAGCCAGAATGTCACTGCCACCGGTGCCCGCGCACTGCGCGTCGTCCTGAAGGATGATGCCGAAATGCTCGAAGAGACCGTGGTCATCGGCTACGGCGTCCAGAAGAAGAGTGTCGTGACGGCCTCCATCTCCAAGGTGGACGGCGACGCGCTCAACACGGTCCGTGCCTCGACCATCAACGACGCCCTCAAAGGCAAGGTCTCCGGTGTGCAGATCACGCAGGCATCCGGCCAGCCGGGCTCCGGCTCCCAGATCAAGATCCGCGGTATCGGCTCCGTCAACAACTCCGATCCGCTCTATATCGTGGACGGTATGCCGGTCGACGGAGGTATCGATTACCTCAACCCGACCGACATTGCTTCTGTCGAAATCCTCAAGGATGCTGCTTCCGCGGCCATTTACGGCGCCCGCGCCGCCAACGGCGTGGTCCTCGTGACCACCCGCAGCGGCAAGAAAGGCCAGGCTTCCGTGACCTACAGCGGCAGCTTTGGCTGGCAGAATCCCTGGCGCAAGAAAGAGGTCCTGAACGCCACCGAGTACATGGTGATCATGAACGAGGCCCGCATCAACGACGGCGGCACCCCGCTCTACTCTGCCGCGGAAATCGCTGCGGCCGGAACGGGCACCGACTGGCAGGACCAGACCTTCTACTACAATGCTCCGATCACGCAGCACCAGCTGTCCGTGAGCGGCGGCACCGACAAGGCCCTCTACTTCGTGTCCGTGGGCTACTTCAACCAGGCCGGTATCGTGGGCGGCAACTACGGCAAATCCAACTATGACCGCCTCACGCTCCGTTCCAACAACACCTACGTTCCCTTCGAGACGGAGAGCCGCAACTTCCTGAACAAGCTCACCCTCACGGCGAACATCGCCTACTCGAACATCAATTCGACGGGCATCACCACCAACTCCGAGTTCGGTTCCATCCTGGGTTCCGCCGTGGCGTTCAACCCGGCCATCCCGGTGTTTGCCTCCGAGGCGGAGGCTGCCGCGATCCTGGCTGCCCACCCGACGGCCATCGTGGCCGCTGACGGCCGCGTGTACTCCCTGCCTCCGACCGGCTATCAGGAGCTCACCAACCCGGTGGCCAACCTGGACACGCCGTCCAACACGCTCTACAAGACCCACAAGTTCGTGGCCAACTTCAGTGCCGAGCTGGACATCCTCCCCGGCCTGAAATTCAAGAGCAGCTTCGGCGCGGATCTCGCCTTCTGGCGCAACCGCGGCTATGGTTTCGAGCAGTACAAGAGCTCGATGAACCAGACCCTCACCAGCTGGGTGAACATGGGCATGAACGAAGGCCTGCGCTGGCAGGTGGAGAACTATTTCTCCTACAGCAAGCAGCTGGGCAAGCACTACATCGCCGCCGTCCTCGGCCAGTCCGCGATGAGCTATTCCTACACCTATGTGTCCGGTACGGACTACCAGCTGAAAGAGAGCAACCCCGCCATGGCCTACATCGACTCCGCGATCGGCTCCACCGATGACGAGCGTACCAGCGGCGGCACCGGCGGCTACGACGTGCAGCGCCTGGCTTCCTACTTCTTCCGTTTCGACTACAACTTCGATGAGCGCTACATGGTCGAATTCACGATCCGTCGCGACGGTTCCTCCCGCTTCGGCCCCGGCCACAAGTGGGCGACCTTCCCGGCCGCTTCCCTGGGTTGGAACATTTCCAACGAGCCCTGGTTCAAGAACAACCGTCCGGGTTGGATTGACCAGCTCAAGCTCCGCGCCAGCTGGGGTAAGAACGGCAACGAGAACATCGGTAACTTCCGCTACGCGTCCCTGATGGACACGGGCCAGGAGTACTACTTCGGCAACGAAGGCACCTACGGTACGATGCAGCCGGGTTCTTCTCCCGCTGCGCTCGCCAACCCGACCATCCGTTGGGAGGAGTCCGAGCAGATTGACCTCGGTTTCGACGCCCGTCTCTTCAACGACCGGCTGACCTTCGGCTTCGACTACTACAACAAGAAGACGAACGGCATGCTCATGGACAAGCCGATTCCTTCCTATGTGGGCCAGGGCGCTCCGATGTCCAACCTGGGCGACATGCGCAACTGGGGTTATGAATTCGAGATCGGCTGGCAGCAGCAGGTCGGCGACTTCCACTATGCCATCAATGCGAACGCCTCCCTGCTCCGCAACCGCCTGATCAACCTGGGCAACGAGTCCGGCGAGGCCGTTTACCAGAGCAACGGCGCCTCCGGCGTGGGTGACTACGTCAAGGGTTCCAACGGCGAGGTCTGGCCGTACTTCTACGGCATGAAGACCGGCGGCATCTTCCAGAACTGGGCTGAAGTCCAGGCCTACAAGGACAAGGACGGCAACCTGATGCAGCCCAGCGCCCAGCCCGGCGACGTGAAGTTCCTGGACGTCAACGGCGACGGTTATGTCAACGACAACGACCGCACCAAGATCGGCAAGGGTATGCCGGACTGGACCTATGGTATCACCTTCTCCGCTGACTGGAAGGGCATCGACCTGAATCTCTTCTTCCAGGGCAGCATCGGCAACCAGGTGTTCGACTACTCGATGCGCGGCGACATCCCTGCGATGAACCGCCCGGCCTGGATCCTCGACCGCTGGATCGGCGAAGGCACCTCCACCCGCATCCCGCGCCTGACCAACGCCAACCCGAACCAGAACTGGCGCTCCTCCGACCTCTGGGTCAAGGATGCTTCCTTCCTGCGTCTGAAGACTGCCCAGATCGGTTACACCCTGCCCGCGAAGTGGGTCAATGCCATTGCGATGAAGAGCGTGCGCGTGTACGTGGCCGGAGAGAATCTCCTCACCTTCACGAAGTACGACGGATTCGATCCGGAAATGGCCTCCGACGGTTACACCACCATCGGCGTGGACCGCGGCATCTACCCGCAGGCCCGCACCGTCACGGTCGGCGCTACCATCTCCTTCTAATCTTTAAATGCATAAGAATATGAAACTCTATAAGATTTTGGCGGTGGTCGCCGGGGCCCTGGTCCTGACCAGCTGCGGGGAGAAATTCCTTACCGCCCACACGACCCACCAGGGTGCGGCCGGTGCGGAAGCGACCGAGAGCGCCATCCTGTCCTATCTGACGGCGACCTACCAGCCGCTGCTGATGGACTCCTACGCGAATTACAACTACAACCATATCCTCCTGCTGTCCGACCTCCGCTCCGACGACATCTACAAGGGGGGCGGCGACGCCGGCGACCAGTCCTGGATGTATCACCTTTCCCTGTTCCAGATCCCGGCCGCAGAGAGCCCGAGCGGCATCTGGAGCCTCTACTACACGGCCATCGCCCGTGCCAACAACACCCTGATGGCCATCGACAATGCCGTCGGCTTCGACTCCGACGCCGCCAAGCGCAAGCTGGCGCAGTACCGTGCCGAGGCGCTCTTCCTGCGTGCCTACTACCTGCACCACCTGTGGAAGCTCTACGGCAACATTCCTTTCTTCACCGAGCCCCTGGAGGATCCCTTCATGGCTCCGCAGAAGACCGCCGACGAGATTTACGCCTGCATCATGCAGGACATCGCGGACGCCGAGACGGCTGCCGCCCAGGCGGGCGATGAATTCCCGATGAGCACCAACGGCACGGCCAAGCAGGCCCGCGCCAGCCTGGCAGCCCTCTACATGCTGAAGGCCCGCGTGGTGATGTACCAGAATGACCAGTCCAAGTTCGGCGAGGTCGCCGCCAACATGGCGAAGATCATCTCCAGCAACGCCTACCGTCTCATCAACTTCGATGACCTGTGGACGGGTGCGGACGAGAACGATTTCACCCCGGAGTCCATCTTCGAGACCAACCAGATCTCCGACGGCAAGCGCGACTGGGGTGCTGCCTGGACCGGCTGCGGAACCAACCTGCCGGCCTACATCTCCCCGAACGAGCTGAACGATCCGGTCTTCTGCGGCGGCTGGGGCTTCGGTCCCGTGCGTAAAGCCGCCTGGGATATGTATGAGGAAGGCGACGTGCGTCGCGAGGGTTCCATCAACAAGTTCGAAGACGGCACCTATGGCGCCCGCTTCCAGAACACCGGCCTCTTCCAGAAGAAGTACGCCGCCCGGACCGCCTTGCGTTCCGCCATCGGTACCGTGGACCTGAACTATCCGAACAACCTGATCCTCTTCCGCTATGCGGAGACCCTGCTCAACTATGCCGAGCTGGTGGGTGTGCGCGGTGCCGCCGCCGTTGACGGTGTCAGCGCCCAGGACTGCCTGGACGAGATCCGTCTCCGCGCCGGTCTGGGTTCCATCCCCGTGACCGAGGACAACATCAAGGCCGAGCGCCGCAAGGAATTCGTCGGCGAGGGCATGCGTTTCTGGGACCTGATCCGCTGGGGCGACGCCGCCACCGTGCTGACCGAGAAGGACGAGGCGTTCCAGAGCGTCCGCACCTTCAACCCGGAAAAGGACAAGTACCTGCCGATCCCTCAGAGCGAGATGAGCCGTACCGCCGGCACCGGCGAGTACGAGCTCAAGCAGAACAAAGGTTATTAATGGTTCCGTAAAAGCAATTGAAAATGAAAAAGATACTTAATGCTATCCTCCTCCTCGCGTCGGCCGGGACGCTGCTGTTCTCCTGCCGTCCGATGGACCTGGATGCCCATAAGCTCGGCCCGGCCGTGTCGGAAGACCAGCTCGCGTTCACGTTCGCCCCTTCCGCCGCAACGCCGAATATCATCGAGCTTCAGAACACCTCCTCCGTGGCGGGTGTCGCCCTGTGGGACCTCGGCAATGGCACGACGGTCAAAGGCGACGCCGTGTCCGCCACCTACCCCTTTGCCGGTGAGTACACCGTGACGATGTCACTCTACACGACCGGCGGTTCCGCCACCATCTCCAAGGTGGTGACCATCAGCGCCGACGACTACGGCCTGCTGGATACCCCGGGCTTCAACGCCCTGACCGGCGGCGCCGACGCCACCGAAGGCAAGACCTGGGTCTTCGCCCGCTACACCAAGGGCCACTTCGGTGTCGGCGACGTGAATGTCGCACCGGAGGTCAACGGTCCGGGCTGGTGGCAGTGCGATCCGGACGGAAAGAACGGCTGCTCGCTCTATGAGAATGAGTTCACCTTCATCCAGAAGGGCACGAAGCTCATCTGGAAGAACAAGGGCTACATCTACACCAACGAGAACGGTATGAATCACCTGGGCCAGGGTGGCACCCCGAACCCCGTCGTGGGCGACTACGACGTGCCCTACACCCCGGGCGAGGGCCTGGGCTTCTCCCTGGACGAAGAGGCGGGCAAGCTGACCCTGAAGGACGGCGCGTTCCTCGGCTTCTACACCGGTGTGAGCGAGTACAGCATCATCACGCTCAACGAGCACCTGCTCTATGTCTGGTGCCGCAGCGCCGCCGAGCCCGGCAACGCCTGGTACTTCATGTTTGTCCCGAAGGACGAGCTGAAGGAGCCGGAGGTTGAGCCGGTCGAGCCGAAACCGGAACCCGAACCGGCCTGGTTCCTTCCGGATGCCGAGACCAACCTGCTGGGTGTCAGCGTGGACTACGAGAGCTGGTTCAGCGGAGCAGACTGGGCCGGTGGCCTCAACCCGGGCATCACCTTCAACAACGACATCAAGATCGTCGTGCCGGAAGGCATCGGCGGCGGCGAGTGGATGGGTCAGTTCAAGATCCACACCCTGGTGCCGGCCGGCGCCCGCGAGCGCTTTGACTTCTGCTGCAAGATCAGCTCCACGGAGGCCGGCACCGCCACGGTGAAGATGACCTCCGAGGACGACGGCGACGATTCCTTCTTCTACAACGGCAACGTGGAAGTCGCGGCCGGCGCGACCGTCACCTTCGAGGAGGCGGACCGCATGCTCTTCGACGGCACGGAAAGCATCCTGCTGGTCTTCGACTTCGGTCGCTTCCCGGCCGGCGCCGTGATCACGATCTCCGATCTCTGTCTGCAGAAACACATTCCGCTGAGCGAGAAACCGGAATAAAAGAAAACATTGGTTATTTGGTTAAATAAGTGGTAATGAGAATGTTGTCCCTGATTGCTTCCGCTTTGCTTCTGGTCGCTTGCGGCGACAAGGAGCCGGCTCCCGCGCCCGCTCCGGCCGCCACGATCGAGTTCAATCCCGGCACGCTGAGCGTCAGCCCGGAGGGTGGTGAGGCTTCTGTCCGCGTACAGGCTTCCGCCGTCTGGTCCGTGCTGACCGACGGGCAGGATTGGTACGAGCTGGGCTCGACTTCGCAGGTTTTCCGCGGAGAGAGCATCCTGCGCGTGAAAGCGGCGCCGAATGTGAGCGGAAGCAACCGGCGGGCCACGCTCCGCTTCGAGAGCGGGGAGGCTACGGCCACCCTGGAGCTGACGCAGGCGTTCTTCGTCCCGGAGCTGTCCTTCTCCCAGACCGACGTGTCGGGAGAAGGCGCCGGGGGCGAGGTCGTGGTGAAAACGACTGCGAATGCTTCGTGGCAGGCGGACGAGGGCGACATTCCCTTTTGGTTCAGCATCTCCCCCAAGACCATCGTCAAGGGGGAGGGCGAACTGAAGGTGGATTTCAACCGGAGCTACACGGCCGAGGCCCGCAGCGCGGAAGTCCATTTCCGCTGCGGCGACCAGGTCCGGACGCTCCAGGTTGTACAGAAGTCCGGCGAGCCGGTAGTCCCCGGGGCCTATGTCCCGGCGGGCTACCAGCTGGTCTGGCAAGATGACTTCTCCGGCACCTCGGCCGACCTCTCCTCGAACTGGCGTTTCGAGGACTGGGCGCCCGGGCGCGTGAACAACGAGCTGCAGCGCTATGTTCCCGACGACCGGCGGACTTCGTTCGTGCGCGACGGGGCCCTGCACATCGTGGCCCGCAAAGATGGCGGGCAAGTCATTTCCGCGCGCATGAATTCCCGCGAATCCTGGCTCTACGGCTACGTCGAGGCGGCCATTCGCCTCCCGAAAGGCAAGGGCACCTGGCCGGCATTCTGGATGATGCCGGACGATTTCTCCAAGGGTTGGCCGGGCTGCGGCGAAATCGACATCCTGGAAGAAGTGGGCACGAACGCCAACTACACTTCTTCCTCTATCCACTGCGAAGCGTACAACCATGTCAAGAACACCCAGAAGACGGCGGAACGCCTGACTCCGGGTGCCGAAGACGAATATCATACCTACGCCCTTGAGTGGACGGCGGACTTCATCCGGACCTACGTGGACGGAGAGAAGCTGCTGGAGTTCCGCAACGACGGAAAGGGCGATGACCGCACCTGGCCGTTCAACAAGAAGTTCTACATCATCCTCAACCTCGCCTGGGGCGGGGACTGGGGCGGCATGAACGGTGTGGACGAAAGCGCGCTGCCCTGCACGATGCAGGTGGACTATGTGCGCGTATATAAAAAGCAATGACAACGAAGATGAAGACCATAAGAAGCTTTTTCCTGTGCGTGCTGACACTGGCCGCGGCCTCCTGCGGCCGCCCGCAGCAGGCCTCCACGACGGGCTCGACGCCGGCCGTGGAACAGCGCGTGGATGCGCTGCTTGCCCGAATGACCCTTGCCGAGAAGATCGGCCAGATGAACCAGGTGTCCGCCGGGAGCGATGTTTCCAATTACTCCGATGCCGTACGCAACGGCCAGATCGGCTCCATCCTCAATGAGGTGGATCCGGTGCGGATCAACGAATTCCAGCGCATTGCGGTGGAGGAGTCCCGGCTCGGCATCCCCCTGCTGGTGGGCCGCGACGTGATCCATGGTTTCCATACCGTGTTCCCGATCCCCCTGGGCCTGGCCGCGACATTTGATCCAGCGCTCGTGGAAGAGGGCGCGCGCGTCGCTTCCGTGGAGGCGACGGCGCAGGGCATCCGCTGGACTTTCTCCCCGATGCTCGACATCGCCAGGGATCCCCGCTGGGGCCGGATCGCAGAGGGCAGCGGCGAGGACACGTACCTGGACGCCCGCATGGGCGAAGCCATGGTGCGGGGCTACCAGGGCACGCTCCAGGACAGCACCACGATGGCCGCCTGCATCAAACATTTCGTGGGCTACGGCGCCGCCGAGGGCGGGCGCGACTACAACAGCACCTTCCTCACCGAGCGTCAGCTTCGCAATGTCTATCTCCCGCCTTTCGAAGCGGCGGCGAAGGCCGGCGCGCTGACCCTGATGACTTCGTTCAACGACAACGACGGCGTCCCTTCGACGGGCAACCGCTTCATCCTCAAGGACATTCTGCGGGATGAGTGGGGCTTCGACGGGATGGTGGTGACCGACTGGAACTCCATGGGCGAGATGATCTCGCACGGCTACGGCGCGGACCGCAAGGAAGTGGCCCGCCAGGCGCTGGAGGCCGGTGTGGACATGGACATGATGACTTACGGATTCATTTCCCACCTCGAGGAGCTGGTACGCAGCGGCGCGGTGCGGGAATCCGCCATTAACGCAGCGGTACGGAACATCCTGCGCGTCAAGATCCTGCTCGGCCTCTTCGAGCATCCCTACGTGGATGCCGCTGCCGCAGAGGCGGTGCAGTATGCGCCGGCGCATCTCGACGCCGCGCGCCGCACGGCAGAGGAGTCGGCCATTCTGCTCAAGAATACGGGCATCCTGCCTCTTGACGCGGCACGTACCGGACGTATCCTGGTGACGGGTCCGATGGCCGACGCCCCGCACGACCAGCTCGGCACCTGGGCTTTCGACGGACAGAAGCAGCATACGGTCACGCCGCTCGCGGCGCTCCGGGACCGTTTCCCGGGCCGGGTGGACTATGTCCCCGGCCTGACGTACAGTCGCGAGAAGAAGAGCCGTTTCGACGAGGTGGTCGCTGCGGCGCGCCGCGCAGACGTCGTTCTGGTCTTCCTCGGCGAAGAAGCCATCCTTTCCGGCGAGGCGCACAGCCTGGCCGACCTGAACCTGATCGGCTCGCAGAGCGAGCTGCTCGCCGCCCTGCGCAGCGCCGGCAAGCCGGTGGTCGCCACCGTGATGGCCGGCCGCCCGCTCACCATCGAGCGCGACCTGCCGAACTGCGACGCGATGCTCTACGCGTTCCATCCCGGCACGATGGGCGGCCCGGCGCTGACGAATCTCATTTTCGGCGACGCCACCCCGTCCGGCAAGACGCCGATCACCTTCCTGCGCACCGTCGGCCAGGCGCCGATGTACTACGCGCACAACATGACCGGCCGTCCCTACGGCGGCGAAACCCTCCTGGAAGGCATCGAGGCCGAGGCCGGACAGACCTCCCTGGGCAACACCTCCTACTACCTCGATTACGGCGCCTATCCGCTGTTCCCCTTCGGCTATGGCCTGAGCTACACCGAATTTGCCTATACCGACCTGGCGCTCGACGCTGCTTCCTACCGCCGCGACGGCACGATCGGCGTGTCCTTCACGCTCAGCAACACGGGCAAGCGTGCCGGGACCGAAGTCTGGCAGCTTTACGTGCGGGACCTGGTGGGTTCGCTGACCCGTCCGGTCAAGGAACTCAAGCGCTTCGGCCGCGTGACGCTGCAGGCCGGCGAGAGCCGCCGCATAGAGATTGAACTGCCTGTCAGCGAACTCGCATTCTGGGGCGCCGACGGCGTGAAGCAGGTCGAACCGGGCGATTTCCAGCTGTGGGTCGCGGGAGACAGCGCCTCCGGCGAACCGCTCGCCTTCAAGGTACAGTAATCCCATGCGGATGAATGCGCTGCTGTCCCTGCTCCTGCTGGCGCTGAGCGCCTGCCAGGGTGCCGTCCGGCCGGAGCCGGAGCCGGTGGCCGAAGCCACGGTCTACACCACCTCTGCGGGCGGCCTGCGTTTCGCCGAGAGCCGGGTTCCGCTGATGCGTCCCGGCACGGCGGCCGCCTACCGGGTCCTGCTGAACGGCAAGTCCTTCCAGTCCGTGGACGGATTCGGCCTTGCCATCACGCAGGCAAGCTGTTACAATCTGCTGAAAATGAGTCCCGTCGACCGGACGGCCTTCCTGACGGAAGTCTTCGACCGGGAGCGCGGGATGGGATCCTCGCTCATCCGCGTCTGCATCGGCGGGTCCGACTTCTCGATGGACGAATTCACCTGGTGCGACGAACCAGGGCTGGAGCACTTCGCCGTACATCCGCTGGATGAGCAGTACCTGTTCCCCGTCCTGGACGAGATATTCGCCATCAACCCCGACGTGCAGATCATTGCCTCCCCCTGGAGCGCCCCGCTCTGGATGAAGGTCGGCGAGGACGGCCGGACGCCGCATAATCAGTGGTTTGCCGGCCACCTTGGCGAGGCGTACTACCAGGACTACGCGAAGTACTTTGTACGCTGGATCCAGGAGATGGAGCGCCGAGGCTACCCGATCATGGCCGTGACCCTGCAGAACGAGCCGCTGAACCGCGGCAACTCCATGTCCACCTACATGTCCTGGCAGGAACAGAGCAATTTCATCAAGTGGGCCATCGGCCCGGCTTTCGCTGCCGCCGGCCTGAAGACGAAGGTGCTGGTCTTCGACCACAACTACAGCTACGACGGCGATTCCGGCCAGCAAGACTACCCGGTCCACATCTTCGAGGATCCGGAGGCGGGCCGCTACGTGCAGGGGTCCGCCTGGCACAACTACGGCGGCAACGTATCCGTCCTGGACGGCGTTCATGCCCGTTTCCCGGACAAAGAAATCTATTTCACGGAGGCGTCGATCGGCACCTGGAACTACAGTTTCGAGGATTGTCTGATCAACGATTTCCGGGACGTGTTCCTGGGCACGCTGGGCCGCTGGGGCAAGGGCGTGACCCTGTGGAACCTGATGCTGGACTACCAGGGCAAACCCTTCCGGCCGCGCGGGTGCAGCACCTGCTATGGCGCGGTGTCCATCGATGCATCGGATTATTCGCTGAACTCGGTGGTGCGCAACTCGCACTACTACGACGTCGCGCACTGCTCGAAAGTGCTGCAGCCCGGAGCCGTCCGCTTAGGGACATCGGGTTATTCGGCGGCAGGACTGACCTACCAGCTCTACCGC
This sequence comes from Bacteroidales bacterium, assembly GCA_017651225.1. Lineage (GTDB taxonomy): Bacteria > Bacteroidota > Bacteroidia > Bacteroidales > UBA932 > Cryptobacteroides. Next base: position 25,623 of record JAGCDF010000052.1, read on the forward strand.
AATCCGGACGGCTCCTATGCGGCGCTGATCCTCAACGAGACCGGCTCTGACGCGCTGCTCAATTTCGTCACCGACAGCTACGCCGTCGCCTGCCGCATCCCGCCCCGCGCCATCCAGTCCGTCACCTGGTCGGAATAAAGCTCCTATCTGGATTCCAGGACTTTCGCGTGGGGATGCCCGGCAACGGCTGCCTTCCAGATATCGTTGTAGCCGCCGTACTGGAGATCCTTCGGGAAGCCGGGACCGTGCTCCGTGTGGAGGAAGTTCCCGTCCTCGTCCTGGGCCTTGATGTTGCCGTCGATGAACTTGACGAGCAGCAGCTCCTCGAGCCTGGTCCAGGCTGCAAACTGCTCCTGGGCCGTCTCCACGCTGTATTTCGTCATCAGGCGGCGCGCTTTGCGCAGGCGCCCCTGCTGGACAAGTTTCGCGAGCTTCGCGTCCATCTCCGGGATGCCGCGCTCCAGTTGGTCGCGCTCGAAAGCCTCCGCCGCGCCGCGGGCCACGGGCGCCATCCGGTCATACATCTTGTAGCAGGCGTTGGCCACGCGGTTGCACATCCAGAACTGCGCCGTGGGGCTGTAGTGGAGCATGTCGCCGTTGCCCTCGCGCAGGCACTCCGGCACCCGGGTGAGGTTGGCGTAGATGGGCGTCAGATAGGAAGTGGCGGCGTCGTCGCAGCCGAACCAGATCAGGGCGCCGACTTCGTCGGGGAGGTTCGGGCGCGCCTGGGCGACGAACCAGAAGCCCGTCTGCTGGGTGGCGATGGCGCGCTCGTTGAGGTAGGTTTTCCCATCCACGGTGAAATTCATCGGACGCCAGCGGTAGGGCAGGCCGTTGCCGCCCGCGCCGATGTCGGTGGTCATGTCCATGGGGGTGCCCTCGTAGTGGTCGCGCATCACGAAGGCCACGTCGGCCACGGTCACTTTGCGGGCCGGCTTGATGAAGAGCGGCATCTCGCCCTGCAGGTCGTAGCCCATCGCGTAGTCCAGCCAGTCGGAAGCCGGCCGGCTGACCTCGGCGCCGTTCTCCTCATAGACGAACTGGCCGCCGCCGAGGATGTTGAAGGCGCTCCAGGCACGGGCGTCGCAGGCGCGCGCTCCGCCGAAATCGAGCGGATTGTACGCATCGCGGAAGCTGAAATCGGCATCCTCCCCCTCGTACCAGCCCTGCTCGCGGGCGAAGCTGATCACGTCCGGGGCGAAGAGGCAGTTCTCCGGATCATCCTGCGGGAAACGCGTGATGCGGGCCTGGTTGGCGTGGGCGCAGATGTAGCCGTCCGGCACGCGCCGCGCCACCCACACGATGCCCTTGTTGTCCGCGCCTTTGCCCACGAGATCCATCACCCAGGCCTCGTGCGGGTCGGCGATCGAGAAGGTCTCGCCCTCGGAGGGGTAGCCGTAGGTATTGGCGAGCTCCACGATGGTCGCGATGGCCTCGCGCGCCGTCGTGGCGCGCTGCAGGGTCACGTAGATGAGGGAACCGTAGTCCATGATGCCGGCGGGGTCCATCTGCTCCTCGCGGCCGCCCCAGGTGGTCTCACCGATGATGAGCTGGCGCTGGTTCATGTTGCCGACGGTCTGCCAGGTGCGCGCCACCTGCGCGATGCTGCCTGTCGGGCGGCCCGTGTCCCACTCGTTGATGGCGAGCAGCGAACCGGCCTTGAAGCGGCCCGCGGGGCGGAAATAGAGTTCGCCGAAGAGGCCGTGCGAGTCGGCGGCGTAGGAGACCATGCTGGAGCCGTCGGCGCTGGCGCCGGGGGTGATGATGACGTTGGTACAAGCGTCTGCACGCCCGGCCGAAAGGGCCGCGGCAAGCAGGATGATGCACAGAAATTTTCTCATTTTATCTTTTCTTCTTAAATTTGCAGGCTTATGAAATACAAAGCTATAAAAATTTTCGGGATTGCCGCGATGCTGCTCCTGCCCTTCAAGGCCGGAGCGCAGCAGCCGCAGAGCGAAGAAGAAGTCGCCAGGCAGCTGCGCGAGACCATTGACCAGACGATTTCGAACTACGAGAAGATGCTCGGGCTCGAGGACTGGCAGACCTTCTACGTGGACTCCATCCTGACCCATGACTACGAAGCCCTCCGCAACGAACTCAAGGGTCTGCAGGCCGCGAAGATGAGCAACACCGACGTGTACCAGCAGGTGCAGGACAAGTGGGCCGAGCAGGTCTACGTGGCCATGCAGAAGGTGCTCGACGAGAAGCAGTGGGAGAAGTACCTCAAGGCCGGGGCCGCCCGCGAAAAGAAAGCGCGCGACAAGCGCGCCGCAAAACGCAATTAGAATCATTCGCAATATCATAGTCATTCCGGGCTTGACCCGGAAACTGTTTCGTAAGAAATGAAAAGAGAAGATATCGACAGGGTCCTTGCGGAGCTGAAAGCGCTCCAGTGCAAGACGCAGAAGGAAGTGGAAGAAGCGCGTGTGCGCTTCCTCGGCCGCAAAGGCGAGATCACGGCGCTCTTCGAAGAGTTCCGCACCGTGGACAAGGAGATGAAGCGCGAATTCGGCCGCACGCTCAACGAGCTCAAGAACGCCGCGCAGGAGACGATCGACCGCCTCCGCGACAGCCTCGGCGAGGAGGGCGGCAGCGAGGGTCCGAAGCAGGACCTCTCGATGCCTGGCGACCCGCTCGAGCTGGGCTCCCGCCATCCGGTCTCGATCGTCCGCCAGGAGATCGTGGACATCTTCCGCAAGTTCGGCTACGACGTCGCGGAAGGGCCCGAGGTGGAGGACGACTACCACGTTTTCGAGGCGCTCAACTTCCCCCCGAACCACCCTGCGCGTGACATGCAGGACACCTTCTTCGTGTCCACGGGGCATCCCAATCCGCTCCTGCTCCGCACCCACACGTCCAGCGTCCAGGTGCGCACGATGGAGCGCATGAAGAATCCGCCCATCCGCGTGATCTGCCCGGGCCGCGTGTTCCGCAACGAGGCCATCAGCGCCCGCGCGCACTGCATCTTCCACCAGGTGGAGGGCCTCTACATCGATGAGAATGTGACCTTCGCCGACCTTAAGCAGGCCATCCTGCTCTTCGCCCGCGAGATGTTCGGTCCCGAGACCGAGATCCGCATGCGTCCGTCCTTCTTCCCCTTCACGGAGCCGTCCGCCGAGGTGGACGTCAGCTGCAACATCTGCCACGGCAAGGGTTGCAACATCTGCAAGGGAACGGGCTGGCTGGAGATCCTGGGCTGCGGCATGGTGGACCCGAACGTCCTCGAGGCCAGCGGGATCGACTCCAAGAAATACAGCGGCTTCGCCTTCGGAATGGGCCTGGAGCGCATCGCGATGCTCAAATGGCGGGTCAACGACCTGCGCCACTACTTCGAGAACGATATGCGTTTCCTCCAGGAGTTCAACTCCGCCGTCGAAGTATAGATAATAAAGGGACCCGCGCACCGGACTTGACAGGTGGGCGGGCCCTGTGTTCTTGAAACCACGTTAAAAACAAGAGAAAAACATGTCAAAAAATCATTTCAGCACGCGGTTCGTGCTGATCGCCACCACGTTGATCGTTTGTCTGATCACGTCCAATTTCTTTGTCCCGCGTCTCTGGCAGGTAGCCGGCCTGCCCTTGCAGCTGTCCGGCGCCGTCCTGCTGTTCCCGGTTACCTACATCCTGAACGACTGTGTGACTGAGGTTTACGGCTACCGCAAAGCCCGTTTTGTCATCTGGATCGCATTTGTGCTGAGCGCCTTCGTGGCGATGATGTCGCAGTTGATCTGCTGGCTTCCCGCTCCGCTTCAGGAGGAGAGCCTCCCCGTGGCCGAGGCCTTCAATTCGCTCTTCAGCATGGTGCCCCGCACCACCATCGCCTCGCTGTTCGCCTTCTTCGTCGGCTCCACAGTCAACGCATGGATCATGAGCCGCATGAAGGTTGCCTCGGAGGGCAGGCGTTTCGGCAGCCGCGCCATTCTCTCTTCCGTGGGCGGTGAAGTGTCCGACTCGCTCATCTTCTACCCGGCGGCGTTCTGGGGTGTACTGCCCCTGTCCGTCGTGATGCAGCTGGCCGTCACGCAGGTGTGCGTCAAGTTGCTCTACGAATTGGTCGCCCTGCCGCTGACCTCCTGGTTCGTGAACAGCGTCAAGCGCGCCGAGGGCATCGACACCTACGACCGGAAAGTCTCCTACAATCCTTTCAAAATCAAAGATTTCTAGTTTATGGACAGAAGCCAAGACGGCCTGCAGTCCCTGGGCCGCAAGACCGAATATCGCCAGGACTACGCCCCCGAGGTCCTCGAGACCTTCGAGAACCGCCACCCCGAGAACGACTACTGGGTGCGCTTCAACTGCCCGGAGTTCACGACCCTGTGCCCGATCACGGGCCAGCCGGACTTCGCCGAGATCCGCATCAGTTACATTCCCGACCACCGCATGGTGGAGAGCAAGAGCCTCAAGCTCTACCTCTTCAGCTTTCGCAGCCACGGTGACTTCCACGAGGACGTCGTCAACACCATCATGAAGGACCTCATCGGCCTGATGGACCCCAAATACATCGAGGTCACGGGCCTCTTCACCCCGCGCGGCGGCATCTCCATCTACCCCTACGCCAACTACGGCCGCCCCGGCACGAAGTACGAAAAACTCGCCGAGCAGCGCTTCGCTTCTCACGAATAATTGCTATCTTGCAGGAACATTCCTTGAAACTGCAAGCAATGAAGAATTACTTTGACCTTTCCGGACGCGTCGCGGTTGTGACCGGCGCATCCACCGGCCTGGGCCTCCAGATGGCCAAGGCCTTTGCGAGCCAGGGCGCCAACCTGGTGCTCCTCGCCCGCCGCATGAACCTCCTGGAGGAGAACGCCAAGTCCATCCACGACGAGTTCGGCGTGGACGTGCTGCCGTTCGCCTGCGATATCACCGACACCGAGAAAGTCAAGGCCGCCGTGGCCGCCACGATGGAGCGCTTCGGCCGCGTGGACATCCTGATGAACAACGCCGGCACGGGCGCCGTGGCCCCGGCCGAGGAGATCACCGACGAGCAGTTCAAAAAGGAGATGGACATCGACCTCTTCGGCACGTTCAACTGCTCCCGCGAGTTCGGCAAGGAGATGATCAAGGCCGGCTACGGCCGCATCATCAACATCGCCTCGATGTACGGCCTGGTGGGCAACCTCATCGTCGGTTCCGCCCCGTACCACGCCGCCAAGGGCGGTGTCGTGAACCTGACCCGCGCCCTCGCGGCCGAGTGGGGCAAGCACGGTATCACGGTCAACAGCATCTGCCCGGGTTACTTCTACACGGATCTGACCACGGCCACCCTGGATTCCGATTACTTCCAGGCCATCGCGAAAAACAATATTCCGCTGGGCCGCTACGGCAAGCAGGGCGAGCTCGACACCTGCGCGCTCTTCCTGGCCTCGCCGGCTTCGACCTACGTGAACGGCCAGAACATCGCCGTCGACGGCGGTTACACCTGCATCTAGGGGTTACTGCAAATCCTTGAAAGACCGCATTGCGAAAACGATGCGGTCTTTTTTAGTTATAGATTGTAAGGATATATTGGGATAAAATGAATAATTGTTAATAAAGCATATGTCTTAATTCGACTTTGCGGGAAATTTGCGATTGAATATCAATATTTTGCGAAATTATTTTTATTAATCAAATTTTTGTCTATCTTTGCAATGCGGTGCCTCCCGGTCCCCGCCCGGACGACGGGAGAGCCGCGACAGATTAGTTAGTTGTGTTTATATCGGTTAGAAGATCCGTATGTTCGATTTGGAGACCGTGAAGTCCTTTTACAAGGGCTATGGGGAACGGGTAGCGGCCGTCCGGCAAATGCTGGGCAGGCCGCTGACGTTGTCGGAGAAGATCTTGTATTCCCACGTGTACGATCCGGCTTCCATGAAGCCCCTGAGGCGACTGGAAGATTTCGGCGAGTTCCGTCCCGACCGCGTGGCGATGCAGGACGCGACGGCGCAGATGGCGCTGTTGCAGTTCATGAGCACGGGCCGCGAGGCCGTGAGCGTGCCCACCACGGTCCATTGCGATCACCTCATCTGCGCGAAGAAAGGCGCTGAGACGGATCTCGCGGACGCCCTGAAGACCAACGCGGAAGTCTACGATTTCCTGGCCTCTGCGGCAGCCCGTTACGGCATCGGCTTCTGGAAGCCGGGTGCCGGTATCATCCATCAGATCGTCCTGGAGAACTACGCGTTCCCGGGCGGCATGATGGTCGGGACGGATTCCCATACGCCCAACGCGGGCGGTATGGGCATGTTGGCCATCGGTGTGGGCGGCGCCGATGCGGTGGACGTGATGACGGGCATGCCCTGGGAGCTGCGGATGCCGCGCCTGATCGGCGTGCGGCTGACCGGCTCGCTGAAGGGCTGGGCCACGCCCAAGGACGTGATCCTCAAGCTCGCCGGCCTGCTGACCGTCAAAGGCGGCACCAACGCCATCCTCGAATATTTCGGCCCCGGCACGGAGAACCTCTCCTGCACCGGCAAGGCCACGATCTGCAATATGGGCGCCGAGGTCGGCGCCACGAGCTCCGTCTTCCCGTACGGCGTGCACATCGCCGAGTACCTGATGGCCACGGGCCGCAAGGACGTGGCGGCGATGGCGTCTTCGCTCTGCTGCGAGCTGCGCGCGGACGATGCCGTGATCGCGCACCCGGAGCAGTATTTCGACGAAGTCGTGCAGATTAACCTCTCCGAGCTTGAACCCTACATCAACGGTCCGTATACGCCGGACGCCGCCTGCGCGCTCAGCGAGATGAAGGACCGCCAGGCGCGGGAGCGTTTCCCGCACCAGGTGGAAGTGAGCCTCATCGGCTCCTGCACCAATTCCTCTTACCAGGACCTCGCGTCCGCGGCCTCCGTGGCGCGCGCGGCGCTGGACGCCGGGCTGAAGCCGAAGGCGAAGCTGCTCGTCGTCCCGGGCAGCGCGCAGATCCGCGCGACGGCCGAGCGCGACGGCCTGCTGGACTCTCTGCGGGAGGCCGGCGCCACCATCATGGCGAACGCCTGCGGCCCCTGCATCGGCCAGTGGGAGCGCGAGACGGACGACCCGACGCGCCCGAACACCATCGTCACGAGTTTCAACCGCAATTTCGCGAAACGCGCCGACGGCAACCCCGAGACGCGCGCCTTCATCTCCTCCCCGTCGATGGCGGTCGCGCTCGCCTTCGCCGGCCGGCTCGACTTTGATCCCCGCTCCGAGACGCTGGACGGCGTGTGGATGCGCGCCCCGCGCGGCCAGGAGCTGCCCCCGGCGGGCTTCGTGCCCGATACGTCGGGCTACGTGGCCCCGCAACCCGGCAGCCCCGAGCCGGTCATTCGCCCCGACAGCAAGCGCCTGCAGCGCCTGCAGCCTTTCGCCCCCTGGGACGGCAAGGACCTGATGGGCCTGCCGCTGCTGATCAAGGTCAAGGGCAAGTGCACCACCGACCACATCTCGATGGCCGGCCCGTGGCTGAAGTTCCGCGGCCATCTGGAGAATATTTCCGACAACCTGCTGCTGGGGGCGACCGACGCCTTCACCGGCAAATCCGGCCCCGTGGCCCCGCGCGCCAAGATCCTTCGGGATGCCGGCGCGGGCAGCATCGTCGTGGCCGAGGACAACTACGGCGAGGGTTCCAGCCGCGAACACGCGGCGATGGAGCCGCGCTTCCTGGGCGTGCGCGCCGTGCTCGCCAAGAGCTTCGCGCGCATCCACGAGACCAATCTCAAGAAGCAGGGCGTGCTGGCCCTGACCTTCGCGAACCCGACGGACTACGCCAAGATCCGCCTGGGCGACAAGCTGGACGTGCTCTGCTCTTCGATCACCCCGGGCAAGACGATCACCGTGACCATCTGCCACGAGAACGGCTCGCAGGAGCGCATCCAGGCCAACCATAGCTATACCCCGCAGCAGATCGCCTGGTTCCGGGCGGGCTCTGCCCTCAATACCCTGTCCAAATGACCACGAAGACCAAGAAAGAATTCCTCATCTACAAGCTCTCCGAGGAAATGAAGGGGAGCACCCGGATGGATGCCGCCCTGTTCAAAAAACTGGACGTCAAGCGAGGTCTTCGCAACGAGGACGGCACCGGTGTGCTGGTCGGACTGACCAACATCGGTAACGTCGTGGGCTACGAGCGCAAGGACGATGGGTCGATCGTGCCCATCGAGGGCAAGCTCTATTTCCGGGGCTATGAGGTGAAGGATCTCGTCCACGCCATCATGGCCGAGAAGCGTTTCGGCTATGAGGAGATCTGCTTCCTGCTCCTGTCCGGCCGCCTGCCGGACGCGGAGGAGCTTCAGGCTTTCAAGGAGCTGATTATCGACAACATGCCGCTCGAGCAGAAGACCATCCTGCACATCATCGAGCTGGAAGGCGACGACATCATGAACATCCTCGCGCGCAGCGTGATGGAGTTCTACACTTTCGACGAGAATCCGGACGACGTGTCGCGCGACAACCTGATGCGCCAGAGCATCGAGCTCATCTCGAAGTTCCCGACCACGATCGCCTACGCGTATAATATGTACCGGCACCACCACCACGGCCGCTCCCTGCACATCCGCGACGCCCAGCCGGGCCTGTCGCTGGCGGAGAATTTCCTCTATATGCTAAAGGGAACGGACTACACCGCGCTGGACGCACGTACGCTGGACCTGCTGCTCATCCTGCATTCCGAGCACGGCGGTGGTAACAACTCCACCTTCACGGTGCGGGTGACTTCCTCCACCGGCACGGACACCTTCTCTTCCATCGCGGCCGGCATCGGCTCGCTGAAGGGTCCCAAGCACGGTGGTGCGAATCTCAAGGTCTGCGACATGATCTCCTTCCTCAAGGAGAATATCACCAACTGGGAGGACGAGAAAGAGATTGCCAAGTGGCTGCGCCGCATTGTCAAGGGGGAGGCGTTCGACAAGAGCGGCCTCGTGTACGGCATCGGCCACGCGGTGTATACCAAGTCCGATCCGCGTACCGTCCTGCTCAAGGAGATGGCGCGCGAGCTCGCGATCGAGAAGGGCCGCCTGCCCGAATTTGAGTTCATGGAGCGCATCGAGCGCATCGCCATCGAGGAGGTCTATGCCGCCAAGGGGCAGCGCAAGGTGCTCTGCGCCAATGTCGACTTCTACTCGGGCTTTGTCTACGACCTGATCGGCATTCCGCGCGAGATCTACACGCCGCTCTTCGCGATGGCCCGTATCGTAGGCTGGTGCGCGCACCGCAACGAGGAGCTCAACTACGAGGGGCGCCGCATCATCCGCCCCGCCTACCGCTGCGTCACCGACGAGAAAGAATACATCGAAATGGCTGATCGTTAGCGATCAGCCATTTCTCTTTCCGGGCTTGCCGTGCGTTGGCGTTGTGGAGGGCGGAGCAGAAATTGGTTTTTCGAGCAACTGCACGAAAAATAATTTCTGGCCGCCCGCGGGGAGAGGCAAGCCCTACAGTCCGATGTCGGCTTTCAGCTGGCGGATGGCGGTTTCGGCGTCGCCGCCGGCTTGGTCGAGCAGCGTCACGAAGCGGCTGCCGATGATGCCGCCGGAAGCGTGCTCGCAGGCAGCGTCGAAGGTCTGCTTGTTGCTGATGCCGAAGCCGACCATCCGCGGAATGCGCAGCCCCATGTCTGCGATCCGCTTGAAATACGCCTGCTTCCGGGCGTCGAAATCCTGCTGCGCGCCCGTCGTGGCGGCCGAGGAGACCATGTAGATGAAGCCGGACGTGTGCTCGTCGATCAGGCGCACCCGCTCCTCGGAGGTCTCCGGGGTGATCAGCATGATGAAACGCAGCCCGAAACGCTCGGCCACGGCCTTGTAGCTCTCCATGTAATCCTTGAACGGCAGGTCCGGGATGATGATTCCGTCCACGCCCACCTCGGCGCAGCGCGCGCAGAACGCCTCGAAACCGAAGCGGAATACTGGGTTGAGGTAGCCCATCAGGATGAGGGGAATGTCCACGTCGCGGCGGATGCCCGCCAGCTGCGCGAAGAGCTTCTCGAGGGTCATGCCGTTCCGCAGTGCCTTCGTGGCGGCGTCCTGGATCACGGGGCCGTCGGCCATCGGATCGCTGAAGGGGATGCCGATCTCGATCATGTCCACGCCCTCGCGGGCGAGGGTGCGGATCACGTCGGCGGTGCCGTCGAGGGTGGGCGCACCGGCGCAAAAGTAAATGGAGAGCAGGCGCTGCGGCTTGCTGCTGAAGAGTTGGTCTATTCTGTTCATGGTCTTATCGTTGCAGGTTTTCTAAAAAGATTTCCATCAGCTCCGGGTCCTTGATGCCGGGGGCCGTCTCGAAGCGGCTGTTGAGGTCGATGCCCGCGAGGTACGGGTAGATGAAGTCGTGGAGCGTGGCCACGGTGTCCATCCCGATGCCGCCGCTGAGCAGGAAGCGCGTCTTCTCCTCGTAGTCGTCCATGATGGACCAGTCGAAGCGCTTGCCGCTGCCGCCGTGGCCGGGGGTCTTGGTGTCGAAGAGAAAGAGGTCGCAGCTGCCTTCGTAGCCCGCGACGGTGTTGCGCACGCTCTCTTCGGCGATGCCGAAGGCCTTGATGACGCGCAGGCCGTCGCGCTCGCGCAGTTGCGCGCAGAACTCCGGGCTCTCCGAGCCGTGGAGCTGGACGTAGTAGAAGCGGTAGGTCTCGTTGCGGCGGAGGATTTCCTCGCGCGGCGCGTCCACGAACACGCCCACGCGGCCCGCCTTGGCGGGGAGGTAGGAGGGCGTTTCGCGCACGTAGCGCGGGGAGCCGGGGTAGAAGATGAAGCCGATCAGGTCGACGCCCAGGGCTTCGATGGCGCGGATGTTCTCGCCTTCGGTCATGCCGCAGACCTTGATGAGCTGGTTGTTGATCATAGCGCGTGGATGAATGTGGCCAGGGCGGCGCCCGGGTCGGGTTCTTTCATGAAGGTTTCGCCCATCAGGAAGCCGCGGAAGCCCGCTTCGCGCAGCTGCCTGACGGTCTCCGGCTTACTGATCCCACTCTCGGAAATGAAGACGCGGCTGTCATCCTGAGCGGAGCGAAGGATCTTACTCAGCGTCGGCGCCAGGTCAAACGAAGTCTTCACGTCGGTGACAAAGGAGCCGAGGTGGCGGTTGTTGACGCCGACGACGTCAATTTCCGGCGTGATGTAGTCGAGCTCGTCGGCGCTGTGGATCTCCAGCAGCACCTCGAGGCCGAGCCGGTGCGCCTCCGCCGTGAGGGCGGCGCAGGCCTCGCGGCTCAGGCAGGCGGCGATGAGCAGCACGGCGTCGGCGCCCGCCTCCGCGGCCTGGTACAGCTGGACCGGGTCGATGATGAAGTCCTTCCGGAGGATGGGAATGTCCACCAGCGGCCGCACGCGGCGGATGAAGTCGAGGCTCCCGCCGAAGTACTGCTCGTCGGTGAGGATGCTGAGCGCCGCCGCGCCGTTCGCCGCGTACACCGGCACGACTTCCTCCGGCTGCACGTCCGCATGGATCCAGCCTTTCGACGGCGACTTGCGCTTGAACTCCGCGATGATTCCGGTTTTCGATGCCGCCAGCGCCTGCTTCAGCGAGCGCTTCGGCGCCATCACGGCCGCCAGCTCCTGCCGCTTGGTCTCTATGATTTGTTGCAGAATATCCATAATTCTTAGCTGTAAATCTCGAGGAACTTCCGGAAGGCGGCGAGGGCGGCGCCGCTGTCGAGCGACTCGCGGCAGCGTGCGATCGATTCCTCCACCGAGAGGTTGCGGTCGATCACCGAGATGCCGCAGGCGGCGTTCGCCAGGACGACCGACTGCTGCGCCTCCGTGGCCGTGCCTTCCAGCACGGCGTCGAAGATGGCCGCAGCCTCGGCGGCGGAGGACCCGCCGTAGATGTCCTTCGGCTCCACGTAGTTGAGCCCCAGGTCCTTGGGCGTGAACACTTTCTCGAAGTGCGGGGTCACGAGCTTGAAGCCCGAAGTCAGCGAGATCTCGTCGTAGCCGTCGTAGCTGGTCAGCACGCCGAAGTTGTCGCCGATCTTCTGGTGGGCCCGGACGTAGAGCCGCTGCTGGGCCTGGGTGGCCGTGCCGTGCAGGGAGTTCTTCGGCTGGCAGGGATTGACCAGCGGGCCCAGCAGGTTGAAGCAGGTGGGCACGCCCAGCGCGCGGCGCACGGGGCCGACGAACTTCATGCCGTAGGCGAAGAGCGGAGCGTGGAGGTAGCAGATGCCGGCCTCGTCGAGGGCGCGCTTCAGCGTGTCCGGGTTGTCGGTGAACTTGGCCCCGTGGGCCTCCAGGACGGTGCTCGCGCCGCTCACGGAGGTGCTCGCGCCGTTGCCGTGCTTCGTCACCTTGTAGCCCGCGCCGGCGATCACGAAGGCCGCGCAGGTGGAGATGTTGAAGGTGTTCTTGCCGTCGCCGCCGGTGCCGACGATGTCCAGCGTATTGTAGTCGGAGAGGTCCACGTGCTTGCCGGTCTCCAGCAGGCCGTCACGGAAGCCGAGGAGCTCGTCCACCGTGACGCCGCGCGTCTGGAGCGCCATCAGCAGCGCCGCGATCTGGCTGTCGTTGTAGGCCTGTCGGGTGATGCCCAGCAGGATGTCGTGCGTCTGTTCGCGGGAGAGCGTCTCCCCTTCGATGAGTTGGTTCAGATACTGTTTCATATTGTGTAACTTTTAATGATTCAACCAGTTGGAAATGATGGCGGCGCCGTCCGGCGTCAGCACGCTCTCCGGGTGGAACTGCAGGCCGCGCAGGTCGAGGTCCCGGTGGCGCAGGGCCATCACCTGCCCCTCGTCGCTCAGGGCAATGGCCTCGAGGCAGGCGGGCAGCGTGGCGGCGTCGACCACCCAGGAGTGGTAGCGCCCGACGGGGAATTCCGCCGGCAGGCCGGCGAAGAGATAATCGTCCGCCGTGCGGCGGCAGGGGGTCTGCACCCCGTGGAAGACTTCTGCAAGGTTGACGAGCGTGCCGCCGAAGGCCTCGCCGAGGGCCTGTTCGCCCAGGCAGATGCCCAGGATGGGCTTTTCGGTGGCGTAGCGCCGGATGACTTCGGGCATCAGCCCGGCTTCGGACGGGATGCCCGGGCCCGGGGAAAGGAGGATCTTGTCGAAGGCCGCGAGCTCATCGAGCTCAAAGCGGTCGTTGCGGAAGACGCTGACCGTGGCGCCGAGCGCCTTGACGAGGTGCACCAGGTTGTAGGTGAACGAGTCGTAGTTGTCTATGATGGCTATCTTCATAAGGCTCAGAGTGTTGCGGCGATCTCAATAGCTTTGCGGAGCGCGCCGAGTTTGTTGTTGACTTCCTGGAGTTCGTAGGCGGGGTCGCTCTTGGCGACGATGCCGCCGCCGGCCTGGAACCAGAGTTCCCCGCCGCGGCTCACAAAGGAGCGGATGGTGATGGCCTGGTTCAGCGAGCCGTCGAAGCCGATGCTCCCCACGCAGCCGCCGTAGGCGCCGCGGTTGTGGGGCTCGAGCTCGGAGATGATCTGCATCGCGCGGACCTTCGGCGCGCCGGAGAGCGTCCCGGCGGGGAAGGTGTCGATGAAGGTCTTGACGGGGTCGGCGCCCGCGTCCGGCACGCCGCTCACGCGGCTGACGAGGTGGATGACGTGCGAGTAGTACTGCAGCTCCTTGTAGAAGTCGACGCGCACGTCGTGGCAGTTGCGCGAAAGGTCGTTGCGCGCCAGGTCCACCAGCATCACGTGCTCGGCGTTCTCCTTGGGGTCGTTGCGGAGGAACTCCGCCCCGCGCGCGTCGGCCGCGTCGTCGCCCGTGCGGCGCGTCGTGCCCGCGATGGGGTCGATGTACGCGCGCCCGCCCTCGATGCGGCAGTGGGTCTCGGGCGAGGAGCCGAAGATGCGGTAGCCGCCGAAGTCCATGTAGAAGAGGTACGGGGAGGGGTTGATGCTGCGCAGGGCGCGATAGAGCTGGAAGTCGTCGCCCTCGTAGCGCTGCACGAAGCGGCGCGACAGGACGACCTGGAAGACGTCACCGCGGTGGCAGTGGGCGATGCCCCGGCGGATGTTGGCCAGGTGCTCCTCGTCCGTCAGCGTCGAGCTGACCTCGCCCGTCGGGCGGAAATCGTAGAGATTGGTGGCCGCGCGGCCGAGCAGGCGCTCGACGCGCTCGCCCTCCGGCTCCGCGCCTTCCGGCACTAACTCGTGGAGGGTCAGGCGGTTACGGAAGTGGTCGAACTCCAGGGTGAAGCGGAACAGGATGTAGAGCAGATCCGGCGCGTCGTGCTCCGCGTGCGTCTCGTCCTTGACCGCGATGTCCTCGAAATAGCGCACCGCGTTGAACGTGGTGAAGCCCCAGAGTGAAACATTTTTGTTACTTAATTCAAAGCTGTCCATGAATTCGCGGACAAGTTTGTCCGCCGGGTAGTCCGCGGAGATGTTCTTCTCCAGTCGGCTGCCGTCCGGCAGGGCCTGGAAGCCGATTCCGTGGGCGACGCCCACTTCGGCGAGCGGCTCCAGCGCGATGAACGAGCGCGCGTCGCGCCCGGCGTGATAGTCGCTGCTCTCCATCAGGATGGAGCGCGAAGAAGCGTCCCGCAGGCGCAGATACGCGGACACGGGGGTATGCAGATCGCCGGGCAATTCCCGACTGACGAGGCTATAACTAAATTGTTTCATTTCTTGATATAGTTGAGGTAAGTCTCGATGTCCTTGTCGCCCCGTCCGGAGACGGTCAGCACCACGATGTCCTCCGGACGGAAGTCCATCTTGCCCAGCGCCGCGAGGGCGTGGGCGCTCTCGAGCGCCGGGATGATGCCCTCGAGGCGCGTGAGCTCGAAGGCGGCGGCGACGGCTTCGTCGTCGTTGATCGGAATCACACGGGCGCGTCCCTGCGCCGCCAGGTTGGCGTGCATCGGGCCGATGCCCGGGTAGTCCAGGCCGGCACTGATGGAGTACGGTTCCTCGATCTGCCCGTCCGGGCTCTGGATCACGTAGCTCTTGGCGCCGTGCAGGATGCCCACCTGCCCGAGGGCGATGGTGGCGGCCGTCTTGCCGCTGTCGATCCCCAGGCCGCCCGCCTCCGCAAGCACGATCTTCACGCGCGGGTCATCTATATAATGATAGATGGTGCCGCCGGCGTTGGAGCCGCCGCCCACGCAGGCCATCAGGTAGTCGGGGTAGTCGCGGCCCACGTGCTCCTGCAGCTGGCCCTTGATCTCCTCGCTGATCACGGACTGCAGGCGTGCCACCATGTCGGGATAGGGGTGCGGACCGACGGTGGAGCCGATGATATAGAAGGTGTCGGAGGGGTGGCAGCACCAGTCGCGGATGGCCTCGTTGGTGGCGTCCTTGAGCGTCTTGTTGCCGGAGGTCACGGGGACGACCGTGGCGCCCAACATCTTCATCTTCTCGACGTTGACCCGCTGGCGCTGCACGTCCGTCTCGCCCATGTAGACCACGCACTCCATGTCCATCAGCGCGCACACCGTGGCCGTGGCCACGCCGTGCTGGCCGGCGCCTGTCTCGGCGATGATGCGCCGCTTGCCCATGCGCCGGGCCACGAGGATCTGCCCCACAGTGTTGTTGATCTTGTGGGCACCGGTGTGGTTGAGGTCCTCGCGCTTGAGGTAGATCTGCGCGCCGTAGCGCTCGGAGAGTCGCCGGGCGCAGTAGAGCGGGCTCGGGCGCCCGACGTAGTCGCGCAGCAGCGCGCGGAATTCCCGCTGGAACTCCTCGCTCTCGAGGATGGGGAGGTAGGCCTCCTGCAGGTCGGAGACACACTGGTGGAGGATCTCGGGGACGTAGGCGCCGCCGAACTCACCGTAATAACCTTCTGAATCTACTAAATAACTTTTCATATCTTGTGTTGTTTATATTCCGGAAAAGGGCCCTGTCGCATCGCGGCAGGGCCCTTTGTTTATCTCTCTATAATTTCAGATACACATACGGAGCGTCAACCTCTTACGACTTCTGGAGTTGTAACAGGCGCCACCACCAATATGCGTTCATGCGGCAATTCATACGACTACAAAGGTAGAAAACTGATGGATAAATCCAAAGAGTTTTTTGACTTTTTTCGTAACTTGGCCCCACGAAAACCCCATTTTATGAAACGTCTTTCATTTATCCTCCTTTCGGTCGCACTTATGGCCTCCGGCTCCCTCTGGGCCCAGAAGCCGCTCGACCACGACGTCTACGACGGATGGCAGTCCGTCCGCAATGTCAAGCTCACGCCCGACGGCAAAATGCTCAGTTACGAAGTTGCTCCCCAGGAGGGCGACTGCACGCTTTACGTGCGCAACCTCGCCACGGGCGCGGAAGTCTCCGTGCCGCGCGGCACGGCGCTGAAGTGGACGGGCGAGCTGGCCGTCTTCACGGTCAAGGCCCCCTTCGCCGAGACGCGCCAGGCCAAGATCGACAAGAAGAAAAAGGAGGACCAGCCCAAGGACAGCCTCGCGCGCATGGACCTGCGCACGCTGGAATGGAAGATGGTCGGCGCCTCCGGCACCACGGCCATGGGCTCCGACGCGGCGCCGTATCTTTTCGCCGCGCAGGAGGTCAAGGGTCGCAAGTCCAAGAACCTGCTCTGCATCACGCTGGCCACGGGCGCCGTGGACACGTTGAAGAACGTCTCCGACTTCGAGACCTCCGCCGCCGGCGACCGCCTGCTCGTGACGACCGCCAAGGAGGAGAAGGACTCCCTGTCGCGCAGCGCTGTGATCCTCTACGACCTCGCGAAGGGTAGCGTTGACACGCTCTCCAGCGGCCGCAAGGCCTACGCGGGCGGCCGCTTCAGCGCCGCCGGCGACAAGGTGCTCTTCGCCGCCACGGACGAGGAGGAGAAGGAAGACGGCACGCCCGCCTACGCCCTCTATCTCGCACAGGAGCGCGTCCTGGAGAAGGCCACGCGCCGCACGCCCGCCGTCACGGAGTGGAGCTGCTGCATGCTGCTGCCCGCCGATGCCGCCGCCCTCCCGGAGGGCTGGATCGTCGGCTCCGGCGCGGGCCCCGCTTTCTCGAACGCCAATTCCCGGGTCGTCCTGCGCCTGCAGGAGAAATTCCCGGCCAAGGATACGACCGTCTATGACTTCGAAGCCGCCCAGCTGGACATCTGGGTCTGGGACAGGAAGACCGTCCCGCCGATGGACAAAGTCGCGCGCGGGGGCGACCGCCGCACGGCGGTGGTGAACCTGGACCGCCCGGGCGAGCTGCTGGTCCTGTCCCGCAGCGCCTCCGACCGCATCACCTTCTTCGACGGTGCGGAGGGCGCCTACGCCCTTTCCATGGACACCGAGCCCTACGACGTGGAGAATTACTGGGATGCGGACGGCCGCGCGGACATCGCGCTCGTGAGCCTGCTCGACGGCAGCCGCAGCCCGCTCGCCGAGGGTGCCGGCGGCTACGCCGTCCCCTCGCCGTACGGCAAGTATCTCGCCTGGTTCAATTCGGAAGACGGCAACTGGTATTGCCGGAATCTGGCCACGGGGGTTGAGGTGAACCTGACCGGCGCCACGGGCGTGAATTTCTGGGACGAGGAGGATGACCACCCGCTCCCGGGCTACACGAACATCGGCCGCCCGGCCTGGGTGGGCAAAGACGACGCCCTACTCATTACGGACCGCTACGACGTGTGGCGCTTCAGCCCCGACGGCAAGAAGGCCGAGTGTCTGACGCGCGGGGCGGGCCGCCGCGACCGCGTGCAGTACCGCCCGGTGCAGTGGGGCCTGCACGACAATCCCTACCTCTACCAGAACATCCACACTTATCCCCTCAAGGGCACGCTCCGCTTGTCCTCCTTCAACGAAGTGGACAAGCGCAACGGCTTCGCCACCGTGGACATCGCCAAGGGCGGCGAGCCGCGCGGCTTCCTCGCAGAGAAGGCCTTCTCGAACGTGACGAAGGCGGAGAACGCGGACGTGGTCGCCTTCCTGAAGGGCGACTTCCGCCACCCGAACGACCTCTACATCACCCGCGATTGGTGGGGCTCCGAGTCCAAGCTGACCGCCATCAACCCCCAGCAGGCGAATTACCGCTGGGGAGACGTCCAGCTGGTCCACTGGAACGCCTACGACGGCACGCCGCTCGACGGCCTGCTCTTCACCCCCGACGGGTACGATCCCAACGGCAGCTACCCGCTGATGATCTACTTCTACGAGAAGTATTCCGAGACGCTCTACAACTACCGCGCGCCGGCCCCGAGCCGCTCCACGGTCAACATTCCCTTCTTTGTGAGCCGCGGCTACGTGGTCTTCATCCCGGACATCGTCTACGTGGACGGACACCCGGGCGAGAGCGCCTACAACTGCATCTGCGCGGGTGCGGAGGCGATGTGCGCGCAGTTCCCCTTCATCGACAAGAAGCGCATGGCCATCCAGGGCCAGAGCTGGGGCGGCTACCAGACGGCCTACCTCGTCACGCGCACCGACATGTTCGCGGCGGCGGGCGCCGGCGCCCCGGTGGGCAACATGACCAGCGCCTACGGCGGCATCCGCTGGGAGTCCGGCAACAGCCGGATCCCGCAGTACGAGTACGGCCAGAGCCGCGTCGGCAAGACGCTCTGGGAGGAGGGCGGCCTGGATCTCTACATCGAGAATTCCCCGGTCTTCCACGCGCCCAACGTGAAGACGCCGGTGCTCATCATGCACAACGACAATGACGGCGCCGTGCCCTGGTACCAGGGCATTGAGTTCTTCATGAGCCTGCGCCGCCTGGGCAAGCCCGCCTGGCTGCTGGAGTACAACAACGAGGCGCACAACCTCTCCGAGCGCCGCAACGCCAAGGATCTGTCGGTCCGCCTGTCGCAGTTCTTCGACCACTACCTCCTCGGCGCCCCCGAGCCCGTCTGGATGCAGTCCGGCATTCCCCATGCCCGAAAAGGGAATTATTTCGCAACGGAATACTAAAAGAAAAGCCCAGCCGACCGGCTGGGCTTTCTGCTTTGCTAGAGGGAATCGCCGAAGTCCTCGCGGAACTTCTTGACGAGATCCTCCTGCCAGTAGCCGATCTCCTTCATGCGGCCGAAGAAGAAGCGGAGCACCTTCGGCTCGGAGACCCACTCGAGGCCGCCGATGATCTTGCGGTTGTCCCACAGCCACTTCACACGGTCGGCGCAGTACTTGACCTGCGAGAGCGTGAAGACGCGGCGCGGCATTGCGAGGCGCTGGAGCTCGAGCTCCGCGTAGCGCTCGGTGCCGTCCGGCTCGCGCTGCTCAGACACGGTACCGCGCTCCATGCCGCGGATACCGCCGGCGATGTAGAGCGCGGCGCCCACGGCGGCTGCCGGGTACTGGTTGTGGGGGATGTCCGGGACAATCTCGGAGCAGTTGAGATGGGCGCCGAGGCCGCCGGCGGGCTTGATCACCGGCACGCCGTAGTCGTCCAGTTCCTTCACCAGGTAGGCGATGAACTCAGGACCCTGGCTGATGTATTCCATATCGAGGGACTCGTAAAGGCCGACGGCCATCGACTCCATCGAGCGGACCTCCATACCGCCGTAGGTGAGGAAGCCCTCGTAGAGCGGCACGAACTCCATCATTTCGTCGGTGAACTTCTTGTCGTGGGCGGTGATGATGCCGCCGCGGGAGAAGCCGAGTTTGCGGGCGGAGAAGTAGATGATGTCGAAGCGGTCTGCCAGCGTGTGGTAGATCTCCTTGGTGGTCATGAACTTGCAGCGCGGCTCGCGGGTCTTCATGAAATAGACGTTGTCCTGCAGCAGGGAAGCGTCGAGCACGCTGCGCACGCCGAATTCGTGGCAAATGTCCGTGACGGCGAGCATGTTCTCCAGGCTCACCGGCTGGCCGCCGATGAGGTTGGTGCCGGCTTCCACGCGCACGAAGGCGACCTTCTCCGGACCGTAGTCCTTGATGGCCTTGCGGAGGGCCTTGAGGTCGAAGTTGCCCTTGAACGGGTCGTCCGTCTGCGGGATCAGGCCCTTCTTGTCCACGAGCTCAACCACTTCGCCGCCCACGCGTGTGATGTGCGCCTTGGCGGTGGTGAAGTGGAAATTCATCAGCGCGACCATGCCCGGCTTCACGTACGCCTCCGCGAGGATGTTCTCCGCGGCGCGGCCCTGGTGGGCCGGCAGGACGTTTTCCGTGCCGAAGACCTCCTTGATGGCGGCCTTGACGCGGTTGAAGGTTTCGGATCCGGCGTAGGAATCATCGGCGATGCTCATCGCGGCCACCTGCTGGTCGGACATACCGTTCACGCCGGAGTCCGTGAGCATATCCATGTAGATGTCCTTGTTCTGGAGGAGGAAAGTGTTGTTGCCCGCCTCCTGGATGCGCTTCAGACGCTCTTCGACAGGGAGCAGGGAGAGTTTCTGGACGACGCGCACTTTGTGCATCTCCAGGGGCACCTGATTCTCAGGCTGATAGAATTTGACTGCCATAGTATGGAATTTTTGCTACTTTGCGACTAACCGCGTCACTAAGGTAGAAAATTAATGGTATATTTGCAACTGTTATGTTAGGAACTATCGTCAACACCGGGTGTATTATCGTGGGCTCCATCGTGGGCAGCCTGCTCAAGAAAGGCCTCGGAGAAAAATACCAGAATGTCCTGTACAATGCGATGGGACTTGCCTCGCTGGCGCTCGGCGCCAACACCTTCGTGCAGAACATGCCGAAGAGCGAGTTCCCCGTGCTCTTTATCCTGAGCATCGCGCTCGGCGGCATCGTCGGCACGGCGCTCGACCTGGACGGCCGCACCAAGCGCCTCATTGCCAAGCGCGGCGGCGAAGGCCTCGCCAACGGTCTCATCTCCGCCTGCCTGCTCTTCTGCGTGGGGACCTTCAGCATCGTCGGCCCCATCATGAGCGCTACCACGGGCGACAATACCTTCCTGTACACGAACGCCACGCTCGATCTCGTGACCTCGATGGTCTTCGCGACCACCTACGGCATCGGCATCATCTTCGCTGCGCCCATCCTTTTCTGCTGGCAGGGCTTGTTCTACCTGCTCGGCAAATTCGCGGCCTCCACGCCGCTGCTCGAGGGCACGCTGGTCTACGAAATGGCCATCGTGGGCGGTCTGCTCATCATTTCTTCCGGCCTCTCGCTGCTGAAGATCAAGGACTGCAAGACGCTCAATTACATCCCCGCGCTGGTCGTTCCGGCGTTGTGGATATTAATTAAGAGCCTCTTTGTTTAAAGCCTCAATTCATTAAATATTTTATGAACTGCAAATAATTTCAAAAATATTTGCAGATTGTTCTTGGATGATAAAAATATTTATCTATATTTGCATCCAGAAACCCCATAAAGTA
Organism: Bacteroidales bacterium; assembly: GCA_017651225.1. Lineage (GTDB taxonomy): Bacteria > Bacteroidota > Bacteroidia > Bacteroidales > UBA932 > Cryptobacteroides. The sequence goes on from JAGCDF010000052.1 coordinate 46,735, forward strand.
TTATTAATATTAAAAGTGTTTTTTGACTGTAAGGTCAACATGCAAAGCACCCGCGCCGCGATGGCGCGGGTGCTTTTGTGGGTCATTTGGAAGTTTGACCGCGTGTAGTTATCTTTGTAAGAACAACAGATTAGGTATGCAAGACATTGAGAAACGTTTGATGGAAAACCTGGTTCCCATCCTGGGCCTGGATTCCGTCGCCGAGATCCGTCCGGAGAGCGCGCTTGTGCGGGACCTGGGCGCCGAGAGCATTGACTATGTGGAGATTCTCTATATGATTGAGAACGAGTTCGGCGTCAAGATCAAGATTTCTGAAATCACGATGAACGACTATGGCGCCGACGGTTTCCCGGAGGACGGCCGCCTCACGCCGGCCCTGGCGCAGAAGCTCAACGAGGACTTCGATACCGATCAGTTCAAGGAGGGTCAGACCACGGCTGACATCTTCAAGCTTTTCACCGTCCATAATCTTGCGAAGGTCATCGAGAAAAAGATGGCCGAATAAACCATGCGTTTCTATCAGGTTGACAGAGTCACGGAAATGAGCCCCGGCAAATATGTCGAGGGTGTCAAATGCGTGTCGCTGGACAACGATATTTTCGACGAGCACTTCCCCGGCTGCCCGATTTTTCCCGGCACCCTGATCATCGAGGGCATGGCCCAGCTGTCCGGCATGTTCCTGGAGTGGAGCCGGAAAGAGATGGGCTGCGCGCCCCGGCGGGCGGCGCTCTCGCTCGTCCAGAAAATGAAATTCCGGGACATGGTGATCCCGGGAGACCGCCTCGTGTACCGCGCGGAGGTGAAATGCCTCTATCCCGACGAATACGGCGCCGTGAAGGTCACGGCGAGCCGCGAGGGACGTGTCTGTGCCGAGGGCGAGCTGATCTTCACCTTCCTGGATATCCTGGACGACGGGATGCAGCAGGTGTCCGACGCGTTGCTGCGTTTTGCCACTCGAGACGCCAAGATCATCCGATGAAGACCGTCTATCTCCAATTTCCTCCCGACGGGCAGATTCCGGCCCTCCCCTGCATCCGCAAGCGCAAACTGGTCAAGTACTATACCCGGGAAACGCTGGCCGCCGTCCTGGCCGTCTCCCAGTTGCTGGAAGGGGAGCGGCTTCCCGCTTCGACGCCTTTCTACTACGCCTCCGCGGACTGCGAGAATTTTGTCTGCTTCAGCGAGGTGTTCGAGAAATTCAACGAAAACGGCATCCGCGCCTTCGACGCGGAGCGCTACCTTGCCTTTGCCCCGCCGACCTCTCATTTCAAGTCCATGCGCAACATGGTGTCCTGCTTCGTGTCGATCGAGAACGACCTGCACGGGGACAACAATGTGATCGTGGATTCTGCCTCCGCCCTGCTCTACGCCGCCCTGACGGCGCCGGGCGAGGAGACGGTGCTGGTCGGTGCCGGTTTCCTCCATGCCGACGACTCCGTCGAAGTCGGCTTCGCCCTCGCGGAACCCGCTGAATTCGCCGGCCACCCGCTGCTGGGCTCTTCCCGTCCGGCCATCGACATCTTCAAACCCTGACCCCATGGCGATCGTGATTACCGGCATCGGCGCCAGGAGCCCCCTGGGTTGCAGTTTTGAGGAGAGTCTGGACACTCTCCAGGCGGGGCGTCGATGCGTGGATGACATCCAGAATCTCGACACGACGGGCTATCCGATCACGGCCGCCGGCGAAATCCGCCATGATGGGGAGGTCGTCCGCACGTCCGGAGAAGTGGACCGCAAGGTGTATTTCTTCGACCAGGCCCTGGAGGAACTGTCCGCCAGGACGGGCTTCCGGCAGCGTTACCGCCCGGAAGAGCTGATGCTCAACGTCGGCGGCGGTGTGGATTATTTCGACATCGAAGAATTCTTCGCCGACGGCAAGCTGAATCCTGGGCAGATCCTGACAAGCGGCCACTACCATCGCATGGCGGCGGAGTTCCGCGAGCTGGCCGAACGCTGGCGCTTCGACGCCGGCTGCCACCTCTTCGCGTCCGCCTGCACCGCTTCGGCGCACGCCATCGGCCTGGCCTGGCGCCTGTTGCGGCGCGGCCTGGCCGGCGCGGTTGTCGCCGGTGGCTCCGATTCGATGATTACCCATCCCGGTTTCCTCGGCTTTTCCGCGCTGGGCGCGCTCTCGACCAGCCCGGACCCGTCCCCCCGCAAGTGCAAGCCCTTCGACAAACACAGCAACGGCACCGTCCTCGGCGAAGCCTCCGTCGCCCTGCTGCTGGAGGACGCCGCCCGGGTTCCCGCCGGGCAGGAAATCCTCGCGGAAATCGTCGGATACGGCTGCTCGATGGACGCCTATTCTGTCACGGACCCGGAACCTTCCGGCGAATCGGCCGCCGAAGCCGTCCGCGCGGCGCTCGACGAAGCGGGCGTGCGCCCGGACCAGATCGACTGCATCCACCTGCACGGCACGGGCACGGTCAAGTGCGCTCCGGCCGAGTACAACTGCCTGCAGCGTATCTTTGGGGAGCGGATCCGGGAGATCCCAGTCTACTCCATGAAGGGACAGGTCGGCCATTCCATCGGGGCCTGCACCGCCGTGGAGATGCTCGGCGTCGTGTACTCCCTGCAGCAGCAGGCCGTGCTCCCGACGATCAACTTCGAGACGCCCCATCCCGAGGCGCCTTTCCGCGTCGTCCAGGGCGCCCCGCTCCGGATGCCGATTCACTACATCCTGAAGATGAATTCCGCCTTTGGCGGCCACAACACTGCCTTAATCATCAAGAAATGGGAAAGATAGTCATCACCGGCGCCAGCTCCGAAATCGGCCTGGCCATCGCCCGGCGCCTCACCGCGCTCGGCAAGCCCATGCTGCTCCAGTGCCTCTGGCACGCAGACCGCCTCGCCGGCCTGGATGCGGAGGTCGTCTGCGCGGATTTCTCCGTGCGGGAAGACATCGAACGCTTCGCGGCCGGGCTGCAGGACGTTGAAATCCTCGTCAACGCCGCCGCCGACACGCAGACCGCGCTGCTGCCCCAGCTGGACACGGCGGAGATCGAGCGCATGTTCAGCGTGAACATGTTCGCCACGACCCTGCTCTGCCGGGCTGTCATCCCCCAGATGTGCCTGAAGCGCCACGGCGTCATCGTGAACCTGTCGTCCGTGACGGCCGGCCGCGTGTTCCGCGGCCAGAGCGTCTACGGCGGCACGAAGGCCTACATCGAGACCTTCAGCAGGGGCGTCGCCACGGAGTATGCGAAAAAGGGCGTCCGCTGCAACTGCGTGGCGCCGGGCAGCATCGAAAGCGGTTCGCTGCAGAAACTCATCATCAACACCGGCAGCGACATCCTCAAGGACGTGAACGCGAGCGCGAAATTCGGCACGCCCGAGGATGTCGCCGCGGCCGTCGCATTCCTTTGCTCGGAGGAAAGCCGCTACATCAACGGCACGGTCCTCCATGTGGACGGGGGTTATTGGCTCGGCCTATGAAAAAGCTCCTGCTTGGCCTGTTGCTGCTCCTGTCGGCGTTCGCCTGCGAGCCGGACGAGGTCCCCTCGTACGTGGGCACCTGGCGCATCGTCTCCTCGGAACCGGACCTGGGCGCCGCCTACGCGGATTCGTACATGACGCTGGACTCGCAGTGGAATTATACGATCTACGACGCGCCGACCGGCCAGACTTTCTCCGGTTCTGGCCAGGATTTCTCCTGGGAAAAAATGGTGATCACGCTGAAGGTCGTCAACGAGGAGGAAACGCGCACCTACACGGCCGAGCTGCAGTATCTGAAGCAGGACCGGATGATTGTGAAGACTTCCTCCGTGAACGGCGTCGAGACCGTCATTGAGCTGACCCGAGTGCCCCGCTCCGCTTGAAAAAGCGGTTTTCCCGCTTCTCTTCTCCGATTGTCGAATCGGCCCCGTGGCCGAAATAAATCCGCGTGCTGTCCGGCAGGGGCAGCAGGTAGTCGCGGATCCGCTCCAATGTCTGCTGGAAGCCCGTCTCCTGGAAGCCCAGCGACCCTTTGACGATCGTGTCTCCCACGAACACGGCTTCCGCGTCCGGGAAATAATAGGCGACGGAGCCCACCGTGTGGCCGCCCAGCGGCAGGACCTGCACGGCGATGCCGCCGAAGCGGAAGGTCTTTTCCTCTGCCGGGAAGAACCGGGCCGTTCCCACCGGCCCGTCGAGTTTGAATTGGTAGAGTTTGGCCCATTCGTCGCGTTGTCCGAGCAGGGCCCGGTCCGCGTCGCAGACCAGGTAATCCACCCCATAGATCCGGCTCAGCCGATCCGCCCCCGCGATGTGGTCGAAATGGGGATGCGTCACGAGGATCGCGGCCGGCCGGAGTGTATTCCCGTCCAGGAACGCTTCGAGCGTATCCAGCTCCTGCTGTGAGGCGCAGCCGGGATCGACCAATACGGCGCTTTTGCCGGCCTCGTCCCAGACGACGAAGCTGTTCTCCTTCATCTCATTGAAGACAAATGACTCAACCCGTTGCATCCTGCACTATGCTTTGTGTCCGACCGGAATGATGGCGCCGAGCAGGAAATTGTCCCGCAGGCCCAGCGTGGCGTTGAGGTCCGTTCCAGCGAGGAGGGGCCCCGTCATGTAGCACGCGCCGAGGCCCAGGCTCTCGGCGGCGAGCAGGATCATCATGGCCACGCAGGAGAGGGACTTGGTCAGGTTGTCGTGCTCCCAGCCCAGGATTTCGGGCGTGGCGCCCTCCCGGAGCATGCTTTTCATGGTGGACGTCTCCCGGCAGTAGGGAATCAGCAGCAGCGGGGCCGTTTCGAAAAAGGTGAAGCTTTGGGCGTAGCGGCGGAAAAACGGCGCGGTTTCGGCGTCCAGGTCTGCGCAGAGCGCCTCGGCGCGGTTGCGCACCTGGGCGGCGAGGGCCGCGATGACCTGGGGGTCCTGCACCCGGGCGACCTTCCAGTTGCTCCGCCCGGAGGCGAAGGGCGCGCGGGCTGCGACCGCGAGGATCTGCTCCACGGCGTCGTCCGACACCGGCTCGGCCGTGAAATGGCGGCAGCTTTTGCGCTGCTCCGCGAGTTCGAGCAGAGAGGTATACAAAGCGCTCATATCAATCTATTTGTTTTATTTTCAATACATTCGCTACGGTCAGCACGCTTCCGATGCCCAGCAGGGCGAGGCAGTTGACCGGGTTGGAGGCCAGTTTGACGCCCTTGAGCAGGATCTTCCAAGCGCCGTCCACCATCCAGAAGAAAGGATTGACGAAGCGGGTGGCGGCCCAGAAGGGATCCATGTTGTCCAGCGGGGCGAACATGGTGCTGAGCAGGATCAGCGTGATGAACAGGAACACCAGCACATAGATTGTCCGCACCAGGGTCCGCGTGCTTGCGGCGATGAGGATGCCCAGGTTCACGATGGCGAAGAGGAAGCAGGCGGCCAGCAGGAAGAGCTCCCACAGGGGTCCGGCGCTTTGCAGCGCGAAGACCCAGCGCGCGATCAGCAGGCCGACGGCCAGCTCGCACAGGCCGACCAACGAGAAGAACACCAGCTTGGACGCGACGTACATCAGGGGGCTCAAACCCGTGCTTCGCAGGTGTTCCAGCACCTTGCTCTCCTTTTCCGTGACGACGGACAAAGCGACCAGGCAGCAGCCCACGATGGCGATCAGCAGGACCAGCATCGCGACGAGGTAGTAATGCGTGTTGCCTGTTCCGGACACGAAGAGTGTATGGCTCCTGAGCAGCTCGTTCTCTTGCGTCCCGTGCAGCTGGAGGCCCACATAATAAGCCACGTCGCGGGCCAGCGGGAGGTTGGAAGCGTCGGCGAGAATGCGGCACGCCTCGTCGTTGGCGGGCACGATGACGATGGCGTCGATCTCCCCGCGCGCCATCCGGCCCTCCGCTTCCTGCCGGGAGGAAACCTGGGAGAGTTGGGCGATCTGGGGTGAGCCCGCCAGGAGCGCGAGCGTCTCCCGGCCCCGGCCGGAGAAGGATTCGTCCACCACCTCCACCCGGATCCGGGGCTTGTTGGAAAGGCCGAAGGGAACGAACCCCACGGTCACCAACGGGCAGAGAATCAGCACAAAGAGCAGGGCCGGCGTACGCACCAGCTGCAGAAACTCCTTCACGAGCATATGCCACAGCACCCGCATCATCTGGGAATCCTCCTTTTGAAACCGACGAGGGACAGCGCGATGGCCAGGACCAGTTCCGAGAACAGGATCAGGATCCAGGAAAGGTTCTCCGCGATGCCGGTCCCCTTATAGGCGATGTCCCGGAACGCGCTGATGAACGCCGTCCCCGGCAGATAGGTCACGACAGCCCGGATGGGGCCGTCCATCGCGCTGATCGGGAAGATGAAGCCGGACAGGAAGACGTTCGGGATGAAGAGCACGATCCAGCAAAGGATCAGCACGTCCAGCGGCCGGTCGAACCAGGACGCGATCAGCAGCCCCAGCGACATGCAGCAGACGGAGTAGAGGATGCACAGTCCGAAGAACAGCAACAGGCTGCCCTGGATGACAATGCCGAAATACAGGCAGATCAGATAGACCACGGCCACGTGGAAGAGCGAGATGAGGAAATAGGGCAGCGACTTGCCCGCGATCAGCTCCCAGCTGGCCATGCGCGTCATCCGGAGCATGCGGTAAGTGCCCTGGATTTTTTCCTTGTTCACACTCGTGCCCAGCACGATGGAGGACACCAGGATGAAGATCATCAGCACCAGGCCCGGGATGGGCATGTATTCCTTCTTCAGGGAAGGGTTGTAGACGTATCGTACCGGCGGACCGTCGTCCTGTGCGGCGAAAACGTGCCTTTCCCGCGCGAAAAAGTCGGCCATCACGGATTCCAGCATCAGTTCTATGCCGGTAGAGAAGTACGAACTGGTCCCGTCCAGGAAGATGTCGATGCCGTCGTTGCCGTAGAGCACGACGGCGCGGGTGTTGGCGGTCGCAAAGGCCTCCGCGATCTGCCCCGCGCTTTCCAGGTGCCCCGCAATGTGGATCTTGGGGTTCGCTTCCAGCTGGGCGAACAGGCGTTCCGCGGCCGCGTCGTGGCCGGGATTGCAGACCTGGATGTTGTGGTGGTGCACCTCGAACGAGAGGGCGTAGCCGAAGAGCAGCAGGATGACCACCGGCATCAGGAAAAGCAGCAGGCAACTGACCTTGTCCCTGAAAATGTGCCGGAATTCCTTGCGGACGACCGAGCGGATATGGTCTTTCGTCGCTGTCTGCATCATCTGAAATAGGTCAGGAAATCCTGTTGCGTGGCGGCGAGTTCCTGCGGGACGCCGCTCGCCACGACCCGGCCGCCGTTCATGATGGTCAGCCGGCTGCAATAGTAGGCCTCGTCGAGGTAGTGCGTGCTCACGATCACGCCCGTTCCTTCCGCCGCCCTGGCCTGGATGAGTTTCCACATGCGGCGGCGCGACAGGGCGTCCAGTCCGCTCGTCGGTTCGTCGAGAATCAGCACGGGCGGATCCGCGATGACCGCGATGGAGAAGGAGAGCGCCTGCCGCCAGCCCGAAGGCAGGAGCTTGACCTGCCGGTTCAGGTAAGGCGTCAGTTCCAGCGAAGCGACCATGGCCTCCTCGCGCGCCGCGGTTTGCGCGCGGTCCAGGCCGGCCAGCGTGGCGTAGAAACGGATATTCTCATGGACGGTCAGCTCTTCGACCAGCGAGAAGGTCTGGCACATGTAGCCGGGCCGCCCCTGGACCGAGATCAGGCCGCCGTCGGGCCGGAGCAGGTCGCAGATCATGCGGATCAGCGTGGTCTTGCCGGCGCCGTTCGCCCCCAGCAGGCCCAGGATTTCTCCTTTCGCGAGCGAGAGCGAAACGTCGTTCACGGCGGTGAAATCGCCGAAACGCTTGCTGACATGGCTGATCTCGACCAGGTTCATACGCGCGGCCTCCTTTCCGACAGGGTGTCGATGAAGATGTCTTCGATGTCCGGCTCGGCCGGGACGGGAACTTTCCCGCAAATGGCCGCTCCGCGGAACGTGTCGTCGGCCGTGATGTGCATTTGGTCCCCCCAGAGATAATAGTCCAGCACGCCCGGCTCGGTGGCGAGCGCCGCCTCGAGTCGCGGCAGGTCGGCGGGCTGGCACGGGAGCGAGAAGAGCCGGTGCTGGTAGGAGCCGACGATGCCCGCCGGGCTGTCGAACAGCAGGATTTCGCCCTGGTGCAGGAAGAGGATCTTGTCGGAGAGCGCGGCTTCGTCGAGGTAGTGCGTGCTCACGAGCACGCTGACGCCCTTGTCGCGCAGAGCGCCGATCTCCTGCCACATGTCGTGGCGCGACACGGGGTCGACGCCGACGGTCGGCTCGTCGAGCAGCAGCACGGACGGGTTGTGCACCAGCGCGCAGCAGATGGCGAGTTTCTGCTTCATGCCGCCGGACAGCGTGTCTGCCCGGAAGTCGGAGAAATCGACCAGGCTGCGCCACAGGAAGGGGGACAGCTGCTCGATGTCCGAGGCGTTGCAGCCGTACGCGCCGGCGAAGAACGCAAGGTTCTCCGCGACGGACAGGTCGCCGTACAGGGAGAAGCGCCCCGGGACATAGCCGATGCGGCACCGGGCGTCCCGGGCCTGGGTCCGCACATCGAAGCCCCCGATGCCGGCCTCGCCCGTGAAATCAGGGTCGAGGGTGGCCAGGATATTGAAGAGGGTGGACTTGCCGGCGCCGTTCGCGCCCATCAGGGCCACGATCTGCGCGTCTTCCACCTGGAAAGAAACGTCTTTGAGGACCTGACGCGGGCCGAACCGCTTGGATATGCCCCGGGCGGCAATCATCGTTGGGGGGACAGGAAGATTTCAGCGGGCATGCCCGGTTTGAGCAGATCGTCCTTTTCAAGGTCGACCCGGACGTGGTAGACCATGGTGGTGCGGGTGTCGCGGGTCAGCACTTTGTTCGGCATGAATTCCGCCTCCGTGGCGATGTAGCTGATCCGGCCCTGCACGCGCCGCAGCTTGCCGGCGCCGGCATCCACGCCCACCGACACGCTGTCGCCGAGGGCAACGCGCGCCAGGGCGTCCCCGTCCAGCCAGGCGTCCACGTACAGATGGTCGAGGTCGGAGAGTTTGTAAACCGGCTGGCCGGCGGCCACGAATTCATGCAGGTGGGAGTACAGGGCTGTTACCGTGCCGTTCTCGGGATTCCGGACGGTGCAACGGTCGATCCGGTCGCGGACGATGTCCGCCTGCGAGCGCAGGGAGGTGATGTTGGCCTGCACGGCGGCCGTCTCCCGCGACAGGGAGGAGCGGGCCGCGGAGATCTGGCTGTCCACGACGCGAAGCTGGTCGTCGATTTTGTCCAGTTGGTTGCCGGCGGCGCTGCCGGACGTGACGAGTCCGGCGATGCGGGCGCGCTCGTTCTCCAACGTTTTCTTCTGTTGCTGGAGCACGTCCAGCTGGCGCCCTGCGTCCGGCAGGGTCGCCCTCAGGGCCTGGATCTGGGTTTCCAGCGCGCGGAGCTGGAGCGAAAGCGCCGCCGTGTCGAGTTGGACGCCCAGGGCGTCCTGCGACACCGCCTGCCCTTCCGCCACGGGCAACGCGACGATCTGGCCGGCTTCCGAGGCGGCGACCATCCAGCTGTGGGCATCGATGAGGCCATAGGCGTCAGGCTGGCCGGAGCGGCCGCAGGCGCCGCCGACCAGCATCAGGCAGGCCAGCAGACCGGGAAGGAAAAGAGCGTTTCGTGTCATGGTTCGGAGATATAACGCTTGCGCAGCAATTGCTGCTGCAGTTTGAGGATACTATAGAGCTCGCAGTCCAGGCGGGCAGCCGAGAGCTGCTCCAGGGCGGTCAGGTAATTGGACAGGGGGGTGACGCCCTGATCGGCCTGCCGGTCCAGCTCTTCACAGAGTTCTTCATATTTGGCCACGGTGCTTTCGCTGGCGGCCAGCAAGGTTCCGTAGCGGGCGATCTCGCCGTCGTACTTGAGCAGCTCGACGCGTTTTTTGCGTTCGGCATTCTCCCGCTGCAGCTCAAGCTGGCGGGCCGCCGCGTCCAGCCGGGCCGTGCCGGCGTTCACGGCGCGCCATTCCGTAATGGGGATCGTCAGGGAGAGACCCACGACACCGTATATATCCGGTCGGCGGTCAAAGAAGTTCAGCGGCCAGCGGCCGTAGCCCACCGTGCCGAAGGCCTGCAGGGAAGGCAGCGCCCGGGCGCGCGCAAGCTGCTTGTTCAGCTCAATCCGGCGCGCTTCCAGGTCCAGGCGCGCCAGGCCGGCATCCGGCACGAACGCGTCCGCATCCTCGCCGGAGGGCATTTCCAACTCAGTGTCCGGCCCGATGGGCAGTCCGGTCAGCTCCGCGAGCATGGTCTGGGCCGCCGCCGTCTGGGCGGCACTCCCGGCCTGCTCCGCTTCCAGTTTGGACAGCTGCGCCTCCAGCGCCAGGACCACGTCCCGGTACCCGATGCCGGCTTCGAAGGCTCGCTGGGCGTCCCGGAGTTTGATCTGGACGGCGTTCAGCTGCCGACTGAGAATCTCGTCGCGCTTGCGCGCCAGCAGAATGCCCAGGAAGAGGTCGTCCACGGTCCGGTCCAGCTCGACACCCCGGCTATCCAGCCCGGTGCGGTCGATTTCGTGGTCCAGGTTGTTGATCTCGCCCAGGAGCTTTTTCTGTCCGCCGCTGTAGATGGGCTGGGCCAGCAGCAGGCCGACGTGATACTGGAACTTGGGGACGGCGTATAATTCGAACGGGAAGTCCGTCATGCCGGACGGATTGGGACTGTCTGTCTGGTAACTGGCAACGCCGTAGCCGCTGATGAAAGTCTGGAACGGGTGCTTCTCCAGGCGCTCGTTTGCCTGCCGGTCCAGCTCGTTGAGCTGGTACAATTCGTCCAGTTTGCCCTCCCGCCGGGCCGCTTCCCGGCATTCCTCGAGCGATATCGGTCCGCCCCCGAATGCGAAGGGAACGGATACAATCCAGGCGAAAAAGAAGAGCGTTAGTTTTTTCATATGTTCCCAAATATACGAATAATCCGGCTCTTTCTTTGTTTTTTTTCGAGAATATTCGTACTTTAGGCTCGAATTAATCACTGTAGTATGAAAAGATTATTCACCATCCTCGCCGCATGCCTGTTAGTGACAGCCGCATCGGCCCAGACCATCTCCAAGGGCACGTTCTTCGTCAGCCCGACTCTCACCAACATCAGTTTCAATGCTGTTACGATCAGCGCTGACGGACAGAAAGAATCCATGTCCCGTTTCGGCCTGCAGGCCTCGGGCGGCTATGCCGTCATCGACAACCTCGCCCTGATCGCCGGCGTGGGCTTCCAGACTGGTAAGTATTCCACCTCCAGCATGAGCCTGCTCGACGCGTTCGTGGGCGCCCGCTACTACTTCATCCCCAGCCTCTACGCTGGCTTGAACGCTGTGGTCGGCAATGTCTCGTTGAAGAACAACACCGGTTCCGGCACGTCGGTTCCCGAGACCGGCACGACCTTCGGCCTGGAGGCGAATGTGGGCTATTCCTGGTTCCTGTCCGAGCGCTTCGCGCTGGAGCCCAGCCTTTCCTTCTACTATGGCCTCGTCAACCAGATGGCGTCCGCCAAGTTCAACCTCAACATGTTCTCGGTCAACATCGGCTTCCTGTACTATCTGTAACAGGATCTGATACCATAAAACAGGGGGAGCAGCATCGCGCTGCTCCCCCGTTTTGTTATGGGCGGACCGCTCAGTCGTTGTTCAGTTCCTTCACGTCCACTTCGCCGCGCTCGCTATCGCCAAGGAGCCACTCGGAGAAGTAGTCGGCCAGGCGGTAGAAGAAGTACTCGTTCATGTCGCCGAAGCCGTGGCGCTGGCCGGGGAGGATCAGCAGGTCGAAACGCTTGTTGGCCCGGATCAGGGCGTTCACCACGCGGATGGTGTTGGCGGGGTTGACGTTGTTGTCGATGTCGCCGTGCACGAGCATCAGGTGGCCCTTCAGGTTCGCGGCGATCTCGGGGTTGGTCTCGATGTGGTAGACGAAGGTCGTGTCGCTCTGCTCCACCTTCTCCGTCACGCCGTGGTGCGTCTCGCTCCACCAGCGGTTGTAGATGCGGTTGTCGTGGTTGCCGGCGCAGGACACCGCCGCCTTGAAGAAGTCGGGGTACTTGAGGATGGCGGCCGTGGACATGAACCCGCCGCCGGAGTGTCCGTGGATGCCCACGCGGCTGCCGTCGATGAAGTCATACCTGCCGGCCAGCTGCTGGATGGCGTATTTCTGGTCCTCCAGGCCGTAGTCGCGGAGGTTCCCGTAGCCGTAGTTGTGGTACCACTTGGAGCGGTTGGGGTGGCCGCCGCGGTTGCCTACCGTGATCACGATGAAGCCGACCTGGGCGAGGCGGTCCGTGCGCACCATGCCCTTGGACCAGGCGATGTTGTTCGCCTCGACCTGCGGGCCGGGATAGACATAGTCAATAATCGGATACACGCGCGTGGAGTCGAAGTCGAAGGGCTTGTACATGGCGCCGTAGAGGTCCGTGACGCCGTCGGCCGCCTTGACCTTGAAGCGCTCCGGCATCTTGTAGCCGGCGGCGAAGAGCAGGCTCAGGTCGGCCTTGTCGAGGAGCTTGCGCTTACCGTCGCGGCCGATCAGCCAGGCCTCGGGGGCGTAGTCCACGCGGGAGCAGTTGCCCACCAGCCAGCGGCCGTCGTCACTGGCCGTGGCCTCCACGTTCATGTCGTCCATGTCCAGCTGCCGGATGGGGCCGCCCGCCAGGGCGACGCGCCAGGTGTGCATCTGGTAGGGGTTCTCGTCCTTGTTCACGCCGCAGGCGGAGAAGAGCACGTAGCCCTCCTTCTCATTCACCGCGAGGATGTCCTCGACGTGATAGGCCCCCTCGGTGAGGTTGCGCACCAGGGTGCCGTCGGCGTTGTAGAGGTAGAGGTTGGCCCAGCCGTTGCGCTCGGACCACCAGAGGAACTGCTTCCCGCCGTTGATGAGGTGGATCTGCCGGTCCTCGATGTAGGTGTTCATGCGCTCAGAGATGACGGTGCGGGTGGAGTCGGAGGCCAGGTCCACGCGGCACACGTCCATGCGGTGCAGGTCGCGCGAGCCGCGGACCAGCCAGAAGCCGTCGTTGTCGCCCAGCCACACGCGGGAGCGGTACTTATCGTAGGTCTCGCGGAACTTGCGCGGGCGCGTGGAGACGTCGAAGGTCTGGTCCTTGAAGGCGTTGACCTGGTAGCGCTTGCTGGAGCCGTCGGGCATGGAGAAGACGTAGAGCTCCTCCGTGGGGCCCGGCTCGCCCGGCATCTGGTATTTATAGGTCTCGAGGGTCGGGCGCGGCTGGCTCAGGGCGTTGATCACCCAGAGGTCCTTGATCTTGCGCATGTCGGTCTTGACCGCCACGAAATGCTTGCTGTCCGGCGACCAGACGACCCCGCGCGCCATCACGCGGCGGGTGGTGTCGGTCTCCGTGTCGCCCGAGTAGTTGTCCACGCCGAAGCCCCACTGGCGCACGCCGTCGGAGGTGAGGCGGTGCTCCACGAGCGTGGAGTCCTTTTCGTCCTCCACGGCCTTGGCGAGGTTCTCGCGGTCCATCCAGAAGAGGTTGGAATTCTTGACGTACACGCCGGTTTCGCCATCCGGCGAGATGCTGGCCCAGGCCGGGTACTCGCGCTTCTCGGGCTTGTACTCGGAGAGCTTGCCCGTGGCGAGTTCATACTGGAAATGCCAGACCTTCTTGGTCATAGGGGGCTTCTGGGGGCCCTTCGGGGCCTTGTCGCCGTCCTTTTTCGCGCGTTCGGCGCGCTTCTGCGCCAGCGTGTCGGGCACTTCCTGCGTGCCCTTGATGTCGAAGCGCAGGTACTTGTCGTCCTTGAGCTTCATGCCCTCGATCGGGAGATGCTGCGCATCGAAGGGGTCGCGCGTGATGGCGGTGATCTCCATCGCGAGCTTCTCCATGTCGAAGGCCTGCGTCCTGCTGCCCGTCTCGGGATCAACGATCCAGTACTGCGTGCCCGCGGGGGTCTTCCACGCGTACCAGAACTTGTCCGAGTCGCGGAACCAGTTCGGGCTCAGCTCGGTGGAGAATACCATTTGGGAGATGCGCTTGGCGGAAAACTGCGAAGCGAGGTCGTAGTTGGGCCGCTGTTTCGGGGCGTCGGCGCCCTGCGCGGAAACGCCGGCCAGGACGGCCAGGAGAAGGATAAGAATCCGTTTCATATAATTGAACCTTTTTGAGCAGGTAAAGATACGAAAAAATGCTATCTTTGCTCCGTTATGAAGAAGGCCCTTTTATTTATTGCCGCCTGCATCCTTCTTTGCGGCGCTGCGGGTGCCCAGGAGAAAGTCCGGAACCCCAAAGACAAGACGCAGTATAACTCCGTGTTCGACCTGCTCCGGGACGAGCCCGGCGTGACCGTGAGCCCCGGCGGCGGCAACGGCGAGATGCCCCGGATCCTCATCCGCGGCGTCGCGACCAACAGCGACCAGACCCAGCCGCTGTTCGTCGTGGACGGCATCATTACCGACAATGTGACCTATCTCCGTCCGGAGGATATCTATTCCGTTGAGGTCCTCAAGGACGGCACGGCCAGCATCTACGGCGTCCAGGGCCAGAACGGCGTCATCATGTTCCGCACCAAGAGCATGGTCGAGGCGGAGCAGCGCGCCGCCGAGCAGGCCAAGGCGGAGCGGAAAGCCGCCCGCGAGGCCAGGCGCAACAGCCGGCGGAAATAGCGTCTAGTCCTCCGACTCCTGGCTCTTCCGATGCAGGTCGGAAGGGGTGGCGTCGAATTCTTTGGTGAAGCACCGCGTGAAATACTTCGGATCGTTGAATCCGACCTCGTAGGCAATCTCGGAGATGTTCATGTCCGTGTTCGTGCCGTTGCAGATCATTTCCTTCGCGACGTTCAGGCGGTAGGTCCGGATGAACTGCGCGATGGACAGTCCGAGTGTATTCTGGATCTTCTCATTCAACAGGCTGCGGCTCATGCCCATGGCGTCCGCCAGCGCGTGCACGTCCAGGTCCGGATCCTTGTACCGCTTCTGGATGGCGTCCAGGAGTTTGGAGTAGAACTCCGTTTCCCGATTCGATAAGGTACTGGAAAGCAATGTGTTGTGGCTGGCGATCATCTCGTTCTGCCGCTGCAGCAGCGCATTCTGCTCGGAGAGTTCCTCCGCCTTTCGCTCCAGTTCTTCCTTCTGCTCCTTCAGTTCTTTGGTCTGCCGGTCCACTTCCTGCTGCAGCTGGTCCTTTTTCTTGCTGATGGACTTGGTGTCCCATAGGATGAACAGGTAGGTCAGCAGACCGAGAAGCAGCACGGACAGCAGGCGGAACCACCAGCGCTTGAACAGGGCCGGCTTGATCTGCAGGGTGATCTCGTCCTGGGACAGCACGTTCCCTTCCTTGTCGACTGCGCGCACCTGAACGGTGTTTTTCCCGCCCGGGATGTGCCCGAATCTGATATAGGAAGAGTTGCCGAAGATGGGGGACCAATCCTTGTCCGTCGGCTGCACCCGGCTTTCGTACCGGATGTCCGGGCGTCGGGAGTAGGAAAGGTCGGAGAATTTCAGGAAGAAGTCGTTGTCATTCTCGTTTTTGGTGAGGACGTCGGACGGCGAGAGGGTGTGGAACTGGCCCCGCGTGTAGTAACCCGTGATGGCGATGTGGGGCTTGTTCCCGTATTCATTTCTGATATAGCCGGACCGGAGGATGCTCAGGCCTTCTTTCTGGCCGAGATAGATGGTTCCGCTCTCCCCTTTCGCCAGACTGTTCTCGCAGAACGCCATGGACTTCAGTCCGTCCTGGATGCCGTAGCTGGCGATCTCCCCGGTTTGCGTGTCGATGCAGGAGAGGCCGTTCTCCGTCGTGATCCACAGGTTGACGCCGTCGAGGAGCAGGCCCTGGACCTGGCTGTCCGCCAGACCCTCCTTTTCCGAATAGACCGTGGTCTTGGCGGCTTCCGAGAGGTAGTTGTCCACCCGGTACACGCCCCGGCCGTAGGCGCCGGCCCAGAGGGTGTCCCCGTCGGTGACGAGGGACAGACAGGTCGGGAAGCCCTTGATCAGCCGGGTGTCCCGGGTCCTGAGGTCGATGATGTTGAGCCCTTCCATGCCGCTCACCAGGAGCTTTTCCTCCGTGATGTGCGCCGCGAAGTAGGAGCTCGCGCGGGCGTGGAAGCGGCTGTAGGCCCCGCTTCGTAAATCATAGAAATACAGGCCGTTGTGGGCCGTGATCCAGATGTAGTCGTTGATCTTGTCGTAGCAGATGCTGAGAACGATGTCGATGCTTCTTGCCGTATCCGACAGGCTTCCTTCCGGGGTGCGCAGGATATCGGGGGAGGACGGGTCGATGTAATTCAGTCTTCCCGTCACGGAACCCGTCCAGATCCGGCCCCGGCCGTCTTCGCAGAAGGTCGTCAGCGCGTAGTCCGTGGCGTAATTGCGGAAGGTCAGGTTATCCGTCTGTCTGAGGAGGCCGTATCCCGTCGCCGCGAGCCAGAGGACGTTCCGGCTGTCGATGAACAGGGCCCGGATCGGTGTGGCCGGGATGGTGGACGAGGTGGTCTCGATCCGGGAGAAATTGATTATCTGGAGCGGTTTCTTCTGGATGACGGCAAGTCCTTCCGCTTCGAGCCCGACCCAGACCTGCCGCCCCCGGGTGGCGAGACCGCGCACCATTTCTCCCGGCAGAAGCTGGTTTCCGTACACGTTGGGCTGGGATCCGTACGTATGGAACGTCTGGTCGTTTACATTGTAGATGCACACGCCTCCCAGGGTCCCGATGACAATCTCTCCCTCGTCCGTGGCGCACAGTCCGGTGATATCGTCGTTCGGGATGGAACCCGGGTCCGCGTCGGAATGAAGATAGCAAATGTGGTTGCCCGTGGTGAGGTTGATCCGGTACAGGCCCTTGCTGGTGCCGATCCAGGCCTCATTTCCTGCGCGGAGCAGGGCGGTGGACTTGTTGTCCTCGCCGATGTTCAAGCCCGGCAGGATCTCGGACATGCAGAGACCCCGGTCTTCGATATACCGGACTTTGTTGATGCGGCCGTTGAGGGCGATCCAAGCCGAGCCGTCGCCGTCCACGTCGTAGGGACTGGGCATGAGGTTGACGTTGGAGACCTTGCACTGCACGGAGTCGATGACGACCCTGGCGCCGTCGTCCGCGAAGGTCAGGCGGTAGAGCATGTCCTCCGCCGTGAACCACATGTGACCCCGGGCATCCTTGTGAAAGCTGACCGGAGAGTGGGAATGGCGCCAGGAACTGGACATGCCTGGCAGCTCGTCGATCAGGGTCAGCGCTTCCAGGTCGATGATGTTGAGGATACCCGCGCAGGGGACCCATAGCCTGCCGTAATCATCCTCGCTGCAGCGGTCGACGAAGTCGCTTCGGAACGCGGGATTCGTCTTGATGGAGAACGGGATGAAGGAATCTCCGTCATAGCGGACCAGGCCGCCTCCGAAGGTGCTGATCCAGGCAAATCCCTTGCTGTCGAAAAAGATACCGTTGACGTCCTGGTCGGGAAGGCCGTTCTCCCGGGTCAGGCGGTTGATGACGATATAGTCCTCTGCACTCGTCTGGGCGAGGCTTTTGTCGGGGGATAACAGGAGGCAGAGAAAAACTGCCAAAATAAAATCCACCCTTTTCAGAAGTTTGTCCACCATTTTAAAATTTTATCCACATTTCCGGGCGTAAAGTTATATATTTTTGCGAAAAACCCGAACCATAGTAAAAATTAAGCCGAATTCATTTTCCTCATAATTATTACTTCATCATTAACTAAAACTCAAAAAAATGTTGAAAAAAAAGCTGCAAATTGCAAAAGGCATCATCCTGATGCTCTGCGCTTTGTTCGTGAGTCTGGGTGCCTATGCCCAGAACCGCAGCATTAGCGGCAAGATCGTCGACACGTCCGGACAACCGGTCATCGGCGCTGCTGTCACCGTGGTCGGCAACACCAGCATTGGTGCTGCGACAGACCTGGACGGTAACTTTACGCTGAGTGTCCCCGCCGGATCCAGCATCTCCATCGAGAGCATCGGCTACAAGGGCCAGACTCTCGTGGTCGGCAACCAGAGTGTCTTCAACGTCACCCTGGAGGACGACACCGAAATGCTCGAGGAGACCGTGGTCATCGGTTACGGTGTCCAGCGTAAGAGCGACATCACGGGCGCCATCGCTTCCGTGAAGGACTCCGACCTGGAGAACCGCACCGCCACCGACGTCGCCCAGGCCCTGCAGGGTAAGGCTGCCGGCGTCCAGATCGTGAACGCCTCCGGTGCCCCGGGTTCCGCCTCCTCCATCCAGATCCGTGGTTATTCCTCGAACTCCAGGACCACCCCGCTCATGATCGTGGACGGTCTGAAGGTCAACGACATCAGCTACCTCGATCCGGAGTCCATCGCTTCCATCGAGATCCTGAAGGATGCCGCCTCTGCAGCTATCTATGGTGTCGAGGCTGGTAACGGTGTCGTGCTCGTCACCACGAAGTCCGGCCAGAAGGGTACCGGCCGTGTCTTCTACAACTTCCAGCACACGATTCAGAATGTCGCGCACCTGCCCGAGATGATGAACGCCAAGGAGTACATGGACTACATGGTGCTCGCCGGCGCTTCCACCGCGGAAGGTTTCGACTATGACGGCAAGACGGATACGCGCTGGACGGACTACATGCTCGAGACCGGCCATCAGCAGCGTCACACCATCGGCTTTGAGGGCGGTAACGACCGTGCCAAGTTCTACACCTCCCTCGCGTACACGAATAATAATGGTATCGTTAAGGGTGACAAGGATATCTTCCGCCGCATTGTCGGCCAGATCAACGCTGAGTACAAGATCAAGGATTGGCTGACCGTCGGTGTCAACACCACCATCGACCGCAGCGTCCGCCGTGCGGTTTCCGAGAGCTCCAGCATCTCCGAGTCCGTCATGGGCGCTATGTTCGTTCACGATCCTACCACCCCGTATATCTATGACGACAATGCCATCCCGGCCCGCGTCAAGAGCATGATTAACGACAAGCTTCCCCGCGATCCCGATGGCCATATCTACGGTATCTCCGCATTCAACGAGACTAGCTATATGTGGCACCCGCAGGCCATCCTCGACCGTCAGGATACCGAGACGCAGAGCTTCCGCGTGCGCGGTACCGCGTATGTGAACCTGACGCCGGTCAAGGGACTGGTCATCACCTCCCGCTTCGGTTTCCAGGGTGGCTACAGCCACACCAACACCTACAACCATGAGGTGTACATCAGCTCGAAGACCAACCAGGCCATGTCCATCTCCGGTTCCACCAACGACCGTCTCTACTATCAGTGGGAGAACTTCGCCAACTACACCAAGGCGTTTGGTCGTCACGAGATCACCGCGATGGCCGGTATGTCCTACCAGCAGACCAACACGGACAACCTCCGTGCAAACGCGTACGTCCTTTCCAGCGACGACCCGAATTTCCGCTATCTGAACAACGCCGTGAACAACGCGAATATGTCTGTCGGCGGACAGCCGGAGGTCCGGGCCAATATGTCCTACTTCGGCCGTATCGGTTACTCCTATGACAACCGCTACTTCATCCAGGCCAACTTCCGTGCCGATGCGTACGACAGCTCCAAGCTCGACAAGACGCACCGCTGGGGCTATTTCCCCTCCGTGTCCGCCGGCTGGACCGTCAGCAACGAGGCCTTCATGCAGGGCGTCAAGTCTGCGCTGAGCCTGGACTTCCTCAAGCTCCGTGCTTCCTGGGGTGTCAACGGTAACGTGAACGCCCTCGGCGAGTACCAGTACGCTTCTTCCCTGGAGAGCTCCTCCAACTACGGTTACAACATGGACGGTACTTTCTTGGTCGGCGTCCGTCCGTCCAAGGTCCTCCCGAACCCGAACATCAAGTGGGAAACCTCCCGCCAGGTGGATGTCGGTCTCGATCTGCGTATGTTCAAGAACCGGCTCACCTTCTCCGTGGACTGGTACAACAAGAACACGCATGACCTGCTGACCAGCACGACCGCTCCTGCCAACACCGGTGCTGAGACGGTCTATGTGAACGCCGGTCTCGTGAACAACCACGGTACCGAATTCGAACTGGGTTGGAAGGACACCGTCGGTGACTTCTCCTATAGCATCAGCGGCAACCTCTCCACGGTCCATAACAAAGTCGTCGAAGGCACTTCCAAGGACCGTGTCCCCGGCCAGAAGATCTGGAGCTCCTACGACGTGACCTACTTCGAGGAAGGCTACCCGCTGTGGTACCTCCGCACCTTCATGGTGGACCACATCGATCAGGCTACCGGCGCTGCTGTGTACAAGGATTTCAACAACGATGGTGTGATCACTCCTGACGACCGCGACTTCGCCGGTAGCGGTATCCCTGACTTCACCTACGGTCTTACGCTGAACTTCGCCTGGAAGGGTCTCGACCTCCTCGTGCTGGGTGCCGGTTCCCAGGGCGCCGAGCTGCTCTACGCCGTGACGCGTGCTGACGCGCTGCAGCAGAATACGCTCCGTGCATTCTATGCAGACGCCTGGAAGAACCCTTCTTCCACTGGTTACAAGTATCCGAAGCCGGACAGCAGCGACAAGTTCTACCGCACGTCCAACCTGCGCGTCTATGACGCTTCCTTCTTCAAGATCAAGCAGATCCAGCTTGGTTATACCCTGCCTCGCAACCTCACCAAGAAAATCGCGATCAGCTCGCTGCGCGCTTATGTCTCTCTGGATGACTGGTTCACCTTCACGAAGTATCCCGGCCTCGATCCGGAGACCAGCCATGCCGGTTCCTCCGCCAGCGGTCTGGGTATCGACTACGGTTCCTACCCGATCTCCAAGAAACTGGTCTTCGGTGTTAACGTTTCCTTCTAATACTGCAGCCATATGAAAAGAATTTTTATAGTCCTTACGATTGCGGCGCTTGTCCTGGCGGCAAGTTCCTGCCAGAAGAACCTCGATATCTCGCAGAAGAGTGTTCTCTCCACCGAGGATTACTACAAGAACGCCACCGCAGAAGAGGCGGAAGCGCTGATTGCCAGCATTTACCACCTGTACTGGGGCGGCCGTGACGTGACCTGCGTGAACGGCATCGAAAAGATCCTCTTCCTGAACTGCCTGGACGATGACCATTATCCCGGCGGCGGCTCCTTCTCGGATGCAACGAACCAGTACCAGGAGGCCGGCAGCTACAATGTCACCTCCGCCGACTTCGCTCCGAAGATTGTGTACAAGGGCGTTTACAGCGTTATGTACCATTGCAACCTGATTCTTGAGAAGATCCCGGTGTCCAACGACACCCGCATCAACCGCGTCAAGGCCGAGGCCAACTTCCTCCGCGCCCTGGCGATGTTCGACGCCGTGCGCTGGTGGGGTACTCCGCCCCTCCCGGACCACCTCCTCTCCCAGGATGAATACTATCAGACCAACAATCCGACCAAGGATTCCATCGAGTGGATCCTCGCCCAGATGAAGGAAGCTGCCGAGCAGCTGCCCGCCATCTCCGGCAAGGGCCAGCAGGAAGCGTTCGGCGCCCGCATCTCCAAGCACGCTGCGCTCGCTTACCGCGGCAAAGTGGCTCTCTGGTATGGCCAGCGCTTCAATGACAGTGCTATCCTGGCCGAGGCCGTCAAGGACCTCAAGACCGTAATCGACTCCGGCCTCTACGGCCTTGTGTCCGACATGTTCATCATCGAGCGTCAGGCTGGCGACTTCTGCGAGGAGTACCTCTTCGAGCACAACTCCGGCGACAACGACGGTTTCCCTGGCGACCCTTCGAATGACCTTCGCCACACGTGGACCGGCTGGCCGAGCGGTATCAATCTCCCGAAAGATTTCTTCGGCGGTTGGGGTTGGAACGCCGTGTCCAAGGAATTCGGCGAATTCCTGGCGCTGCACGAAGGCGGCACTGAGAAGCCGCGCTTCAAGTCCACCATCCACACCTACGAGCAGGTCCTTGACATGGATTATGCCCCTGGCGTGACTCCCGGCATGAAGGAGAACCAGGCAATTTACCACAATGCCGGTTATTTCACCTTCCGTGGTCTGGGATGGCTCAGCGAGGCTTACGAGGGCACCAGCCCGCCCTTCTGGAAGTGGTATAAGGCCAACACCCCGATGCTCCGCTATGCGGAAGTGCTCCTCCTCTACGCTGAGGCGAAGTTCCTTCTCGACAAAGATGCCGACGGCACTGGCCTGAAGGCCCTCAACGAGGTCCGTCGCCGCGCCCAGATCCCGGAACTCGCCTCCATGACCTACCAGGATATCAAGGACGAGCGCCGTGCCGAGCTCTTCTGTGAGCAGGAGCGCTTCTTCGACCTGGTCCGTTGGGGTGACGCCCCGACCGTGCTCGCCAACAAGGGCAAGAAACTGTACAAGTTCCTCGGTTACAAGCCCGGTACCACGGAGTGGAATGTCGAGGTGACCGATGGCCCTGGCAAGGGCTGGCAGGACAAGTACGAATTCCTTCCGTTCCCGTTCGAGCAGATCTCTGCTAACCCGAACCTGAAGCAGAACCCCGGTTGGTGATACTAATTAGAAAAGTATTATATTTGTCGAATGAGAATCAATGTATTAACCTCTTTTGCCCTCGCCGCGACGATGCTCGCGGCGTGCGGCACCAACGCTCCGGCTCCGACCGTGACCGAACCGGTCAAGATCGAACCCGGTGAGCAGGCTCCGCTGGCCGACCCTGGCCAGAAGAATTTCGGTGGCATGGCCACGGGTGCTCCCCGCGACACCACTGGTATGGCTGAGCGCATGCGTCGCATGCGTGAAGAGCAGAACCGCATCCGCACCGTGCACTTCAACGATCTGTCGATGAGCGATCCGTTCATCTACCCGGATCCGGAGACGAAGACCTACTACCTGACCAGCTCCGGCGGCCGTCAGTACCGCAGCAAGGACCTCGTCATGTGGGAGGGCCCGTACAACGTGATCGACCTGACCGGCACCTGGTGCGAGAAGGCTGGCTTTGCCGCCGCCGCCGAGATCCACAAGATCGGTGACTACTATTACTACGCCGGTACCTGGAGCGACCACAGCGACCTCATCCAGCAGGTCCCGCGCCGCTACAACGTGCCTCACAACCAGACTTATCTGCTCCGTTCCGAGAGCCCGGAAGGTCCGTTCGTGCCCTTCTCCGTCACGCCTGGCTATGATTACCAGCCGCGCGAGTGGGACTGCATCGACGGTACCCTTTACGAGGAGGACGGTCACATCTACATGATCTTCGTCCACGAGTGGACCCAGATCATCGACGGTACGATGGACTACATCGAGCTGTCCCAGGATCTGACCCACACCATCTCCCCTTGGCCTGTCACGATGTTCCGTGCTTCCGAGGCTCCTTCCTGCGGTGAAATGAACGGTCTGGGTGAAGCCACCTTCGGCCTCAAGATGCCGGGTTGGGTGACCGACGGCCCGCAGATGTTCCGCACGAAGACCGGCCGCCTGGGTATGTTCTGGTCCACTTGGGGCAAGGAGCGTTACCTCCAGGAAGTTTGCTACTCCGAGTCCGGCACCATCGCCGGTCCGTGGGTGCAGGAACCGGAACCGTTCCTCGGAAACAACTCCGGTCACGGTATGCTGTTCCGTACCTTCGACGGTGAGCTCCGCTATGTGGTGCATCACGTCGAGGGCAACGGTCCCCGCAAGCCGCAGTACTGGACGGTCGACGACTCCGGCGACAAGCTCAAGCTCGGCAAGCAGATTATCCTGAAATAATCGACAGTATTTGGTTAAATAAATAGGTTCGAATTGTGGAGACAGGAGGCATCCGTGAGGGTGCCTCCTGTTGCCATTAATTACCGGGGGCCTAATCCCCCGGACCCCCTGCGTCGCGTTGCTCCGACCTACCCTCATCCGTCATTCGCCGGCTCCTTTCCGTCATTCGCCGGCCCCGACCGGCGAATCTCACACTGCCAGGGGCACCAGAGGCTATTTTTGCCCCGCGCAACGCAATATATTGTTCGCCAGGGGCAAATTCGTGCTATTTTGCCCCTGGGAGGATGCTGCCGGGCACAAAATGGGGTGCTGGTGTGCCCGGGAAACGAAAAAAAGGCGTCCCGGGAACAAATAAGGCTGTTTTTGTGCCCGGCCAGGACCCATTTCCGTCCGGTGCTTCCGGCAGAGTCGGCAGGGCTGCGACTGTCCAAGCAAAAAAATGCTTGTCCAGCCGCACCCTGCCGCAAGCAATGAAGTGGAGAAAAATCGTTATCTTTACAACACAATACGCTAAAACATCCATATGTCCGACATTAACCAGATTCTGGGAGAGTTGCGCCGTTTCAACGAGGAGCGCGACTGGGACCAGTTCCATAATGGCAAAGACCTGGCGATTGCCATCTCCCTTGAGGCAAATGAACTCCTTGAGTGCTTCCTCTGGAAGTCTCCGGAGGATGCTAAGCCGGAGAAGATTAGGGAAGAGCTCGCCGATGTCCTGAACTATGCCTTCCAGATGGCCGACAAGTATCATCTTGACATCAAGGAGATTATGCTTGAAAAGCTCAGGAAAAACGCGTTGAAGTATCCGGCCGACAAGGCTCGCGGCACCGCCAAGAAGTATAACGAACTATAGTCCAGCGTATGATTGTCTACAACGCCAATAAACAGACTTTTGTGCAGGATGTCCGTAGCGGTGTGATTGCCACGAAGATTCTCAATCTGATCCGCGAAAAAGGACTGAATGCAGGGCAGGATCGCGAATTTGCCTCGTGGCATAATTCGATGAAGTTCATGCGGGACATCGTGGATGATTCCGAGATTGACGACGAGGTGCAGATTGCCATCGAATACAATATTCCGCAGACCTCCAAGCGCGTGGATTTCATCATTATTGGCGCAGATGAAAAGAATAGGGAGAATATCGTCATCGTGGAACTGAAGCAGTGGAGCAAGGCGGAGGTGGTGGATGACGACATGCATTTCAGCGTACGCACTTACGTGGCCAATGACAAGCGGATTGTCTGCCATCCGTCCTATCAGGCATATTCCTATTCCCGCTTCCTGAATAATTACTCCCAGGCCATCCACGACGGGAATATCCACTTGATTCCCTGTGCTTATCTGCACAATTATCTGCCGGCGTATAAATCGGCGCTGTCTGCCGAAATTTACAAGGAATGGTACACGACTGCGCCCTTTTTCATCATGGATGAGGTGCAGCAGTTCAACGAATTCGTCAAGGAGTTTGTGACCAAGAAATCCGCGCACGGCGATCTTCTGTACCAGATAGAGAACGGCCGGATCCGGCCGACGAAGTCCCTGCAGGACGCGCTGGCAACAATGGTGCGCGGCACGCCCGTGTTCGACCTGCTGGACGAGCAGGCCGTCTGCTACGACATGTGCATCCGCACCATGCTCCAGTGCCTCAAAGATCACAAGAAACGCACGATTCTCGTGCAGGGCGGCCCTGGAACGGGAAAATCCGTGCTGGCAGTAAATCTGCTGATGCATTTCATCACCAGCACCTGCAACGCGGCGTACGTGACCAAGAACAGCGCACCCCGGCAGGCGTTTCTGTCCATCCTTTCCCAGAACAAGGCGGAGAATATTGCCGAAATCAGCCAGCTGTTCCGCTCGCCGTTCGGCCTGTCGCAGGTGCCGGCCAATTCATACGACTGCCTTATTGTGGATGAGGCACACCGGCTGGTCAAGAAGATGTATGGTGACTGGCATGGCGAGAATCAGGTGAAG
The DNA here is from genome assembly GCA_017651225.1 of Bacteroidales bacterium. GTDB lineage: Bacteria > Bacteroidota > Bacteroidia > Bacteroidales > UBA932 > Cryptobacteroides. The sequence goes on from JAGCDF010000052.1 coordinate 72,269, forward strand.
GAATGCATTAACGCATCCCTTCTCACCGTGTTCATGCTGGACGAGGACCAGGCCGTTACCACGAAGGATATTGGCAGTGTCCAGGAAATCTGCAGATGGTGCGACGAGCTGGGCTCCACCATCATTATGCGGGAGGAGACCAAGCTCACGTCGCAGTTCCGCTGCAACGGCAGCGATGCCTATATCCAATTCATCGACAATCTATTGCAGCGCAAGGAGGAAAGCATAGCCGTTCCTCTTTCAGAGCTCAATTACGACTTCCGTTTGTTTGATGACGCTTCACAGATGCGTGAAGCCCTCCGGGAGAAGAACGCCATCAACAACAAGGCCCGCATGGTCGCCGGCTACTGCTACGATTGGAATGTCAAGAACCGTCGGGGAGAGGTGGATATTGAACTACCGGGCGGCTTCCAGGCGAAGTGGAACCTGGCCAACGATAAGATCTGGGCCATCAACCCGCGTTCCTTCGAAGAAGTTGGATGTATCCATACGGCGCAAGGGCTTGAATTTGATTACGTTGGTGTCCTGATTGGCAAGGATCTCACATACGACAAACCCTCCGGTCGCATTCTTACGAACAAGAGCGCCATTTCGAAGGATGACAACTCCTCCGGCATTCGTGGCGCCAGCGAAGAAGATGCCCGCCGTCTTATCTTAAATACCTACAAAACCCTTCTCACGCGCGGCCAGAAAGGCTGCTACGTTTATTGCGAAGACGACGCCCTGCGGGACTATTTCAAAAAGATGCTCGCCTAGCATCCATCGTCACCCTGCCGATCCCGGCGGAGAAGGATAGGTGTACAGAAAATCGCCATTCTGCGCAGTTTTTTTGGACACCTCCCCCTGGTTTTTGCCGAAATGCGGTGTTTTGGCCGACAGGTGTCCACTTTTATTGCACCAGAGGCCGATTTTGTGGATACTTGTCTCTGCCGGGCATGCAGGACAACTGTAGGGGTATCATAAACGAAGAAAGCCAGTCGATTCGACTGGCTTTTTCTGGAGCGGAAAACGGGGCTCGGACCCGCGACCTCAACCTTGGCAAGGTTGCGCTCTACCAACTGAGCTATTTCCGCAAATCCCTATTGCTTAGCGTTGGGATTGCAAAGATAGACACATTTTTTGAATCACCAAAATTTTTTTGCGTTTTTTCACGCGGGTTTCTGCTGACAATTTGTCAGTGGCTCAACATTTGAGCGCTGTCCTTCCAGACCCTCTAATGGGCCGACGATAAAACATGGAGAACAGCAAGTACGAATTCTTAAGCAAGTACGCCGTGGACCTCAATGAGGCCGCGGCCAAAGGAAAGCTCGACCCGGTCATCGGCCGCGACGAGGAAATCCGTCGCGTGCTGCAGATCCTGAGTCGAAGGACCAAGAACAACCCGATCCTGGTCGGTGAGCCGGGTGTCGGCAAGACCGCCATCTCGGAAGGGATCGCCACCAAGATCGTCAACGGGCAGGTGCCCGAAAACCTCAAGAGCCGCAAGGTCTTCTCCCTGGACATGGGCGCGCTGATTGCCGGCGCGAAGTACCAGGGCGAGTTCGAGGAGCGCCTCAAGGGCGTCGTCAAGGAAGTCGTGGACAGCGACGGAGAGATCATCCTCTTCATCGACGAGATCCACACGCTGGTGGGCGCAGGCCGCTCGTCCGGCGCCATGGACGCCTCCAATATCTTAAAGCCCGCGCTCGCGCGCGGAGAACTGCGCACCATCGGCTCGACCACCCTGGACGAGTACCAGAAATACTTCGAGCAGGACAAGGCCCTGGAGCGCCGTTTCCAGAAGGTCATGGTGGACGAGCCCTCGCCCGCCGAGAGCATCGCCATCCTGCGTGGCCTGAAGGAGAAATACGAGAACCACCACCGCGTGAGCATCGAGGACGACGCACTGATCGCCGCCGTCAACCTCAGCCACCGCTACATCAACAACCGTTTCCTGCCGGACAAGGCCATCGACCTCGTGGATGAGGCGGCCTCGAAGCTGCGTCTGGAGATGAACTCCGTCCCGGAGCCCATCGACGTGCTGGACAGCAAGATCCGCCAGTTGCAGATCGAGAAGGAGGCCGTCAAGCGCGAGGGCGTGACCCTCAAGTCGGAGAAGATCGACGAGGAGCTCAAGGCCGCGAAGGCCGAGCGCGACGCCCTGGCTGCCCGCTGGAACGACGAGAAGAGCATCGTCACGGAGCTGAACAACACCCGCCAGCAGATCGAAGACTACAAGCGCGAGGCGTCCATCGCCGAGCGCGGCGGCGACTACGGCAAGGTCGCGGAGATCCGCTACGGCAAGCTCGCCGAGGCGCAGAAGCGCATCGAAGAGCTCTCCGCCAAGCAGGCCGCCATCAAGGACCCGATCATCACGGAGGCCGTCACGCCCGAGGACATCGCCGAGGTCGTGGCCCGCTGGACCGGCATCCCGGTGGCCAGGATGATGGAGAGTGAGAAAGAGAAGCTCCTGCGCATGGAGGCCGAGCTGCACAAGCGCGTGGTCGGCCAGGACAAGGCCATCGCGGCCGTGTCCGACGCCGTGCGCCGCAGCCGCGCCGGCCTGTCCAACGAGCACCGGCCCATCGGCTCCTTCCTCTTCCTGGGCACCACGGGCGTCGGCAAGACCGAGCTCGCGAAGGCGCTCGCCGAATTCCTCTTCAACGACGAGTCCATGATGACGCGTATCGACATGAGCGAATACCAGGAGAGCCACACCGTCAGCCGCCTGATCGGCGCGCCTCCGGGATACGTCGGCTACGACGAGGGCGGCCAGCTGACCGAGGCCGTGCGGCGCAAGCCCTACTCGGTGGTGCTGCTGGACGAGATCGAGAAGGCACATCCGGACGTGTTCAAC
>JAGCDF010000053.1 GCA_017651225.1 Bacteroidales bacterium
TTCCTGGTGTTCGACAACGACCTCCTCACGGCTGAGCACGAAGGTTTCAGCTACAATTGTCCGTCTGAGGTGTTCTTTGGCGGAAAGAAAATGTAAATAAGTGAAAATGATTGCCATGAAAAAGATTTTATTGCTACTGGGTGCCGTCCTGTGCCTGCTGTCCTGCGAAAAGATCGCCGAGACCAGGGTGGTTGACCTTGCCCGGCTGACGGGCGATTATGAGGTCAGGGACGGTGAAACGCTGACAGGGATCCTGGATGGGCCGTACAAGATCACCATCGCGGACGGCGCCACCGTGACGCTGAACAATGCCGTGATCTACGGGTTGAACGACCGGAACTGCAAATGGGCCGGCATCACCGCGCTGGGAGACGCCACCCTTGTCCTGGAGGCTTCCAATATCGTAAAGGGATTCTATGATGATTACCCCGGTATCTATGTCCCGGAGGGCAAGACGCTCACTATCAGAGGGAGCGGGAAACTGGATGCAAGCAGCAGCGGATATGCCCCCGGAATCGGAAGTGAGAATGTATTTGGTAGTAATGCCGGCAATATTGTCATTGAAGAAGGCACCATCCGGGCTGACGGCGGCAAAGGTTCCGCCGCTATCGGCTCCGGGTGGGACTGCTCTTGCGGCGACATCACCATCCGCGGAGGTTCGGTCATTGCCATCGGAGGCGAAGACGGGGCCGGTATCGGCAGCGGCTACGAAGCCGACTGCGGGAACATTACCATCAGTGGAGGAACCGTCCATGCCGAAGGAGGCGAAGACGGAGCCGGGATCGGTTGCGGCCACATGGCGACATGCGGAACGATTACCATCAGCGGAGGCGAAGTCACGTCCCGTACCGAATTCGATGGCGCCGGCATCGGCAGCGGCTGCGGAGATGACACAGATGAAGACGAAGGCGCAACTTCCACCTGCGGAGACATCATCATCAGCGGCGGTACGGTTGTGGTCAATACCCACAGCATCCTTGCCGCCGCGGCCATCGGTTCGGGTCAGGAAGCCTGCTGCGGCAATATCCTCATCAGCGGGGGTACGGTCGTCGCCGACGGCGGTTTCAAATCGGCCGGGATCGGCACCTCGGAGAAGGGGAGCGTCGGCAACATTACCATCACCAAGGGCGTAACGCAGGTGTCGGTCACGAAATGGGATGAGGAAACCCCGCACAGCATCGGCGGCGGCAAGGACTACGTCAGCATCGGAACGGTCACCGTCGGCGATAAAGTGGGCCCCGTGAGCGAAAGCCCCTTTGTGTATAAACCGTGATAAATTGTATATTTGACAAAATTATTATATGGAATCTTACGAAAAAATCAACCTGGAGGATTACTCCCAGAGCGGTGAGGGCGGTCAGGCCCTTACCTACATCCGGAAGGACGGCGGCGCCATGGCCAAAATGTTTCAATACGGCCAGGGGTCGGAGCTGGTCGAACGCGAGTTCCGGATTTCCAAGGCCGTGTACGAAACCGGCATTCCCTGTCCCAAGCCCATCCGTCTGGTGACGGACGGAAAGAGCTTCGGCGCCGAATACGAGGTCGTCGCGAACAAGCGTTCGTTCACACGAATCATCTCCGAGGAGCCGCAGCAGCTGGAGCCGCTGACCCGCAAATTCGTCGAGCTCGGCAAGCAGATCCATGCCATGCCGGCCAATACCGACGTGTTCCCTGAGGTGAAGGAAGTCATCCGCCCCTGGATCGAGAAATCGACATGCATCTCCGATCCGCTCCGCGCGAGGCTGCTGGCTGCGCTGGACAGTATTCCTGCCCCCAAGACCTGCCTGCACGGAGACTTCCATATCGGCAACATCATCACCGACGGGAAAAAGGATTACTGGATTGACCTGGGAGATTTTGCCTGGGGCGCTCCGGAGTGGGACCTGTCCATGAATTTCTATCTGGCATGTTACATGTCTCCTGAGAATATGGACCTTCTTTTCCACCTGGATCCCGCTACGTTCCGCCGGCACTGGGACCTCCTCGTCAGGACTTATTATGGCATCCAGACGCTGGAGGAGCAGCGCTCCTGCGAGAAAAATCTCTTGAAATTCACGGCCATCAAGCTCTTGTTCAATTTCAGCAAGCGCCATAACGGACAGGGGGAGCCCAGCCCGCAGCTGGAAGGGCTGGCCAACGCTTTCCTCAGCGGGATGGCGCCCGGGATTTTCTGAAAACAGGAATGAACGATGAAGTGTATATTCAGAAATTTGATTCCGCTCCTGATGTTAGCTGCTTGCTCTCCCACGCCCAAGGACAGGGTTCTTCAATTTGACGGCATCGAAAACGCCCGCGAACTGGGCGGCCTCGTCATGCAGGACGGCCGGACCATCCGGACCGGAAAACTGGTCCGGTCCGGAGAACTGTCCAACGCGTCCGATGCCGATGTGTCCCTTCTGAAAAGCCGCTTTGACCTCAGTGATGTCTACGATTTCCGCTTTGAAGGGGAGCGCAGCAGCAAGCCGGACCGGGAGATAGACGGTGTCACCAACACATGGCTCTCAACGCTTCCTCAGGCGTTTGTGGATGCCTTTTCATCCGGGCGCGCCGACACCACGGTGGTGCAGTCGGCAGGCCTGCTGGAGACCGTCGCCTCCTATGCCTTTAATCCCAAGGCCCAGGAATTGGCCGACCGCCTCTACCCGGCCATCGTGATGGACCCCACATCGCAGAAGCGATATGGGGAATTCCTTCAGGGCGTCCTGGACGCCGAGGGCGGAGTCCTCTGGCACTGCTCCCAGGGCAAGGACCGCTGCGGATTGGGCTCGGCCTTCGTTCTGGCCGCCCTCGGTGCCAGCCGGGAGACCATCGTGGAGGACTTCGCCCTGTCCAATGTCTCTTACGCTCCGGCCGTCGAAGCCCTGTCGGCCAGGATCGTTGAAAAAGGCGGAACGGAGGCGGAACTGCGTTTCATCCGCTCGATGATCGGCGTGAGCGTGGAGAACTTCGAAAGCACCCTGGACCTCATCGACGCGCAGTACGGCAGTCTTCCCGACTATCTGGAGAAGGCCCTTGGCTTTACTGCCCGGGACCAGAAAATACTGCGCGATAAGCTTTTGTTCGAAAGTCCTGACCGATGAAGACGGAATCGCTGTACCAGCTCCCGGAAAGATATTCTTTCAAATCCATTTGGAGGATAACGTTCCCCATTCTGGTAGCCCTGGTGATGGAGGAACTGCTGGGCATGACCGACACGGCCTTCCTGGGCCGCGTCGGCGAGATTGAGCTGGGCGCCGCAATGGCTCCAGCGCTCCTTCGGATATGATTCTCTCTATTATACACCCAAAGAACAGAGCAAGTTTCTGGAATAACTAACCAATTAATAATACAGCAGTCATGAAAAAAGTATTTTTACTGGCCGTTGCGTTGATGATTTCAGCGATGGCTTATGCGCAGTTCAGCGTACAGGTGGGTTATCAGATGAATTCGATGATGACCGAGATGGAAGGCGTGCGCGCGACACAGTATTACAACGGCGCTGCGGCGGTGGTGGATTATAACATCCCGTTAGTCGGCTCCCTCTCCGTTGCGCCGGGTCTGGGCGTCAACTTTTTCTTTACCAACAAATACGGTGTCAAGTACAGAGAGTGCGATCTTTTCGCTCCCATTGACTTCAACCTCTGCCTCTCCGACAGAAGAGAATCCCGCCTTTTCCTTTTCGCCGGTCCGACTTTCTATTACGGTCTCTTCAGCAAGGATATCTCCACGAATCCGCATCACGACTACTACGATAAGGAGTCCAGGCGATTTGACATGTCCCTCGGTGGCGGTATCTGGTGCGACATCCAGGAATCATTCCGCGTGAAGATCGGCTACAAATTCGGTCTGTTGAATTGCAGCAAGGAAGCCGGCGTAACGGAAAAGAGCAACGAGCTGACGCTCGCAATCGGTTTTATCTTCTAATAAATGAATCATTTTACGAAATCCAAATTATTAACCGCACTTGCATTTGCTGTACTCCTGCTGGGAGTGACCACCGCGTGCAACCGCGACCCGATACCCATTGGAGTCCTGGAAAAGGAGCTTGTCGGCATGTGGTGGGATGAGTATGAGTACCATGACGTCACGGAGGACGGCGTGCCCTTTGACCGGGTGCTGCTGTTTGTAGGAGCCGACGAAGACCACACCGGCTACCTCTATCTGGCCGCATTCGATAATCATAGTGACGAGGCCGTGGCCGCCTACGAGTCCGTTTGTGTATAAGCCGTAGTTAATTTACAGAGCAAGTTTCTGGAATAATGTAAACATTTTTTTATTTTTGACTTTTGAAGTGTGTAGCAGTTCTAGAAATGGAATCATTCGTATTCTTGGGTTTTGGCGCTGATGCGTGGATGTCAACATCGTTTATCCGTTGACACCGTTGTCTTAAATTCTTTGATTTCAATTATATCATTAAAACTAATATCAGTATGAAGCTTAACAATCCCTTTGTTATCACGATTAGCCGTGAAGTTGGTTCCGGTGGAAATACCGTAGGTCAGAAGTTGGCAGAAAAGCTCGGCGTCTGCTACGTCAACAAGCAGATTATCCAGGCCCTGGAAGAGAAGTTCAACCTGACCAGCAGCGCTATCGAGCATTTGAAGAGCACGAAGAAAAACTGGTTCACGGATCTGTACGAACAGGTCACCCCCGCCGCCAAATCCACCATTACGGTGGGAGGATATACCTACTCCCGTCATTTCCAGGAAGCCGTAACCGTTAAGGATATTTTCGAGGCCGAAAAGGAAATCCTCAACGCCGTTGCCGACGAAGGCTCCTGCGTCATTGCCGGCCGCTCTGCCTTCTTCGTGCTGAAAGACCGTCCCAATAAGGTGGACATCTTTATCACGGCCTCCAAGGAGCACCGCATCGAGCGCATCATGGCCAAACAGGGCCTCAGCCGCAAAGAAGCCATCGATCTCATTGAAAAGATCGATACCGGCCGTGACAACTACGTGAAACGCTATACGGGCCTGAGCCGCTACGACATGCGCAACTATGACCTCATCCTGGATATGGACTACCTGACCGAGGACGAGGCCGTGGAAAAGATCCAGGCTTTCATTATTGGAATATAGGACTTGTTCATGGACAAGCTCTTTATCTCTGATGTCTGCGTTCAAGTAATACGGAAAACAAGTCATACATACTCCCGCAGCAGTATTCCTTCAAAACCATTTGGAGGATAACGTTCCCCATCCTGATAGCCCTGGTGATGGAGGAACTGCTGGGCATGACCGACACGGCCTTCCTGGGCCGCGTCGGCGAGATTGAGCTGGGCGCATCGGCCATTGCCGGCGTCTATTTTACGATTCTGTACATGCTGGGGTTCGGCTTCTCCATCGGGGTCCAGATCATCATCGGCCGGCGCAACGGGGAGGCTTGCGAGCGCGGGACGGGCTTCGACGCCATGGGGCGCGTGTTCTGGCAGGGCGTCTGGTTCCTGGCGGGGCTGGCGCTGGTGACCATGCTCCTTTCGTACCTGCTGTCCCCGCCTTTGCTCCGGGGACTGCTGCAGTCGGAGAACATTTTCCGGGCGTCCGTGGTCTATGTGAACTGGAGAATCCCGGGACTGCTCTTCGCCTTCATGACGGCGCTGTTCCGAGCGTTCTACGTCGGGACGCGGGAAACGAAGAGCCTCACCTGGAATTCCCTCGTGCTCGTGGCGAGCAATATCTTCCTGGACTGGGTGCTCATCTTCGGCCACCTGGGTGCGCCGGCGATGGGCATCAAGGGCGCCGCCCTGGCTTCGACGATCGCGGAAGGCATCTCCTTCCTCTTCTTCGTCGTCTGGACCTTCTTCACGGCCGACAGGAAATATGGCCTGCAGAAGCTGGTCGGGCCCGTGTGGAAGGAGCTCAGGCAGATCTTCTCCACCGCCTCCTGGGTCATGCTGGAGTATGTCCTGAATGTCTCCGTGTGGCTGCTTTTCTTCCTCTTCATCGAGCATCTGGGCGAGGAGGACCTGGCCATCGCCAACATCGTGCGGAGCATCTCCGAGGTGCCGTTCGTCTTCTCGGCGGCCTTCGCCTCCACGGCGGCGACGCTGGTAAGCAACATCATCGGCGAGGGCCATCCCGAAGGTGTGATGCCGGTGATCCGGCGGGTGCTGGTGCTCTGCGCCGTGACGATGGTGCCGCTGCTGGCTGTCTTCGCCATTTTCCCGCACTGGATTATCAGCCTGTTTACCGATATCCCTTCCTTGATCCAGGTTTCTGTCCCGACGCTACGGGTGATGTGTGCGGCCTCCCTTCTTACCTTGCCGTGGAATGTTTACCTGCAGTCCGTGGCGGGAACCGGGAATACGCGGGTCTGCCTCCGCATTGACGCGGTGGCGCTCTGTATCTATGCCGTGTACTGCACCGTCATCATTGGCATCCTGAAATCCAACGTGGCCGTGTGCTGGACGGCCGACGGCGTCTATGCGCTGTGTATCTGGATTCAGAGCGTGGCGTACATCCACAGAAAAAAGTGGAAGGATAAAGTCGTTTAATCAGTATTTTTTTATTATATTTGTTTTAACCATATAATTATTAATACCTTATGAAACGTATTTTTTGTATTCTCCTGGCGCTCACCGCATGCGTGAGCCTTTCTGCTCAGCAGCGTGGTGACAAAGCCATCAGTGCTTTCGCCGGAGCCACTTTCTCCAATGCCCCGTATACCCTGGTGCAGGCCGCGGGTGAGTTTAATTATTTCGTTGCGGACAATTTCCGTCTGTCGTTCGCCGTGGGCGTGCCCTTCACCTCCACGACCGTCGCCGACAACCTGAAACAAAACACGTTCGGCGTCTATTTCAACCCCAACATTGCGTACTACGTCAAGCTGACGGACAATTTCTACTACACTCCGGAAATCGGTGGCGGTTATGAGTTGGGTTCTTTCAAGCAGAAATATACTTCCACCGTGCTCGTCAATGGCAAGTACAATGGATACTACCTTTATTTCGCTCCGCTCTATTTTGAATTCAAGGTGAATCCCCGCTTTGCCATCGGCGTCTCGATCGGCGAGTTTTACTACGAGAATTACAAGTACAAAGATTCCTCCAACCAGATCGTAGACAAGAGCGATTCCTTCTCGTTCACGCTGAACTCCGGCAATGTCTCCTGCAGATTCTATCTCTAACAGGATAGCGTAGAATGAACAACAGATCCTTTTCAAGCAGGCTGAGTTGGAGGATCATCGGTATCGTATCGGTGATCTTCCTGGCCTCCTTTGTGGTTATTGGGATTGCCACGCAATATGTTATCTCCAATGAGAGCGCCCGCCAGGCCCCGCTGCTGCTGATCCTGAGCCTGCTGATCGTGGGCATCCTGGGCCTGGTGGTCGTGTATTTCGTGTGCCGGAAGGAGATCCGCCGGATGACGCGTCCGATCACGGAGCTCTCCGTGTCGGCCATGAACATGGGCATGGGCAATTTCAAGGCCAAGCTGCCGGAGATCTCCAGCAAGGATGAGATGCGGCGCCTGCGGGACAGCTTCGTCTACCTGCAGAACTCCGTCACGGACTACATCGTGCAGATGAAGACCACCAAGAGTGACAACGAGCGCATGGAGTCGGAGCTGAACGTGGCGCGCACCATCCAGATGGGCATGCTGAGCACGGACTTCCCGCCGCAGCTCCATGCGCTGCTCCGGCCTGCCAAGGAGGTGGGCGGCGACCTCTACGACTTCATCCAGAAGGGAGACGTGCTCCACTTCGCCGTCGGCGATGTTAGCGGCAAGGGCGTCCCGGCCTCGCTGGTGATGTCCATCACCCGCGCCATGCTCCACTTCGTGGCCACCCTGGACCTCCCGCTCAGCGATTCGGTGAGCCGCCTGAACAACAGCGTGGCCGACTCCAACAGCAACGACATGTTCGTGACCCTCTTCATCGGGCGCATCAACCTGAAGACCGGGCACATGGACTACTGCAACGCCGGCCACAACCCGCCCGTCATCCTGGCGCCGGGCGGCGAGCCGCGTTTCCTTGAAGTCAAGAGCAACCTGGCCGCCGGCCTGATGGAGAATTTCCCCTACGAGGCCGAGTCGATCGAGCTCGCGCCCGGCACGCGCCTCGTGGCCTACACCGACGGCGTCACGGAAGCCGAGAACAACGACTTCGCCCTTTACGGCGAGGATCGGCTCCTGGAGGCCGTGCAGCAGAACGCGGCCGACGGGGATGAGAAGACCGTCGTGGAGCACATCTACCAGTCCGTGAAGGGCTTCACCGGAAGCCATCCGCAGAGCGATGACATCACCATCTTGAGCTTGAAAATATGAAGTACATCTATATCATCAACGGACGGGACGACAAAGCCCACCAGTACCAGGACTTCTACTTCCAGCTGAAGGAGAACCCGCATCCGCACGAGGTGTACACCACCCTGGGCGAGGGCGACGCCACGCGCTACGTGCGTCTCTACTGCGACCTGCATCCGGAGGAGGAAGTCTGCTTCGTGGCCTGCGGCGGCAATGGTATCATCAATGGCGTGGCCTCCGGCCTGGTCGGCTACGCCTGCTCCAGCGAGCAGGCCGCCAAGCTGTGCGCCAACAAGACCATCGCCATCCTGTACTTCGCCGGCGCCACGGAGGACTTCATCATCAACTTCCCGGGCTACGACTTTCGCAACGTCAAGGCCATGCTGGCCGGCACCGTGCATCCTATAGATGTGATCCAGGTCAATGACAGTTACTGCCTGAATGTCTGCAACATCGGCTTCAACTCCAAGGTCGCTTCCCGCGCCAACGAGCTCGTGGCCCAGGGGAAATCGGCCCACCAGGCTTACACGCGGGGCGTGATCAACGCCATCCTCACCAGCCGCTACAACCGCATCAAGGTCTTTGTGGACGGCGAGCGCATCGCCCGCGGCCCGATGGTGCTCTGCACCTTCGCCAACGGGCGTCGCGTGGGCGGCGAGTTCAACTGTGCGCCGACGGCGAAAGTGGATGACGGCCTGATCGATGTCTGCTACTTCCGGGCGATGAGCCTGCTGCGGCTCCTCCTGCTGATCCCTCACTACCGCAAGGGCGACCACATCGGCTGCAAGGCGGCCGGGAAGCGGATCATTTTCCGACAGGGTCGTGAAGTTACCATCAGCAGCAAGGACCTGATCGACATCTACATTGACGGCGAACAGCTCCCCGGCTCCCATTTCGACCTCAAGATCCTGCCGGGCGCGCTGCCGCTGCGGCTGCCGAAGAAAGACTAACTGACAAATGGGAATGAGCGAATACAGATGCATTGACATCAGCGTCTGGTCCAAGGTAGGCGAGGGCGGAAACGGAAGCGTTTACATGAATCCGTCCGAGCCGGACATGATCCTGAAGGTCAACCGCCCGGGGCTCAATACGGAGGCTTTTGTGCGGCACGAGTTCGAGGTGTCCCAGGCCGTGGAAGGCCTGGGACTCCCGACTCCCCGGATGCTCGAAATGGTCCGCGTCGGCGACGGCTTCGGCACCCTCTCCGAGCGCATCAAAAACAAGAAATCCCTGTCGCGCCTCTGCGCCGACGCGCCCGAGCGCACGGAAGAGATGGCGCAGGTGCTGTGCGAGCAGTTTAAAATCCTGTCCACAACCCCCTGCAACACCGATTTCTTCCCCAACCGGAAGGAACAGCTGCTGCGCGCGGTGGACAAGGTGAGGTTCATCGGAAAGAAGAACCGCGAGATCCTGCGGGCCTTCGCCGTGACCATCCCCGAGGTGATGACCTGCAGCCACGGCGACCTGAATATGGGCAACCTGGTCAGCTCGGACGGCCGCTATCTCTGGATCGACCTGGACCGTTTCGGCTACGGATCCCCGATGTTCGACCTCGGCCACCTGTATCAGATCTGCCACGACTACGCTTCGATGAAGCAGGTGCAGGACATCTTCCACATGGGCGAGGAGCAGTTGCACCGTTTCTGGGACGCCTTCGCCAAGGCCTACACCGGCCAGGAGGACCATGCGGAGTTCGACCGCCAGGCCGCGCGTTTTGCCTGCCTGGACCTGGTGGTCCGCTGTGAATTCGTGCCGCTCAGGCTGGCGGAGGAGCTCTTTTTCTGCGTCATGATACGGCGTTCAATCAAGGATTATTACCTTTAGCTTTTGGTTTATGCTCCATGTCAGCAGATTATTGATTCCGATGGGTTTGTTCGTTTCTACGGTCGTTTCTGCGCAGCAGTTCCTCCCGGTCCAGGGCATCGTCAACGCCCGGGACCTGGGCGGCTACGTCATGCAGGACGGGCGGAAGGTCCGGGACGGCCTGCTCCTGCGCTCCGCGCATCTGGCGGAAGCCACGGACGCGGACCTGCAGTACCTCGCGCAACTTCCGACCGCTACGGTCATCGATATGCGGAAGGAGGGCGAGAAGAAGGGGAAGGAGGACCGGACGGTCCCGGGCGCGAAGTATATCCCCCTGCTCATCGACGCCACCGGCAATGCCAGCGCCGGCATGACGGAGAAAGAGAAAAAGAAATTCACCGGCCACAAGAAGTTCGACGTCAAGAAGATCATCGTCGCAGCCGCGTTCAACAAGAAGGCGAAGGAGGTGGCCCGGGAGATGTATCCCATCCTGCTGTTCCGGCCGGAGAGCCAGGAGCAGTTCGCCGCGTTCTTCCGCCACGTGCTGGCGACGGAGCACGGCGCCGTGCTCTACCACTGCTCGCAGGGCAAGGACCGCACCGGCATTGCGTCCGCGCTCCTTCTGGCGGCCCTGGGGGCCGACCGGGAGACCATCGTGTCAGACTTCGACGCCACGAACAAGGTCTATGAGGCGGATGTGAAGAAGTACACCCGCCGGGTCCGCTTCTGGGGCGGCAAAGACGAGCAGGTGGGCGTGGTCAAGGCGTTCCTGGGCTGCAACACCGAGAACTTCGTCCAGGCGCTGGACCGCATCGACCGGGAATACGGCTCCCTGGACGCTTACCTCCGCGGGCCGATCGGGCTCACCGAGGAGGATATCCAGACCCTTCGCGCGCGCTATCTGGAATAATTTGCGTACCTTCGCGTTTGCAAAAACGTGAAGCGTAAGGCAAAACTGCGAGAAATCATCGCCGCGCTGGAGCGGCTGGCGCCCCTGAAGCTGCAGGACGAGTGGGACAACTCGGGTCTGCAGGTCGGCTTCCCGGATGCGGAGATCAGCCGTGTGCTGGTCTGCCTGGACATCACGGAAGCTATAGTGGAAGAGGCGGTTGCGAAGAAATGTAACTTAATTGTTTCGCACCATCCGTTGCTCTTCAAGGCGCTCCGCCAGGTCTCCGACGCCACCTATCAGCAGCGCTGCGTGGTCAAGGCCCTGGCGGCCGGCGTCTCCATCTACTCCGCCCACACCAGCCTGGACAACGCCCCCGGCGGCGTCAACCATCAGATCGCATCTTTGCTCGGTCTGCAGGACCTCCGCTGGCTTTCTCCTCAGGAAGGGGAGGACGCCGGAGCAGGCCTGGTCGGCGAATTGCCGCAGCCCGAGCGCGACGCGGACTTCCTTGCCCGCGTGAAGCGCAGCTTCGGCGTGCAGTGCCTGCGCCATTCCGCCCTCGACGGGCGGGAAATCCGGCGCGTGGCCCTGTGCGGCGGCGCCGGCGCCTTCCTGCTGCGCGACGCCATCCGCGCCGGCGCCGACTGCTTCCTCAGCGGCGAATTCCACTACCACGACTATTTCGAGAACGCCGGCATGCTCCTCGCCGAGCTCGGCCACTATCAGAGCGAACAATACACCCAGGACCTGCTGCAGGCGTACCTGCAGACGAACTGTCCTGGCGTCGAGGTCGTCAAGACCGAGCTCGACACCAACCCGATTTGCTATGACGGATTACCTGAAAGATAAGTTTTACGAAGATTTCACGGCCACCTGCTACCAGGTGGACCGGCGGCATATCCTGCGCCCTGCCGCCTTCCTCGACATGGCCCAGCACATGGCCGTGTACGGCGCAGACAAACTGAACTTCGGCGACGAACAGCTCGGCCCCTACGGCTGCACCTGGGTCCTGGCGCGGCAGCACGTCCGCTTCGAGCGCCCCGTGATGCACAAAGAGTCTTGCAAGGTGCTGACCTGGCACAAGGGCATGCAGGGGCTGTTCTTCCTGCGTGATTATCAGATCCTGGGCGCCGACGGCAAGCCGGCGGTCAACTCCACCAGCTCCTGGGTGGTGATGAACATCGAGGAGCGCCGCGTAGTGCGGGCCGACTTCCTGTCGGAGTTCACCTCGATGGATCCGCAGAGCCGTGACTTTGCCATCGAAGCGCCTGCGGGCAAGGTGGCGGTGCCGCGCGGCGCCGCGCTGGAGCTGATCGACAGGCACACGGTCCGCTGGTCCGACATCGACTACAACCAGCACGCCAACAACGTCAAATACACCGTCTGGGCGATGGATGCCCTGCCGGAGGATCTGGTCCATGAGAAGATGCTCAAAGAGCTGATCATCAATTTCAACCGCGAGGCCCGGCCCGGCGAGACCGTCGAGCTCTGGCATGCCCTGGACCCTGACGGCGCCCATATCATAGAGGGCAGGGTGGAAGACCACCAGGTCTTCATTGAAAAACTGCTCTTCGAGCAGTAGCAGCAGCTACTTCATCCAGCGGTCGAGCCAGTCGAAGAAGACGCGGTGCCAGTAGAGGGAGTTCTGCGGCTGGAGGATCCAGTGGTTCTCCTCCGGGAAGACCACGAGCTTCGAGGGGACGCCCATCATCTGCGCAGCATTGAAGGCCGCCATGCCCTGCTCATAGGGGATGCGGTAATCCATCATGCCGTGGATACAGAGAATCGGCGTGTGCCACTTCGTGACCATCGAAGAAGGAGAGTTGGCATAGTGCCGCTGGGCCTTCGGCGTATAGGCGTACGGCGCGCCGGCCTGCTGCATGCCGCCGAACGTGACGCCGTCGTAGGCCGGGCCCATCTGACCGGGCGTATAAGCATACTGCGTCAAGCCGCCGTTGTCCCAGTTGGCGAACCACATCTCCTCCGTGGTGTACCAAAGCTGCTTCTCGTCGAAGATGCCGGCGTGCGCGATGAAACAATCGTAGAGATTGCCGTGCATGCCCTCCAGCATGTAGGCGGAATAGCCGCCGTAGGAGGCGCCCACGCAGGCGAGCTTGCTCACGTAGGGCTGGTTCTTGATATAGCGGCCGGCGCTCAGATAATCCTGCATGTTGAGGCCGGGGTAGTCGCCGGAAATCTGTTCCTTCCAGGCCTGGCCGAAGGCGGTGGTGCCGCGGCGGTTCGGGAGGATGACGATATAGCCCTGCTGGGCCATCAGGCGGTAGCACCAGCGGTAGCTCCAATCCTGGGAATTGCTGCCCTGCGGGCCTCCGAGCACGATTTCAATGGCCGGATACTTCTTG
This sequence comes from Bacteroidales bacterium, assembly GCA_017651225.1. Taxonomy (GTDB): domain Bacteria; phylum Bacteroidota; class Bacteroidia; order Bacteroidales; family UBA932; genus Cryptobacteroides. Next base: position 13,278 of record JAGCDF010000053.1, read on the forward strand.
GACGGATCGAACTGCGGGGGATAGAGCACCCAGCAGAGCATCTTCTGGTAGTCGACGGTCTCCACGAACACGCGCTCGTCCTTGACTTCGGCGAGCTGGCCGATGATGTGCTCGTTCTCGTGGGTGATCTGCGCGTAGGTCACGCCGGACTCGGAGATCTTGACGGACACCAGCTCGGTCGGGAACTTCAGGCAGTAGTAGGAGGCGAGCAGCTCCACGCCGCCGGATTTCTCGCGGATGGCGAAGGGGGAGAAGAAGTCGAAGTTCCAGTCGGTGGCGGTGATGCGCTGCACGTCGCCCGTCAGGTCGGCGCAGTAGAGCGCCTGGACGCCTTCGCCCACGAGGGCGTTGAAGAAGAGCTCGTCGCCGTGCCAGACCAGGCCGGCCACGTCGTGGTCGAACGAGGGCAGCAGCTCGCGGACGCCCAGGACCTGGACGCCGGCGTTCTGTCCGTCCTCAATGTCAACCAGTTCGACGTCAGCGACGAATAGTCGCTGCCGATCCGCCTCATAGCCGTCGCGCGCCATGGAGATCCAGGCGATGTGCTTGCCGTCGGCGCTCCAGACGGGGTCGGTGTCGTAGCCGCCGTCCGTCTTGACGTCGAGGGTGGCGCCGGTCAGGATGTCATAGATGTAGATGCCGGTATTCGTGCTGAAGGCGTATTGCTTGCCCACCTTCTTGCGGCAGGAATAGACGATGTGGCGGTTGTCCGGGGCCCAGTCCAGCTGCTCCGCACCACCGAACGGCTCGGTGGGCAGCTCGAAGAGCTCCTCGGTGGCGAGGATGTCCACGGAGTTCTCCGGGGTGATCTTCTCCTTGCCGAGCGGGGCCACGTAGCTGCGCGGGATGTCGGTCACCCAGTGGTCCCAGTGGCGGTACATCAGGTCCTCGGTGGCATAGGCCTGCGCCTTGTCGAGGTCCTCGTAGGCGTCGGCGGGCTGCTCCAGGGCCGTGTTCTTGATAGTGCTGACGTAGATCACCTGCTGCTGGTCCGGGGAGAGCTTGAATTCGCTGATCCCGTTGGGGACGTCGCTCAGCTGCTCGCGCTTGCCGAGCTGGTTGCCCTTCAGCGGCGCCTTCCAGAGCTGGCCGCCCTGCAGGAAGAAGATGCTCTCGCCGTCCAACGACCAGCGGGCGCCGCTGACGCTCTTGGCGTAGCGCGTCAGCTGGACCTTGCCGGAGCCGTCCGGATTGCAGAGGAAGAGGTTGCGGCAGCTGCGGTTCTGCGCGATGTCGGTATAGGAAACGCCGTAGAGGATGCGGCTGCCGTCGGGGGAGAGCTGCGGGTCGGACAGGCGTCCGAGCGCGAGCAGCGTCTCGGGAGTCATCACGCCGTCCGTGATCTTGATGTCGGACGGGCCGATGTAGCCGCTTTCGTCGGTTTTCTTAGCACAACTGATGGCCATAACTAGACAGGTAAATGCGATGAATACTCGTTTCATATGGTGGTTTTTCTGTATTGGGAATACAAATGTAGTAAAAAATACGCTTACGAGATTTTGCTGTAGTCCTTGATCTCGTACTTCTCCTTCCGCAGCTCCCGCACCAGCGGGGCGTTCTGCGGGGCGGAGAGCGTCGGGTCGGCGTCCAGGACCTGCCCGGCGTAGATGCGGGCTTCGGTGAGCAGCTGGCCGTCCTTGGCCAGCGAAGCGATGTTCAGGCTGATGGGCAGGCCGCTCTGCTGCGTGCCCTCCAGGTCGCCGGGGCCGCGCATCTTCATGTCCTGCTCGGCGATTTCGAAGCCGTCCTCCGTCCGGCACATCAGGTCCAGGCGCTGCTGGGCGTCCGTGGACGTCTTCACGTCCTTGACCAGGATGCAGTAGGACTTCTCGGCGCCGCGCCCCACGCGGCCGCGCAACTGGTGGAGCTGGCTCAGGCCGAAGCGCTGGGCGCTCTCGATCACCATCACGGAGGCGTTGGGCACGTCCACGCCGACTTCGATCACCGTCGTGGAAACCAGGATGTTGGCGCGGCCCGCCACGAAGGCGGCCATGTTGAAATTCTTCTCCTCGCTGCTTTGCTGCCCGTGGACGATGGCCACCTTGTAGTCCGGCAGCGGGAAGGCGCTGACGATCTCCTCGTAGCCCTTCTCCAGGTTCTGCAGGTCCATCTTCTCGCTCTCGAAGATGAGCGGGAAGACCACGAACACCTGGCGGCCGCGGGCGATTTCTTCCCGCATGAACTTGTACATCGCCGCGCGGCGGTTCTGCCCGATGCACATCGTCTGTACGGGCTTGCGGCCCGGCGGCATCTCGTCGATGACCGACACGTCGAGGTCGCCGTAGAGCGTCATCGCCAGCGTGCGCGGGATCGGCGTGGCGGTCATGACCAGAATGTGCGGAGGCACATTCTGGTCTAACGATGCTTTCACCCCCTGCACCCCCTCAAGGGGGATGGCCGCAGATCGCTGCGCTCGCGGCGCCCACGCACCACTGCCAGGAGGCACCAGTGGACCTTTGCTCCAAAGCTTCGATCGCTGCTCCACACCGAACCGATGCTGTTCATCGATGACGGCGAGGCCCAGGTTGCGGAAGACGACGTTGTCCTCGAGCAGCGCGTGCGTGCCCACGATGATGCCCAGCGATCCGTCCTCGAGGGCGGCGTGGATGGCGCGCCGCTCCTTCTGCGTCGTGCTGCCGGTCAGCAGCGCGCACTGCACGGCGGTGGGCTTGAGGTATTTCTGGATGTTGGCGTAGTGCTGTTGCGCAAGCACTTCGGTCGGCGCCATGATGCAGGTCTGGAAGCCGTTGCCGATGGCCATCAGGCAGCTCAGCACGGCCACCATCGTCTTGCCGGAGCCCACGTCGCCCTGCAGCAGGCGGTTCATCTGGTGGCCGCTCGTCAGGTCGGCGCGGATCTCCTTGATCACGCGCTGCTGCGCGCCCGTGAGCGTGTACGGGAGGGCGTTGTAGCACGCGTGGAAGTCCGGCCCGACCTTGGGCATCAACAAGCCGCGCTCGCCGCGCGAGCGGACGTATTTCTGTTTCAGCAGCGAGAGCTGCAGGAAGAAGAGTTCTTCGAATTTGAGGCGGTAGGTCGCCTTCTGGAGGGCGTAGGAGTCCTTCGGGAAATGGATGTTCTTGAGCGCGTACGGCAGCGAGACGAGCCCCCGGTCGCGCAGGACGTACTCCGGCAGCGTCTCCTCGACCTCCGGCAGGCAGAGCGACAGGGCGGCCGCCTGGAGCTTGCACATCACCTTGCCGGTGATGCCGCCCGTCTTGAGCTTCTCCGTGCTCGGGTACACGCCCGTGAGCGCGCCCTGCGACATCGCCCCGTCCTGCGGCGTGTCCACCTCCGGATGGACGATGTTCATGCGCGTGCCGAAGGCCTGCGGTTTGCCGAAGAAGAGGAAGGTCGCCCCCGGGACGAGCCGCTGGTAGTTCCACTTGATCCCCTTGAAAAACACCATCTCCATGCGCCCGGTGGCGTCTTCGACGATGACGGACAGGCGCTTGCAGGCGCCGAAATGGATGGGGTTCGTGTCCTGGGAGACGATGGAGCCGCCGGGGCCGTAGAGGGTGCGGGTCAGGACCGTGGCCTGCAGCTGGACGAAGGCGAGATCGGGCGCCACCTGCGCGATGGGCGTGATCCCGCTGCGGTCGATGTAGCGGAACGGGTACAGGTGGATGAGGTCCGAGAGAGTCTCGATCCCGAGTTCGCGCTTCAGCAGTTCGGCCCGCTTGGGACCGACGCCGGCGAGGTACTGTATGCTGCTGTCCAGTTCCTTGGCCATACGTACAAAGATACAAAAAAGGCGGCAAAAACCTGCCGCCTTTTTGGACTATCGTCCGCCACCGCCGTGGCCGCCGCCGCTGAAGCCGCCGCCACCGCCGAAGGAGCTGTGGCCGCCACCGCCGCTCCAGCCGCTGCCACCGGAATAGGTGGATGCGAGGTAGGCGCGGTTGGCGCTCGTGATGGAGCGCGACAGGCTGTTCAGGGAGTTGAGCGCACCGTTGAAGGTGGTGTAGTCGTAGCCGATGGTCTGCTGGAAGAGCACCGGGTCGATGTCCTGGAGCTGCTTGGCCACCTTGTCGGCGATGCCCAGCAGGGCGCCGTAGACGAGGTAATCCTGCCACAGGTGCACCTCGATGGTCTCGCGCTGGCCGGTCAGGGTGAAGTCTTCCAGGAACTTGCGGAAGCCCACCAGGTGCTGGACCTCCAGCTGCCCCTCGGGCGTGGTCTTCGTGCTGACCGTCTGCATCCAGCCGTTGTCGCGGAAGCGTTTCTTGCCCATCAGGGTCATCTTCTCGGTCCAGCTGTAGAGCCGCTTCTTGTTCTTGTTGGACCAGGTGGAGAACTCCTTGTCCTGGAGGACGCGGTCGTCGCCGGAGGCCTCCAGCATCATGCTCCAGAGGTCGCTGGCGATGGAATCCATCTCGCCCTTGCCGTACTTGTTGTCGGCGAAGACGATCTCGATCTTGCCGCTGGGGTCCTTGCGCACGTCGAGGTAGCCCTGGTAGATCATGCGGAGGATCTCCGCGGAGGCGAGGGCGTTCTTCTTGCGGTCCTCGCCGAGGCGGGAGAGGGCGTAGTCGGCGGCGATCAGGTCGCCGTCCATCGGAACGTCTCGGTACCAGGTGACTTCGCTCTCCTTGGCGCCCATGAATTTCTTCTTCTCGCGCTTGCTGACCTTGCCCATGCCCTTGTTGAGGGCTTTCTTGGAGCCGAAGAACATCAGCAGAATGGCGATCAGGGAAGCCCACCAGTCGTCATCTTCGTCGTCATCGTAGCTGTCCCCGCGGGGGCCGAAGTCGGCGCCTTCCATCGCGCGGTCCAGCACTTCCTGGAAGTCGCGCTCCTGCACGCTGGGGGAGTCGAACATCCCCTTGTCGAAGCGCAGCAGGGCGATCACGGAGCTGTAGTAGCCGAAGGGCTCGGACGACTCGAAGACCACGCTGCCGTCCTCCTGGAAGGCGACCGTGCCCTCGTAGCCGAAGCCCCAGATGCGCGTGTTGGCGGTGTCCAGCACGGCTTTCACGGACTCCTGGTCGGTCTCGATGGTCACGCGCACATGCTGCGGCGGCGACTTCAGCTCGTCGTTGACGAACTGCATGTGGAGCATGTCGTAGTCGTTGAGCGTCTTGACGACGTTCTTCATGCCGTAGAAGACATGGAAGACGTGGTGTCCGTATTCGCCGATGCCCCAGCAGAGCTCGACGCCGTTGCGCTTGTGCACGATGCCGCTCTTGCCGGTCTTCTGCTTCCGGCTCAGGTCCACGTCCCACTCGCCGACATCCGTGAAAGGATTGGCGTTGTTGTATTGCTCGTCCAGGACCTTGAGGTTGAACACTTCGATGTCGCCGAGGTTCTCGCGGGGAAGGTACCACTCCGTGATACCCTCGCCGGTATCGAGGTCCCAGACCTCATGAATACCGGCCACGCCGTGGGAATACAGCGTGACCGTGATGTCCAGGTCGTAGACCTTCTGCTCATCGGCAAAAGCGGCAAAGGTCGTAACCAGTGCCGCCAATAAGGTAATCCACTGCTTCATGCTTAGATCTTGAGGGAAGGCATCCCCGTCTTCTGGTCCTCGATCTTGAGGTACTCACGCACCTTGAAGCCGAAAATGCTGGCCACGAAGGAATCCGGAATCTGACGGATGAGCTTGTTGTAGTTGGTCGCCGTGTCGTTGTAGACCATCTTGCTGGTACGGACCATGTTGGTGTACTTGTCGACGGCGTCCATCGCCTTGCTGTAGTTCTCGTTGGCCTTGAGGTCGGGATACTGCTCGATCACGACGTTCAGGCGGCTGGCCACCTGGCCCATGAGGTTTTCCTGCAGGTCAGCCTCCTCGGCGGTGCTGTTGCCGTCGATGGGGCGGCGCTGGGCGATCACGTCGCGCAGGGTGTTGTACTCATGCTCGTTGTAGGACTTGACGAGTTCGACCATGCCGGTGAGAGCGTCCCAGCGGCTTTCCTGCTGGACACCGATGGTGCTCATGGAGTTCTTGCAGAGCTCATCCTGGTTGACGAGTTTGCGCTGAACGGAAATCACCCACAGAACAAGGAGGGCGACGACGATGATGGCAATAATAATTCCCATAATGTTTTTAAAATAGGTTTAGTTTGAAAAAGTGCCGATAAAGATAGGAATAAATAACAAAAAAACCGCCCCTTTCGGAGCGGTTTTTTTTGTTTGTCCTGGCAGTCGGAGCGAAGCGACTGGGGGAGTCTGAGGGGAACGCCCCTCAGTAATAGGGGACTTTGTCCCAGCTGGAGGCCGTCAGGCCTACAGCTGAGGACCAGCTGCCACCAGGGCCTTACCGGCCTCGTTGGACTCGTACTTGTGGAAGTTCTTGATGAAGCGGCCGGCGAGATCCTGGGCCTTCTCCTCCCACACCTTCGCGTCGGCGTAGGTGTCGCGGGGATCGAGGATGCCGGTGTCGACGCCCTTGAGCTCGGTGGGAACCTCGAAGTTGAAGTAAGGGATCTTCTTGGTCGGAGCCTTGTCGATGCTGCCGTCCAGGATGGCGTCGATGATTCCGCGCGTGTCCTTGATGGAGATGCGCTTGCCGGTGCCGTTCCAGCCGGTGTTCACGAGGTAGGCCTTGGCGCCGCTCTTCTCCATGCGCTTCACGAGCTCCTCGGCGTACTTGGTCGGGTGCAGCTCCAGGAAGGCCTGGCCGAAGCAGGCGGAGAAGGTCGGGGTCGGCTCGGTGATGCCGCGCTCAGTACCGGCGAGCTTGGCGGTGAAGCCGCTCAGGAAGTAGTACTTGGTCTGCTCCGGGGTCAGGATGGAGACGGGAGGCAGCACGCCGAAAGCGTCGGCGGACAGGAA
>JAGCDF010000007.1 GCA_017651225.1 Bacteroidales bacterium
CGCCTGCACGGCGAGGCCAAGGCGGCCAACGTCGCGGGCGCCTTCGCGCTGCGGACGAAGAAGGTCCCCGCCGCGCGGCATATTCTGCTGGTGGATGATGTGTTTACGACGGGCGCCACGCTGGCGGCCTGCCACCGGGCCCTGCAGCGCGCCTATGGCCCGCAGGTCCGCATCTCCGTCGCCACCCTCGCCGCCGTCGGCGAATAACCCCCATAGTTACAGTAGCAGGGTGCCCAACTGTGGGTAAATTCCCCCACAGTTAGCAGGGTTAAAGGAGATCGGCGATGATATCGTCGCTGACGAACCAATGGTTTTCCGGAATGCGGATGTGCCCGCCGGGAAGACGCTCCAGGCGGCTGTCGGCCAGCATCGCGGCGGCCTTGTCGGCCTCCAGCAGCCCTTCCGCCACGCCCTTTGCCGTCCGCAACCCCAGCATCACTTCTTCTTCCCGCGCTTCCTCAGCGGAGAGTCGTTCTTGTCCCCCGCGCAGCGGCAGCTTGCCCCCGAAAACGTCCTGCTGCGCAGGACCCCTCCCCATCCTGGCGGATACGGGCCCCTCCCTCTTACGAAGCCGAGGGCGGCTACGGTTTTCGGGGGCAACTGCCGCATGCGACGGGGGAAGTGCATCGATGTTCCAGGAGCGAACGTTTCCGTCAAAGGAATGGGCGCCGGGGCCGAGGCCGACGTAGGGGTGGCGGGACCAGTAGGCGCTGTTGTGGACGGCTTCGAAACCGGGCAGGGCCCAGTTGGAGATCTCGTAATGGCCGTAGCCGGCGGCCCGGAGACCGTCGCAGAGGAGGCGGTACTGCGCGGCGCATTGCTCCTGCGGGGCCTCCTCGTAGCGCCCCTCGCGCACCAGTTTACCGAGCGCGCTGCCTTCCTCGATGCTGAGCTGGTAGGCGCTGACATGCTCGGGGCGCCAGGCCACAATCTCGCGGAGCGTCTCCGTCAGGATGGCCTCCGACAGATGCGAGAGGCCGAAAATAAGATCCACGCTGATGTTTTTGACCCCGGCGTCCCGCAGGATGCGGAAGGCTTCGCGGGCGCGCGCGGCGTCGTGACGGCGGTTCATCCAGCGGAGGATCCCGTCGTCGAGCGACTGCACGCCCATGCTCACGCGGTTGACGCCCAGTTCCAGCAGCCCGCGGACATACTCTGTTCCCTTCTCGACGATGTCCTCCGGATTCACCTCGACCGTAAACTCCGTAAAGGGTGCGTCCCCCGTCATCAGCGAAGCAGTTGGTTGCATCGTGCCGCCGGAGCGTAGCGACGCAGGGGGTTCGGGGGGAACGTCCCCCGTCACCAGCGAAGCAGTTGGTTGCATCGTGCCGCCGGAGCGTAGCGACGCAGGGGGTTCGGGGGGAACGCCCCCCGTCATCAGCGAAGCTGCTGCCATCTTTCGCAACAGCGAAAGAGGCAGCACCGATGGGGTGCCGCCTCCGATATAGAGGGTATTCAGGTCGCGGGTGGCCTCGATCTCGTCCCGGCGAAGGGACGCCTCGGCGCAGACCGCCGCCGTGAAATCTTCAAACAACTGCGCGTCCCGTCCCCGGCAGGCGATTTCCGAATAGAAATCGCAGTAAGTGCAGAAACTCCTGCAGAAAGGGACGTGCAGATAGACCATTTAGCGGAGCAGAAGCTCGCCGTGGCCAAGCTGCGCCTGCGTGGTGTAGGCGTTGACGGTGTAGACGCCCTTCATGAAGGACCCGATGTTGTTGATGTAGATACCCAGATCCACTTCCTTGCCCTGGTAGTCGACCTCGCGGGAAGCGGTGGCGTCCAGCGTCTCGCCATTGAAGGTGAAGGTGGTGCCGCGTCCGTCGGAGAGCAGGTTGCCTTCCGGATCGGTGACGCGCACGTAGACGCGCACCGGGCCGCGATCGGCGAGCTCATTCTCCACGAGGCTGAGGTTCACCAGGAAACGGGCGACGCGGTTGGCCTTGTCAGTGATCTTGTCGTTGTTGTTGTAGGCGTACATCACGAAGTTGTGGGCCTTCAGCACGGAGCCGGCGGCCACGCGGTCGTTCAGGACCTCCACCTGCTGGGTAAGCTGGGTGTTGATCTGCTTGGTCTGCTCAGCCTCCTTGCGCGCCGTAGCAGCCTCCTGGGCGAGCTGGCGGTTCAGGGTGTTGAGGGAATCGATCTGGTTGATGTAGCCGCGCATGATGGAGCGCAGGGTGCCGAGCTCCTTCTCATACTGGCGGATCTTGGCGCGGTCCGTCGCCTCGGACTTCTTCACGCGCTCGAGCAGCTGGGCGATCTCCTCGCGGGAGGAATCCAGCTGGGCGTTGATGGAATCATACTCGGAGGAGAGGTTCTCGTAGTCGCTCTGCAGGGCCTGGATCTGTTCGGTCAGGTCGACTTTCTCCTGGTTCAGTTCGTCCACGAGGTTGCTCTTGGAACTCCACACATAAATGAGGGCGGCGGCGAGGGCGACTGCGACGGCGATCATGATAATCATCACGGTCTTCAGGCCACCGTTGGCTTTCTTTTCAGCTTGCTGTCTTTCCAGCTTCTCGATAGGATCTTCTCTTTCCATTTTTTGACTTATTTGATTTCAGCATGCAAAAATAGCAATTTTTGTGCTAATTTTGTAATTATGAAATATATAATTCGCTCACTGAAGTATTATTGCTACTTGATTCTGCTGTTGACGCTGATCATTCTGGCGCTCGTGCTGACCGGTTTTGTGGAGGCCGATCTGTCCAAAATGTTCATCAACGGCTACGATTCTCTCTGGCAGATTGCCCTGATCATGCTGGCCTTCGCGGCCATCTATCCGCGTTTCGGCTTCTCGAAGCGCACCGCGCACGTGTACGGTGCGCCGGAGGAGATCCGTCCCGACGTCGTCCGGGTGATGGAGACGCTGGGCTACCGCCTGGAGGGCGAGCAAGACGGCTCCTGGCGCTTCCTGCGCCGCTCCCCCCTGTCCCGGGCCCTGAAGATGTGGGAAGACCGCATCACGCTCACGCCCTCGGCCGCAGGGCTGGAGGCCGAAGGCCTGACACGCGACCTCGTGCGGGTGGTATCAGGACTGGATACTATTCAGCAACAAGATGTGTAGCGGCCGCGCACAACGCTTCATAGAAATCCTCTCCGAAGAGCTTCGTGAGAGGATTTTTTAGAAACTGGTAGACCCGGATTCCCTCCCGGGCGCCCTTCTCGTAAGCGGGCTTGCAGATGTCCCAGTGATGGACGTTGAGGGCGAGCCCGCCGCCGGTCAGCTTCGTGACGCGGATGGGGTAGAGCGAGCAGGAGGCGGGCTTGACGCGTCCGGCCATCTCGATGGCGCAGAGGCACTCGCCGGCCGGGCCGAAGTGGCAGAAGGCGCAGGGGCAGTCCTGCGTGCCCGGCAGGGGCGGCATCAGCGGCGTGACGATGTCGTCGTCCCGGTCCACTTCGAAGAAACCCTTGGCGTCCACGGCCGCGCGGCCCTCCTCGGTCATCAGCTCCCGGTAGGCCGGATAATCGCGCTCCAGACCCTCCAGCTCGGCTTCGTCGAGTGGCGCGCCGCTGTCGCCGACAATGCAGCAGGCGCCGCGGCAGACGGCATAATCGCAGGCAAAATATTCCTCCACGACGTCCTCCGACACGAGGATGTCGCCAATCTGGATAATCGTTCCGAATCTTCCCTTTCCCATCAGATAATCGTGTATTCGACCTCTCCGCCCGCGGAGAGGAAGTCCAAAATCTCCCGGACACCCGCCGCGGAAATCCGCTGGACGGCGCCCTTGTAGTCCGTGATCAGGTCCCGGCCCTCGCTGTAGCGGATCAGGACGTCTTCCATCAGGGTCTCCGGCTGGTTGTAGCGGAGCTCCAGCTCCTTGAGGAGGGTCGCCTTGGCGGCGCGGACCTCGGCCTCGGAGATCTCGAGCTCGTCCAGCCGGTGGGTCACGCTGCGCACGGCGTCCAGCAATGCGCCGGTGTCGCCCGGCTGGACGCCGGCCGGCAGGCCGGTCTCCGGGCAGGGGTGGCAGTTGATGTAGACGGATACGCGCTCCGACGGGAAGAGTTCCAGCCGGTTGCTGACTTCCGCCCAGGATCCCTGGTCGGCCAGGGCGCCGGCGAGCCGTTGCCGGATCAGCATGCAGGCCACCTGAAAGGACAGGTAGCTGTCGAGGTTGTAGGGTAACGCGGCCGAGCGCACCACGTTCACGCCGATTTCGCTGCCGCCGACCACGCCCGCGGCGGATTCTTCCGTGCGCGACACGGTGCCGGTGACGAAGCGGCTCTCCACGCGCGGGCGGCTGGAGAAGCGTTTCTCCGTCCGGAAGGCGCCCAGCGTGCGGGCGAGCTCCTTCTTGAGCGCTTCTTCCTCGAGGTCGCCCATCAGCAGGAGGACGCCGTCCCCGACCTTGTCGAAGAGGCTCGCGAAGTATTGCTCCGCCCGGGCGGGCAGGTCCTCGGAGAGGCAGTCGAGCTGTTTGCGCTCCGGGTAGAAGAAGTCCGGGCGCAGGATATCGTCCATGATGGAATTGACGTCGCGCGGGGAGTTGACCTCGCGGTCCCGCCGCAGGGCGTCTTCCTGCCGGTAGGCGGTGAACGCCTCCGCGTCGGTCTCCCGCCGGTCGGCGAGCAGGAGCAGCGCCTGCATGAGGCGGGAGAACTCCGCCGCCGGGGCGCGTCCGCTGACGCGCAGGTCGGAGAGCGAGGCGGCCGGCTGCAGGGTGATCCCGCTCGCGCTGAGCCGTTCGCGGAATTCCGCGCCGCTCATGCCGGCCACGCGGCTCAGGGTGAGCATGTCGCCGACGAAGGCGCTCTCGCCGGCCCGCAGATTGGGGACCTCGGCTACGCCGCCGCGCAGCATCAGCGTGTAGTAGAACTCGCGCGGCGTGTTCATTTTCTTATAGATGACCTTCATCCCGTTGGAGAAGGTCCACAGGCGCCCGCCGGAGAGCGGCTCCGGGGCGTCTCCGCTCAGGCGAACCCGTTTGCCCGTCACCGGCCGTTCCGGCAGGGGGGCGAGATCCGCCGACCGGCCTTCGGCCGTCGCCGCCCAGGCTTCCGAAAAAGCCTGGCGCAGCGCGTCGCGGTCGATCTTCGTGCGGGGCAAGTCGAGGCGCAGGGTCAGGTTGCGCGCGGGGTCCAGCAGGGCGCGGGCGAAACCGTTGAACAGCGCCAGTTCGCGTTCGTCGTCGAGCCGGCGCGCGCCGAGGAAAACGCTCAGCATATCGCCCGAGGCGAGATGGGCGCCATACAGATAGGAAGCGACGCAGCGGTCGAGGTATTCTTCGTTGCGCAGCTTGCGCGCACCCTCCCGGCGGGCCTCGGCGACCTGCCAGTCGCGCGCTTCGACGAATTCGTCCAGGCTGGCGCCGTCGCGGTCCAGCCCGGCGAGCACGGAAGCGACGCAACGCATGGCGCTGTCCAGCTGCCGCGCGGCGGTGTAGACGGTCAGCGTGTGCCGTTCGTCTTCCGGGCCCTGCGCGCTGTCCTGGTAGCGGAAGCGGACGTCGGCCAGGGGGAGGCCGGCGGCGCGGAAACGCTGCTCGATGCGCCGCCCGGCGATGCGCCCGAGCTGCTCGGCGTAGGCCTGCATGATCAGGGGTTGGGGCGTGTCCATGGCGGCCCGGGGCAGCCGCTGGGTGCGGTAGATGACGTTGATGGCGGCAACTTCGCGCCCTGCCTGCCGCGAGACGAGCAGCGAGAGCGAGTCGTTCGGCGCCCATTGGTATCCGATGCCCGGATAATTGTATTCCAGCGCGGGCACCATCATCGACAGCAGGCCCATCCGCTCGCGGATCTTGGCGGCGTCGATGTCGCCGCAGATGATGACCGCCTGCGGCTTGCGGTAGGCCGCGGCGATGTCGAAGAGCATCAGCAGGGTGGAGTCCGCGACGCTCTCATTGTGCGTGGGTACGTCGTGGAAGGAGAACAGGGCCGCGTCTGCCGGCAGGGAGATGAAACCCTCCGGGCCGTAGCCGATGCCGTTCTCCGCCAGGAACTGATAGGGGACGCGTTGGCCGAAATGCGGCAGCTCGCGCAGCAGTTCGCGCGCCTGCGAAAGGTCCCGCCGGCCGCGCTGCACCAGCGCGAAATCGGCATAACCTTTCCGGTCCGGGTTGGTGACCAGATAGAACTGGATGCCGTCGGGCAGGCTGCCCCTTTTGATTTCCGGGGCGGTGCCAAGGGACGGGAGCCCCTGTCCGTGCATCATAAAAGAGGACAACAGGAGCAACAGGCATGAAATATGCTTGAATAACTTCCGCATAACTTTTGCAAAAGTAAAAAAGAAAATCATTAAATTTGCGGGAATCTCGATTCAAAACTAACAAACCGATAACAAAAAAATGAAAAAATTAATCGTCACCCTCGCAGCGCTCGCCGTTGCATTCGGTTCCGCCTTCGCCCAGGATCTGGCGGCCGTGACCGAAATCTACAATGCCGGTGCGGAAGCCGTTTCCGCCGGTGAGAAGGAAAATGCACTGAAATCTTTCGAGGAAGCCCTCAAGCTTGCCGAAGCCCTTGGCGAAGAAGGCCAGGAGGTCGTGGCAAACTGCAAGAATATCATCCCCAACCTGAAACTCTCCCTCGCGAAGGATCTCGTGAAAGCCTCCAAGTTCGACGAGGCGATTACCGCCCTCGTGGAGGCGGAGAAGGTTGCTGAGGAGTATGAAGCTTTCAGCGTGGCTGACGAGGCCAAGGGCCTGGTTCCGCAGGTGAAGCTCTCCAAGGCCAACGGTCTGTACAAAGCCAAGGAGTATGACGCCGCCGCGGCCGCTTTCCAGGAGATCCTGGATGCGGATCCGACCAACGGCACCGCCGCTTTCTACAAGGGTGCCGCCCTGCTGAGCGCCGGCAAGACCGAAGAGGCCAAGGCCGCGTTTGAACTCGCCGCCGCCAACGGCCAGGAGGCCAATGCCAACAAGCAGCTCGGCAACATCTACCTGAAGGAGGCTTCCGCCGACCTGAAGGCCAAGAAGTATGCTGACGCCGTCGCCGCTGCCGTGAAGGCTTACGAGCTCGGCTCCAACGCCCAGGCGCTTCAGCTCGCCGGCCAGGCTTCCCAGGCCGCCGGCAAGAACAATGACGCCATCAAGTACTTCGAGCAGTACCTCGAGGCCGCCCCGACCGCCAGCAACGCCGGCGCCATCGCCTACACCGTCGGTGCGCTCTACCAGACCGCCAAGAACAACACCAAGGCCAAGGAGTTCTACACCAAGGCCGCCAGCGATCCCAAGTACGGCGCCGAGGCCAAGAAGATGCTTGAAGCCCTGAAGTAATGCAGGCGCTTGAGCTGCTGGCCCCCGCCAGGAACAAAGAAATCGGCATCGCAGCCATTGACTGCGGTGCCGATGCCGTATATATCGCGGGTCCCGATTTCGGCGCCCGCAAGGCGGCGGGCAACAGCTTCGAAGATATTGCTGAACTCTGCACCTACGCCCATCGTTTCGGGGTGCGGATTTTCGTGACATTCAACACTTTGTGGCGTGACGGGGAGGAAGAGGAGGCGCACGCGCAACTGCTCCGCGCCCAGGAGGCCGGGGCGGACGCCTTCATCATCCGCGAGCCCCGGATCGCCGCGTTGGAAGACATCACCGTTCCCATCCACGCCTCCACCCAGTGCGCCATCCGCGACGTGGCGCGCGCCCGGCTCTTCGAGTCGCTGGGCTGCGAGCGCATCATCCTGGAGCGTGAACTCTCGCTCGCGCAGATCCGCGAGATCTGCGCCGCCGTCTCCTGCGAGGTAGAGTGCTTCGTGCACGGAGCGCTCTGCGTGGGCTACAGCGGCGAGTGCCGCCTGTCCGAGTACATCGACGGGCGGAGCGCGGACCGCGGCGAATGCATCCAGGCCTGCCGCTCGCTCTACGACCTCGTGGACGGCGACGGGCATGTGCTGGTGCGCGGCAAGGCCTTGCTGTCGCTCAAAGATTTCAACCTGAAGGCCCGGCTGGAGGAGCTGGCCGACGCCGGCGTGTGCTCCTTCAAGATCGAGGGGCGCCTCAAGAACGCTTCCTATGTCAAGAACGTCGTGCGGGACTACTCGCTGGCGCTGGACGCGCTGGTGGCGAAGTACCCCGAACGCTACCGCCGCGCTTCCTGGGGCGAGGTGACGGGCGGTTTCACGCCCGACACCGCCAAGACTTTCAACCGCGGCTACACCGAGCTCTTCTTGGACGGGAAGCGCGGCAAGTGGTCCTCGATGGACGCGCCCAAGTCGATGGGCGAGGCCGTCGGGACGGTGCAGCGCATCCGCCGGACGCCCGGGCAGGGGATGCAGTTCGGCGTCAAACCCCTGCAGCAGGGGCTGGAGCTGCATAACGGCGACGGCTTCGCCATTGCGACCGCCGACGGCGTGACGGGCTTCCGCGGCGACGTTTGCGAGGGCCTGCAGGTCCGCTGCAAGGACGTCCCCGACCTCCGGGAGGGCATGACCCTCTACCGCAACATCAGCACCGCCTTCGAGAAGATTCTCGACACGCAGGCCTGCCGCCGGGAGATTCCGGTGCGCCTCTCCGTGCGGGTGCACGGGAAATATGTCCTCGACGTGCACGCCGTCACGCAGGACGGCCGCGAGGTGCTGAGCCCCTTCCACACCGACGTGGAGACGGCCGAGAACCGCGAGCGCGCCGAGGCGATGCTGCGCGAGCAGCTCGGCAAGCGCAGCGGCGTGTACCGCTTCGTCGTGGACGAGCTCCTCGTCGAAACCGCCGGCGGCAAGCTCCCGCTCCTGAGCGCCGCCACGCTCAATGGCATCCGCCGCCTCGTCGCCGAGGACCTGGACTCGATCCCGATGGAAAGGAGATTCCGGGTCAAGCCCGGAATGACGAATAAGATGCCCGGAATGACGAAGGAACCGTCATTCGCCGGCTCGACCGGCGAATCTCTCCTCCGCTCCAAATACTGTATCCGCTACGAGCTTGGCCTCTGCCCGAAACACCAGGGCGCCAAGCCCCCGCAGGAGCTGTTCCTTGTCAACAACGGACGCCGCCTGGCGCTCCGTTTCGACTGTGCCGCCTGCGAAATGACCGTTAACGCCATTTAATCATCATGAAAGAGAAGAAATCCTACAATCTGCTGACCACCATCTGGCTTTGGGTGGTCCTGATCGGTGTCATGCCCGTACTGGGGCGCAACCTCCTGGTTTCCCTGCAATTCGGGGTAGGTGCCCCCGCGGATCTCCAGCTGCCGTACTTCCTGATGATCCTGGGCGGGGTGGTCTGCTTTTTAGGATACATCCTCCTACTGTGCAAGCGCAAGCTGGGCGTGTGGCTGATCTTCCTGTCCCTGCCCGTCGCCTACGGCCTGGCCAAGCTGTACTTGTACTTTTTCGGCCTGCCCGGCGCCCGCAGCGGCGGCCTCATGTTCGTTTTCTATATCATCCTTCCGCTCCTGCTGAACCTCGTCACCGCGGGCCTGCTCTGCCTGCGCAGGCGTGGTCGCTCCGGCTGGGACCTGCTTCGCAAAAAGGAGGAGCCGGCAGTGGAACAGCCCAAGGAGGAAGAAGAGAAGGAACCGGAATCAGAAGATTTTCGGGAGGAAGATGAGCAGGCCGATGGCGGCAGCGGCGATGGCGCAGACGAGGACGCCGGCGGCGCATAGGTCCTTGATGTCGCCGATGCGCTTGTCCTGCTCCGGCTGGACGACGTCGCAGACGCGCTCCAGCGCGGAGTTGAGGATCTCAGCAGCAAAAACGAGCCCGATGGCAAACGCCACCAGGGCCCATTCTGTCAGGGAAATCCGGAAAATGAAACCGGCCGCGACGACCAGGATGGTCGCAAAAAGGTGCACCCAGGCGTTGTGCTCTCCACGGAACAGCACGCCCACACCGCGGAACGCGAAGCGGAAGCTTCGCAACACCTTTTTGATAGAAAAGCAACGGTTACCCATGTTCAGAACGGCGCAGTTCTGAACAAAGATAATCATTTTTTCTCATTCCAGCGCAAATGTTATTTCTACATCGCCGAAACGGCCGGTGACATTGCCGCCGCCTTTGTCGAAGGCGTCCTGGAAATAGTTGCGCGTGAGCTGGCCGCGCCAGACGATGTCGTCCTTGTCCTTGTAGGGGATTTCCAGCTCGAAGCCGTACTGCTTGGAGTTGTACTTGACCACGGCGCTGCACTTCCAGTTGGTGGTCGTGCCCCCGTCGTCCTCGATCACCATGAAGGCGATCTTCTCCATTTGCTCGGTAAAGTTCGTCAGCAGGAGGGCGTTGAAGGGAACCTTGCGGTTCAGCTGGCTGCGCTTGATCACGACCATCAGGTCCGTCAGGCTGGGCGAGTAGTTCTTCAGGTCTTCGTCCTTGGTGGCCTTGAAGCCGTCCACGGCGCCTGTTTTGATGAAAAACTCGCTGGCGCCGCTGAACCAGGAATCGTAGTTGCGCAGCATCTTGAAATCGCGGATGCTGAGGATGTATTCTTTCTCATCGCCCTTCCCCTTGTCCTTGGAGGCCTTGGTACCGGCGGACTCCTCGAAGAGCTCGAACGGAGTGAAGGCCGCATCGTCGTTGCGGTTGATCACCCAGACCGGGCGCTCGCGCGCCACCTGCTCGGTCACGATCACGGAGTCCACCACGTGGGCGCCGTAGCTGTCGATGCGCACCTCGTAGCCGTAGTTGGCCTCGGCGCCGTAGCCCGGGTCGAAGGTGACGATGGGGAAGTCCTGGCCGTTCCATTCTTCGGAATAGGGCCAGTAGATCTGCATGTCGGACTCGCTGAGCGCGTTGATGTAGCGCTCCACGTCCGCCGCGCCGGCCTTGGTGCCGTACTTGTCCGACAGGTAGTTGGCGAAGAGGTCGCGCAGCGGCATCGAGTAGCCGCCGGCCTTGGTGGCGCGGGTCTGCGGACTGTCGCCCACGCCCGCGCCCGGCGCCTCGAAGAGGTCCGTGAGGCGGTATTCTTCATCGTAGCCGTGGCCGGAGGAGGACGTCACGGCGTCGTAGACTTCGTCGAGATGCTGGCTCTCGAGTGGCAGGTCGGAGAGCATCTTGGCCACGTCCGACAGGGAGAAAAGGCCCTGGTCGGCCGTCGGATCGAAGGGTTGTTTCTCGCCGCAGGCGGCGAGGGCGAGGGCGCAGAGCAGCGCCACGGAGAATCGGAAAGTTTTCATTTTTGCGAACAGTTTTGACTGCTGCAAATTGACGAACATTTATCCGATTTCTTTTCCGATTAATCGTTTAATTATTAATCGCTTGGTTATCAGGTGTCTGGAATCTGACGAAACGATCTTTTTGGTAGAAATCGGGCAGATTCCGTACGTTTTTGAAACCCGCGGCGCGGAAGACTTCGGCGGTTTCGGGCCCGAGGGCCTCGTTGATCTCGACGAGACCGACCCCGCCCGGCCGCAGGAAGCGCTGCGCCCAGCGCGCGACGGCCCGGTAGAAACGCAGCGGGTCGTCGTCCGGCACGAAGAGCGCGAGATCCGGCTCCCAGTCGAGCACGTTGGGCCGCATCTGCGTCCGCTCGCGCTCCAGCACGTAGGGCGGATTGCTGACGACCAGGTCGAACGGGCCGTAGGGGAAGGCCTGCTCCGTGTCGAGGACGTCGGCTTGAATAAAGGAAGGGCCCTGGGGGAACTGTTTCCTGGCGTAGTCCAGCGCCGTCTCCGAAACATCGACGCCAATCACTTCGGCGTCGCGGATGTCCAGGGCGATGCTCCAGGCGATGCAGCCCGAGCCGGTGCAGAGATCGAGCACCCGCGGCGCGCGGTCCAACTCCATTTCCTGGAGCGTCCGGACGGCCTCGGCGACGAGCAGCTCCGTCTCGGGGCGCGGCACGAGCACGCCCGGCCCCACGACGAAGCGCCGGTCGCAGAATTCCGCCACGCCCAGCACATATTGGATCGGCTCGCCGGCGCACAGCCGCGCCAGGGCGGCCTCGAGCTCCGGCAGCCGCTCCTCCGGGACGGCCGTCCGTGGCTCTACGACATGCGTGTAGTTCGTCACGCCCAGCAGTTCACGGCAGAGCATCAAAACCAAACCCCTCGCCTCCGGCGAAGGGTACAGTTTCTCGAGGCGGGCGGCACCGTCGCGGATGAAATCGGCGAGCAGCACTAGCAGTTCTCGATGATGGTGCTCAGGAAGGCGGTCATGTCCAGACCCGCCGTGCGGACCATCTTGGGCACGAGCGAGGCGCTCGTCATGCCCGGGATGGTGTTGATCTCCAGGAAGTAGAGACCGTCGTCTGCGAGGATCCAGTCCATGCGGACGACGCCGCGGCAACCGAGGCGGAAGTAGATCTCTGCCGTGGTGTCCTGCACCTGCTTGCGGACCTCGTCGGAGACGGGTGCCGGGCAGATCTCCTGGCTGTGGCCGTTGTACTTGGCGTCGTAGTCGAAGTATTCGTTGTCCGTGACAATCTCGATGAGCGGTAGCGTGGCGACCTTCTCGCCGTCGAAATAGGCGGCGCAGGTGAGCTCGCGGCCCGTCACGCCCTGCTCGATGAGCACGGTGTGGTTCTCGCTGAAGGCGAACTGCACGGCCGGGCCGACGTCCTCGGGGCGCATCACGCGCGTGACGCCGAAGCTGGACCCGCCCTGGGTCGGCTTCACGAACACGGGGAATTTCAGTTTCTTTACGACTTCTTCCTTCGCCTTGTCGTGGTCCATGCCGTGGCGGATGAAGACGTCGGGGGCGCATTTCGCGAGCCCGAGCTCTCGGATGTAGCACTTGCAGGCGTATTTGTCGAAGACGATCGAGCAGGTACTCGAGTCGCAGGTGCTGCAGGGGATGCCCAGCATCTCGAGGTAGCCCTCCATCTGGCCGGTCTCGCCCGGCGCGCCGTGCTGCACGATGTACGCGAAGTCGAACTTGACCCGCTCGCCGAGGACCTGGACGGAGAAATCGTTCTTCTCAATCTCCGGCCGCGCTCCCTCCGGGAAGGTGACGCGCATCGAGTTGCGCTTCTTGGCCGCCACGAGCTGCCACTTGCCGAAGCGGGCGAAGATCTCGTAGACATCGTATTCGTTCCCGTCGATGCGGGAGGCGACGAATTCACCGCTGCGGCAGGAGACCTCCCACTCGGAGGAGTCGCTGCCGTACACGACGGCGATGGTCTTGTACTTGCTCATATCTTAATTGAAATAGTATTCTTCTTCCTGGTTGCGCGCGTCGTTGCCGTCCTGGCCGGCATAGTCGTCGCCGTAGCCGCCGAGGAACGTGCCGTCCGTCGCGCAGTTGTAGTGCAGCGCGCCGACGGAGGGCGCGATGAAATGGTCGTCGTCCATCGACCAGCCGATGGTCGGGTCCGCGAGGCACTTCTTCATCCAGATGCCCCAGATCGGGAGGGCGGCGTTGGCGCCCTGGCCCAGGGCGGTGGAGGTGAAGTGGACGTTGCGGTCCTCGCCGCCCACCCAGACGCCGGCGGTGATGTTGGGCGTGTAGCCGATGAACCAGCCGTCGGAGTTGTCGTTGGTCGTACCGGTCTTGCCGGCGATCTCGCCGCGCAGGCCGTAGACGGAGCGGAGACGGTTGCCCGTGCCCTCGTTGACCACGCCGCGCATCATGTTCACCATCAGGTAGGCAGTCTGCTCGGAGATGGCGTCGCGCTTCTGGTTGTTGAACTCGTCGATCACGCGTCCGTCATTGTCCGTGATCCGGTAGACGTACTGGGGCGTGATGTAGGTGCCGTGGGAAGGGAAGGTGTTGTAGGCGGCGACCATGTCGAACACCGGCACTTCCGCCGCGCCAACGCAGAGGGAATACACCTCGTCCAGATGCGTCTGCACGCCCATCTGGTGGACCATGCGGACGAGGGCCGCCGGGCCGAGCTCCTTCATCAGGAAGGCGGAGGCGTTGTTGGAGCTGTGGGCGAGGCCCCAGCCCAGGGTGACGGTCTTGCCGATCATCTCGGACTTGTCGGTGCTTCGCGGTGTCCAGACGTCGCCGTTGGGCAGCACGAAGGTCTGCGGGAGCAGGACGATGCGGTCGCAGGGCGTCATGCCCTCCTGCATGGCCAGGGTATAAAGGTAGGGCTTGATGGTCGAGCCGACCTGCCGCTTGCCCTGGCGGACGTTGTCATATTTGAAGTAGCGGTAGTTCGGACCGCCGACATAGGCGCGGATGTAGCCCGTGTTGGGCTCGATGGCCATGAAGCCGCAGCGCAGGAAGCTCTTGTAGTAGCGGATGGAGTCGTCCGGCGTCATGGTGGTGTCGACATAACCCTTGGCATTCCAGGCGAAGACGCGCATCTTCTCGGGCTTGGAGAACTGCGCCATGATCTCCGCGTCGCTCTTGCCGGCGCGGTGCTGCAGGCGGTAGCGGTCGCTCCACCGGCGGGCCTGGTTCATCAGGGTCTCGGCCATCTTGGGCGTCACGTCGCTGGAGAACGGGCGGTTGCGCTTGCCCTTCAGCTCGCGGTCGAAGGCCGGCTGGAGATTGCTTCCCATGTGCTCGGCCACGGCCTCCTCGGCGTATTGCTGCATCTTATAATGGATGGTCGTATAGATGCGCAGGCCGTCCCGGTCGAGGTCGTAGGACGAACCGTCGCTCTTCTTGTGCTTGTTGAGCCAGCCGTAGATCGGATCGTCGCGCCAGCGGAGCGAGTCGTGCGCGTAGTCCTCGGGGAACTGGTAGTCGGAGCGCTCGGGGCGCGTGGCCTGCATGTCGCGGCGAAGCATGTCGCGGAAATAGGGCGCGTGGCCGGCGTTGTGGTCCTGCACCTGGAAGTTGAGCGTGATGGGGATCTGGCGGATCGAGTCGCGCTGCGCCTTGGTCAGGTAGCCGCTCTTCTCCATCTGGCCGATCACGAAGTTGCGCCGCTCCAGGGAGCGGTCCGGGTTGAGGACGGGGTTGTAGCGCGTGGGCTTGTTGACCATGCCCACCAGCAGGGCGGCCTCTTCGACCGTCAGGTCGGCCGGCTCCTTGGCGAAGTAGGTCTCCGCCGCGGCCTTCACGCCGTAGGCGCTGCTGCCGAAGAAGATGGAGTTGAGGTACATGTCCACGATCTCGTCCTTGGTGTAGTCCCGCTCGATCTTGACGGCGGTGATCCACTCCTTGAGCTTGATGCCCACCATCTGGAACTTGTTGCGGATCTCGCTGCGCGGATAGAGAGTCTTGGCGAGCTGCTGGGTGATGGTACTGCCGCCGCCCTGGCTGGAGTCCCGCATCAGCAGCGTCTTGAAGAGCACGCGGGCGAGACCCTTCATGTCGATGCCCGAATGCTTGTAGAAGCGGGCGTCCTCCGTGGCCACGGCCGCCTGGACCAGGTACGGGGAGAGCTCGTCATAGCTGACGTAGGTACGGTTCTCTATATGGAAGGTGGCGAGGACCTCTCCGTCCTCGGCGATGACCTGGGTGGCCAGCTTGTTGTCCGGGTGCTCCAACTCTTCGAAAGAAGGGATCTTCGCGAAGATGCCGACCAGCAGCAAAAGCAGGAGCACCAGCACGAACGGGGCCGCGACCAGGATCCAAAACCACTTGACAATCTTCTTTTTGGTAGTCTCTTTCATCGGCAAAAAATTTGTCATAATATAATTATGACCCCATGATAACGAGCGCAAAATTAACGATTAAATTTTGAATTTTACCGAGTTTCTGATTTTCTTTGCAGTTCGAAATAGAAAAGAGAAGAAAATGGCGGGGAATTTAGTTATCGTCGAGTCGCCGGCCAAGGCGAAGACCATTCAGAAATATTTGGGCAAGGAATTCACGGTCAAATCCAGCTTTGGACACATCCGGGACTTGCAGGACAAGAAGCTCAGCGTGGATGTCGCCGACGGCTTCAAGCCCGAGTATGTCGTGCCCGCCGCCAAGAAGAAGGTGGTGGCCGAGCTGAAGAAGGCGGCGGACGAAGCCGCGCTGGTCTGGCTGGCTTCTGATGAGGACCGTGAGGGAGAGGCCATTTCCTGGCACCTGGTCGAGACCCTGGGTCTGGACCGCAGCCGCACCCGGCGCATCGTCTTCCACGAGATCACCAAGGACGCCATCCTGCACGCCATCGAGACGCCGCGCGACATCGACGACAACCTCGTGAAGGCCCAGCAGGCGCGCCGCGTCCTGGACCGCCTCGTCGGTTTCGAACTTTCTCCGATCCTGTGGCGCAAGATCCAGCGGGGCCTGTCGGCCGGCCGCGTGCAGTCCGTGGCGCTCCGGCTCGTCGTGGACCGCGAGAAGGAAATCATCGAATTCCAGAATACTCCCTATTATAAGGTGGAAGCCCAGTTCATCGTGGACGGGGTCAAGGTCAAAGGCCTGTTGGACACCCGTTTCGAGACCCTGGAGCAGGCCCGTGCCTTCCTGGAGGACAGCATAGGCGCCTCCTACACGGTCGCTTCCGTCGAGAAAAAGGACGCGGTCCGCTTCCCGGCGGCGCCGTTCACGACCTCCACGCTCC
Source organism: Bacteroidales bacterium (assembly GCA_017651225.1). GTDB lineage: Bacteria > Bacteroidota > Bacteroidia > Bacteroidales > UBA932 > Cryptobacteroides. The sequence continues at coordinate 16,272 of JAGCDF010000007.1, forward strand.
AGCAGGAGGCGGCCCGCAAGCTGCGCTACCCCGTGAGCCTGACGATGCGCCTGGCGCAGGGGCTCTACGAGCGCGGTCTGATCACCTACATGCGTACCGACTCCACGAACCTTTCCGCCCTGGCGCTCGGCACGTCCAAGCAGTTCATCCTGGACAACTTCGGTCCGGAGTATTCCCACCCGCGTCAGTACAAGACCCGTTCGAAGGGTGCGCAGGAGGCGCACGAAGCCATCCGCCCGACCTTCATCGCCAATACGGACATCGAGGGCACGGCCCAGGAGAAGAAGCTCTACGAGCTGATCTGGAAGCGCACGGTCGCTTCGCAGATGGCCGAGGCCAAAGTGCTGGGTACCAGCATCAAAGTGGCGTCTGACAAGCGCGCCGAACAGTTCGGTATCCAGGCCACGGAGGTGCTCTTCGACGGCTTCCTGAAGCTCTACATGGAGGGCAGCGACGACGAGGTGCAGGAGGACAACACCATCCTGCCGCCGATGCAGGTCGGGAACCCCATCCAGCTGCGCAGCATCGCCGCCGACTGCAAGTTCTCCCAGGCGCCCGCCCGTTACTCGGAGGCCACCCTGGTCAAGAAACTTGAGGAGCTGGGCATCGGCCGCCCGTCCACCTACGCGCCGACTATCTCGACCCTGACCACGGGCCGCGGCTACATCTTCAAGGGCGACGTCGAGGGCCGCAAGGTCCCCGTGACGAACCTGACCCTGAAGGGCAGCACGGTCACGGCGTCCGCCAAGACGGAAACCGTGGGCGCCGAGCGCGGCAAACTGATCCCGCAGGAAATCGGCATCGTGGTGTCGGACTACCTCGTGGAGAATTTCCCGAACATCATGGACTATGACTTCACGGCCACCGTGGAGCAGGATTTCGACAGCATCGCCGAGGGCAAGCAGGTCTGGAACGAGGTGATTTCTTCCTTCTACGGAGACTTCCACCAGAAGGTGGACGCCACCATGCATGACGGGCAGTATACCCACGTGGAGCGTGTGCTCGGCGTGGATCCCGCCGACGGCCGCCAGGTCGTGGCCCGCTTCGGGCAGTTCGGCGCCTACGTCCAGAAGGGCGACGGCGACGACCGCCAGTCGGCGAGCCTCGCGAAGGGGCAGCTCATCGAGACGCTGACGCTCGAAGACGCGCTCCGGCTGCTGGAATTCCCGCGCCGGGTCGGCAACTATGAAGGCGTTGACATTCAGGTGCTTAAGGGCCGTTTCGGCCCGTACCTCAAATACGGCGACAAGAATATCTCCCTGCCCCGCGGCGCGGACCCGCTGCGCATCACTCCGGAAGAGTGCGTCCAGCTGGTGAAGGACGCCGTTTCGGGCGCTTCGGCCACCCCCGTGATCAAGGAGTTCGAGGCGGCCGGGATCTCCGTGCTGAACGGCCGCTACGGTCCGTACATCAAATTCGACGGGCGCAATTTCCGCATCCCGCGTGGGACGGACGCCGCCGCGCTGACCGAGGAGGCCTGCCGCAAGATCATCGCCGACGCACCGGCCCCCGAAGCCGCAGCCAGACCCCGCAGATTCAAGAAAAAGCAATAGTTAGTAGCATATGGCAAATTACCAGATCGACGCAATCGACCGGAAGATTCTCTCCTACCTGGTCAACAACGCCCGGATGCCATTCCTGGAGATTGCCCGGGAGTGCGGTATCTCCGGAGCCGCCATCCATCAGCGGGTCCACAAGATGGAAAGCAACGGCGTCATCACCGGATCCCGGATGGTGGTCAAGCCCGGCGCCCTCGGGCTCAACGTCTGCGCCTTCATCAGCGTGAACCTGTCGGAAGACAACAAGTACCCGGATGTCGTCGCCGCGCTCAAGCACATTCCCGAGATTGTGGAATGTCACTTCGTGACCGGCAAGGCCGCCTTGTTCCTGAAGGTGTATTGCTTTGACAATGAGCACCTGATGAGCATCCTGCTGAACACCATCCAGCGGATTCCCTACATCCAGTCCACGGACACGATGATCTCCCTCGACCAGTCCTTCGAGCGCGAAGTGTGGGTCAAGGATTACAAGACCACCAGCTTCCACGCTAACGGCGTGTAAGGATGGCTTCTGCGAGGATCAAGTCCTCGGGAGTCGTAATTTTGAGATTGAACCGCTCGCCCGTTTCGAAGGCGAGCGGTATTTCTTTGCGCGCCGCCACCGAAGCGTCGTCGGTGAAGGAGAGGTCGTAGGCCTGCGTGTAGGCCGCCTTGATGTCCTCGGAGCGGAAGATCTGCGGCGTCTGGACCGCGACGACCTTCGAGCGGTCTGGATCCGGCGTCGCCGGGTCGGTGGAGCGGAGCGTGTCCACGACGGGGACGACGGGCAGCAGGGCCCGGCATTCCCCGCGCTGCATGCGCTCCAGCATCCGACGCACGAGGTCCGCGCTGACCAGCGGCCGCACGCCGTCGTGGATGGACACGATGGCGCCATCAGGCACCTTGCGGAGTGCGTTCTGGACAGAGTGGAAGCGGGTCAGTCCGCCGGCGACGAGGGTCTGCGGGCAGTGGAAGGAATGGATCGCGCAGAGGTCCTTCCAGGTCTGGAAATGAGCCTTGGGAAGGACGGTGATGACCTTCATCTCCGGTTCCGCCTCCAGGAAGCGCTCGATGGTGCACTGCAGGATGGGGCGACCGTCCAGCAGAAGGAACTGCTTGGGGGTGTCGCCGCCCATCCGGGTGCCGCTTCCGCCGGCCACGAAAATCCCGTAAATTTTTCTGCGCATAAATCGAATTTTACTACCACAAAATTAAGGAATTTTATTTATATTTGTCTTTCAAACTAACACAAGAAAAGATATGGCGTTTTCCTTCCTGAATCAGGAACTGGCTATCGACCTGGGTACCGCCAACACCGTCATCTACCAGAACGGGCAGATCGTGTTGGATGAGCCCAGTATCGTGGCCATCGACAACAATACGGGCAAGTGCATCGCCCTGGGCACCCAAGCCAAACTGATGCACGAGCGCACCAGCCCCGGTGTGAAGACCGTCCGCCCGCTGCGCGACGGCGTGATCGCCGACTTCAACGCCGCGGAGATGATGATCCGCGGTTTCATCAAGCAGGCCGGCGGCCGTCACTCCTCCCTGTTCACCCCCAACCTGAAGGTGGTGGTCGGCATCCCTTCCGGATCCACGGAAGTGGAGATCCGCGCCGTGCGTGACTCTACGGAGCACGCCGGCGGCCGCGACGTCTACCTGATCTTCGAGCCGATGGCCTCGGCTCTTGGTATCGGCCTGAACGTCGAGGCGCCGCAGGGCAACATGGTGGTCGACATCGGTGGCGGTACCACGGAGATCGCCGTCATCTCCCTGGGCGGCCTCGTCCAGCAGGACAGCATCCGCACCGCCGGCGACGTGTTCACGAGCGACATCCAGTACTATCTCCGCCAGCAGCACAATATCCGCGTGGGCGAGATCACGGCCGAGAAGATCAAGATGGCGGTCGGTGCCGTCATCGGTGACCTTCCGGAGGAGGAGACGCCCGAACCGTTCATTGTGCGCGGTCCGAACCTGATGACGGCGCACCCGGTCGAGGCCACGATCACCCACCAGGAGATCGCGCACTGCCTCGACAAGTCCATCGCCAAGATCGAAGCGTCCATCCTGCACGTGCTGGAAAACACGCCGCCGGAGCTGTACGCCGACATCGTCGAAAACGGTATCTATCTGTCCGGCGGCGGCGCCCTGCTCCGCGGTCTGGCCAAGCGCTTCCAGGACAAGGTCAACATCAAGTTCCACGTGGCCGAGGATCCGCTCCATGCGGTGGCCCGCGGCACCTGCGACGCCCTCAAACATACGGACCGTTACTCCTTCCTGATGCGTTAGGATGTCCGGTCAGAAGACATCTTCCTTCTTGCTGAGCGCGGCAACCTTCCTTTTGCTGGAGGTTGCTGCGCTCGTCTTGCTGCACAGCAGTTCGACCGCGCAGAACATCTGGATCAACCGGGCTTCGCACCGCACCAAGGCTTTCCTCTGGGGCGGCGGTGAGGCGCTGCGCAACCAGTTCCGGATGGATGACCTCAACCAGCAGCTCCAGGCGGAGAACGCCCGCCTGCAGGAGCGCCTGCGCGCCTATGAGTTGCGTGATGCGGCGGGGGAAGAGCAGGACCACGTGGCTTCCGACGAGCATCCGGCCGCGTATCATTATATCCCGGCCACGGTGGTGAAGATGAGCCGCAACCAGGTCCACAACTACATCATCCTCAACAAAGGATCCGAGGATGGCGTTCGTCCCCATTCGGGTATCATTTCCGACCGGGGTGTGGTCGGTATCGTCGAAGCCGTGGACAAGCACTACTCCTACGGCCTGACCCTGATGAATCCGGACATGAGCGTCGGCGCGCGGCTGGGCGCCACCGAGCAGGTGGGCCCGCTTTCCTGGGATGGTACCAGCACGCATCGCGCCTTGATGCGCAACCTTTCGCCGCATTACGTCGTGAACCCCGGCGACACGGTCCGGACGAGCGGCTTTTCGGTATTCTTCCCGCCGGACATCCCGATCGGCGTGACCGGGAACAGCCGGCTGGTGGACGGCTCCACGCGTGAGGTGGAAGTGTTTTTGTTCCAGGATTTCTCCACGCTCCGTTACGTAACGGTGGTGGAAAACCTGGCCCGTGAAGAAATTACGGCCCTGGAGGCCGTGGCGGAGGACGAGCTATGAGAGCATCTACGGTCAAGTTCATCCTGCTGTTCGTGGCGCAGCTGCTCCTGTGGAATTATCTCAATTTCTCACAGTACGTCTTCATCGTCTTCCTGCCGGCGATGCTGCTCTGCCTGCCTATTGAGCAGGGGAGCATCCGCCTGATGCTGCTGGCCTTCGTGCTGGGCGTGGCGGCGGACTTCCTGGTGAACGGCCAGCTGGGCCTCACCGCCCTGGCGCTGGTCCCCGTGGGGGCGCTCCGCCGCGGGGTCATCCAACTGGTCTTCGGCCACGAGCTCATCTCCCGCGGCGAGGAGCTCTCGTTTCATCGGCAGCGCCAGACGAAATTCGTCACGGCCATCCTGATGCTGACAACCGTCTTCCTGCTGGTCTATCTCTGGGTGGACGGCGCCGGGATGTATTCCCTGGTCTTCCTGGCCCTCAAGTTCGGCATCTCTCTGCTGGCGAGCACGGTCGTTTCCGTGCCTGTAGCTTATCTGTTGCTTGAAGAATCTGCCGGCAAATGGAACTAAACCGCAAAAACCGCCTGGTGACCGGCTTGCTGGTCGTGGCCGCCGTGCTGCTGGCCAAGCTGTTCTATATCCAGATCATCAACGACAAGTATAAGCGGGACGCCGACAACAACTCGCTGGTCTACAACTACATCTATCCGCCGCGAGGCATCATCTACGACCGCAACGGAGAGGAGCTGGTCGGCAACGAGGTGTGCTACGACATCGTGGTGACTCCGCGGGACGTCAAGCCTTTCGACACGCTCGCCCTGGCCCGGGCGCTGAACGTGGAGGCGGATTTCATCCGCGAGCGGATGGCCTATTACCGCAAGTACCGCACGCGGATCGGTTTCCAGACCCTGTCGTTCGTCAAGCATATCCCGCACGAGAATTACATCCGCTTTGCGGAGGAGGCTTTCCGCTTCCCGGGCTTCAAGGCGGAGGTGCGCAGCGTGCGCCGCTACCCGTTCAACGCGGGCGGCAACCTGCTCGGCTACATCTCCGAGGTGGACGCCGACTACATCAAGGAGCACCCGGACTATCGTTCCGGCGACTATGTCGGCAAGACCGGCCTGGAGGCCGCGATGGAGGAACAGCTGCGCGGCGTCAAGGGTTATCACATCTACCTGCGCGACTCGCGCAACCGCGTCCAGTCGCCCTACATGGACGGCGCAGAGGACAAGGAGGCCGAGCCGGGCCACAACGTCGTCTCCACCATCGATGCCCACCTGCAGCAGTACGGCCAGCAGTTGATGGAAGGGAAAGTGGGCTCCGTGGTGGCGATCGAACCCTCCACCGGAGAGATCCTGGCTATGGTGTCCAGCCCCGGTATCGACGTGGACGTGCTGAGCGACATCGGCCGGCACTACGCCGAGATCGCGCGTGACCCGCGCAAGCCGATGTTCAACCGCACCGTGATGGCTTCCTACCCGCCGGGTTCCGTGTTCAAGCTGGTCAACGGCCTGATCGGCCTGGAGGAGGGCGTGCTGCAGCCGTCCAACATGTACCCCTGCAGCCACGGTTTCCCCTACGGCGGCAACCGCAAGCTCGGCTGCCACGGCCACGCCTCGCCGCTGAACCTGCTCAGCGCCATCGCCACCTCCTGCAACGGCTATTTCTGCTACGTCTTCCGCAATATCCTGGACAACAAGAAATACAAGACCACGGCGGACGCGTTCGACGCCTGGCGGGAGAAGGTCCTCAGCTTCGGTTTCGGCCGTAAGCTCGGCAGCGATTTCCCCTCGGAGCTGGGCGGCAACATCCCGACCTCCGAGTTCTACAACAAGGTCTACGGCCAGGGACGCTGGCGTTTCCAGACCATCATCTCCCTGTCCATCGGCCAGGGTGAGATCGGCGCCACGCCGCTCCAGATCGCCAATCTGGCAGCGACGATGGCCAACCGCGGATACTACTACATCCCCCATATCGTCAAGGATTCCGAGGGGGTCGAGATCGATCCCATCTACAAGGAGCGTCAGTACACGCTTGTGGACACGACGCACTTCAAGACGGCCGTCGAGGGCATGTACATGGCCGTGAACGGCGGCGGTTCGGCGGGCGGCACCGCCTTCAGCGCCCGCATTCCGGGCCTGGACGTGTGCGGCAAGACCGGCACCGCCCAGAACCCCCACGGCAAGGACAATTCCGTCTTTATCTGTTTCGCGCCCAAGGACAATCCTAAGATTGCCGTGGCTGCGTATGTCGAGAACGCCGGCTTTGGCGCCACCTGGGCGCTGCCGGTGGCTTCGCTGATGCTGGAGAAATACCTGAACGGGGAGATTTCGCCGGCGCGGCAGTACCTGGAGGACCGACTGATGACCACCCGATTCTTCTGAGTATGCTGAAAGCGGACGGAATGCCCGGCTCCTTCGACCGGGGCCTTGGAAAGACGGTGGACTGGTGGCTGGTCGGCTGCTATTTCCTGCTGGTGCTGATCGGCTGGGTGATCATTTACGCCTCCATCCACTCCACGGAGCCCGCGTCCATCTTCGACTGGAGCGCCCGCAGCGGCAAGCAGGCCATCTGGATCCTGACCGCCGTGCTGCTGGACGTCTTCATCCTCTTCGTCATCAATCCCCGCCTGTGGGAAGTCCTGTCTCCATATGCCTACATTGCCGTTTTCTTCCTGTTGGTGCTGGTGATCTTCGTCAGCAAGGACGTCAAGGGCTCGCACTCCTGGTTCGAGCTTGGTCCCGTCAAGTTCCAGCCGGCGGAGATTTCGAAGATCACCACCTCGCTGGTCCTGGCGACGGTGATGAGCAAGCCGACCTTCCGCATGACCAACCGCAAGCATTTCCTGTCGGTGGCCGCCATCGTCGGCCTGCCGATGCTGGCGATCCTGGGGGAGAGCGAGACGGGTTCCGCCCTGGTGTACGTGGGCTTCATCTTCCCGCTTTACCGTGAGGGCCTGTCGGGCTGGTGGCTGTTCATGCTGGGCATGACGATCCTGCTCTTTATCCTGACGCTGGTGACTTCCTGGTGGGTGTCCGTCGCGGTGCTTTTCGCCGTCTGCCTCGTCTACATCGTCCAGGTGCTGCGCACCAGCCGGCGGGAGGAGCACGCCCTGCGCCGCCGGGCGTTCTTCCGCACGCTGCTGGCTTTCGCCGCCGGCGTGATGGTGATCTTTGCCACGGGTTTCGTGTTCGAGCATGTGCTGCAGGACCACCAGCGGAAGCGTATCGAGGTGCTGCTGGGCCTGAAGGAGGATCCGGCGGGCGTGGGCTACAACGTGCGTCAGTCGATGATCGCCATCGGCTCGGGCGGATTCTCCGGCAAGGGTTTCCTGCAGGGCACGCAGACGACCTACGGCTTCGTGCCGGAGCAGAGCACCGATTTCATCTTCTGCACGGTGGGCGAGGAATGGGGCTTCCTGGGCTGCCTGGTCGTCATCCTGCTGTATGTGTTCCTGATCTGGCGCATCCTGAACGATGCGGAGCGGAGCCGGGAGGCGTTCACGCGCATCTACGGCTATTGCCTGGCTTCGTGTCTGTTCATGCACCTGTTCATCAATATTGGCATGACCATTGGATTGATGCCGGTGATCGGCATCCCGCTGCCGCTGCTCAGCTATGGCGGCTCGTCGCTATGGGCGTTCTCCATGATGTTGTTCATCTTCATCGCGCTGGACCGCCAGGAGAAGAAATATTTCTAATTCTACGGATATGAAAAAGGTTCTGTTTGTTTCCTTGCTGCTGACGGCCGCGCTGACCGCCGGCGCGCAGCCGGGCGGTTTCTCCTTTGGGCAGGCCGCCGAACCTGAAGGACTCGCCAATCCGGCGCGTCAGTTTACGCTGGACCTGACTCCGGACGGAGCCGCCCAGATGGTGGTGTATCTGCCGCAGGAGCCGACCGGCCGCGCCGTGGTCGACTGCCCGGGCGGCGGTTACGCCGTCCTGTCCAACACCCACGAGGGTTCTGCCTGGGCGCCGTTCTTCAATGAGCGGGGCATTGCCTTCATGCTGGTGAACTACCGAATTCCCCACGGAGACCGGACCCTGCCGATCACGGATGTCGAGACCGCCATCCGCATCGTCCGCGACAGCGCTGCCGTCTGGAAGATCAATCCGCGCGATGTCGGCATCATGGGCTCTTCCGCCGGCGGACACCTCGCTTCAACGATCGCTACGCACACGCCGTATGAGCTGCGCCCGGATTTCCAGATCCTGGTCTATCCGGTCATCACGATGGGCCCCGGCACGCACCAGGGCTCGCTGGACGGCCTGCTGGGCGACAACCAGACGGATCCCGAGCTGGTGCGGCTCTACAGCAACCAGTACCAGGTCCGCAGCCACATCACGCCGCCCGCCTTCCTCGTGCTGTCGAGCGACGACAACCTCGTCCCGCCTGTGCCCAACGCCATCGCGTACTACACCGCGATGCGCAATGCCGGCAACAGCTGCTCGATCCACATCTATCCGACCGGCGGTCACGGCTACGGCTATATGCCGTTCTTCGCTTACCACGACCAGATGGTCTCCGACCTCTCCGCGTGGCTGGACAACCTGAAGGCTCCGAAGCAGGACGCCGTCCGCGTGGCCTGCATCGGTGACAGCATCACCGACGGCCACGGCATCGACCTGCGCACGGTCAACGGCTATCCCGCCCAGATGCAGACGATGCTGGGCGACGGCTATGTCGTGAAGAACCTGGGCGTCAGCGGCCGCACCTTGATGAACGCCGGCGACCAGCCTTACATGAAGGAGCTTGCCTGGGAGGACGCCCTCGCGTTCCAGCCCGACGTGGTGGTGATCGCGCTCGGCACCAACGACACCAAGCCGGTCAACTGGGCGAACAAGAAGGATTTCTCCGCCGACCTGCAGAAGATGATCGACGCCCTCAAGGCCCTGCCTTCGAATCCGCGCATTCTGATCTGCACGCCGCTCCCGGCCCTCTCGGCCGGCTGGACCATCGACGAGAAGGCCATTGCCGGGGAGGTGATTCCGCAGATTGAGAAGGCTGCGAAGAAGAACAAGCTCGAGCTCATCGACCTCCATACCGTCTTCGCCGATCAGCAGTCCCTCTACCAGCCGGATGGCATCCATCCCACTCAGCAGGGCGCCCGCAAGATCGCCGAGACCGTCGCCAAGGCCATTGACCCCAACGCCAAAACCGAGCAAAGGGGCCTCTTCGGCATGGGCGGTCCGCGCCGCTGACCTATATCACCGGTGGGCTAACCCCCAGGACCCCCTGCGTCGCTTCGCTCCGACCACCCCGTCATTCGCCGGTCCCTATGGGGACATTCCGGGATTCCTTGCCGTCATTCGCCGGCTTGACCGGCGAATCTCCTAAGAGTCATTCCGGGCTGCGACCCGGAATCTCCA
>JAGCDF010000054.1 GCA_017651225.1 Bacteroidales bacterium
ACTGGTCTTGGAAAGGTAATCAACATCCATTATTATTCAATGAAATCTACGGTAAAAAGCGTGCTTACTATGGTTTCTTAGAAGCAGTACAAGAAGTATATCCAGAACAATTAGAGGGAGACTAATATTATGGTTATTTTCACTTATCAACTACCTTCATCATTATCATAAACAACGCCGCTTACAAGAACGTGATGATGGCCATGCCGTCCGTGATCGACGCGACGGGTGTCCACTTCACCGATCCTGCCGGCACCGCCACCGAGATGGCCGACCTGCAGGCTTCCTACGAGCACCTCTGCAAGATGCGTGACGAGATCATCGATCTCGGCATCATCCCGCCGACCTCCGAGTGGAAGAAGTGCAACCCGAACCTCTAGGATTCGTCCGAACACGATAAAAGCCTGCGGTTTTCCGCAGGCTTTTTTCTTTTCGTCGGGGTGATGTGACTCGAACACACGACCCTCTGGTCCCAAACCAGATGCGCTAGCCAACTGCGCCACACCCCGTTTCGGGATGCAAAGTTAATAAATAATTGCTACCTTTGGGCTATGATCATCGAAGCTCGTGGTATACGAAAGAGTTTCGGGACCCTGGAGGTCCTGAAGGGAATCGACTTCAGCGCCGAGGCGCATGAGGTCGTGTCCATCATGGGCGCCTCCGGCGCCGGCAAATCCACGCTCCTGCAGATCCTCGGCACGCTGTCCACGCCGGACGGCGGCAGCCTGACGATCGACGGGCAGGATGTCCTGTCCCTGAAAGGGGACGCGCTGGCCGCCTTCCGCGGCCGCCGGATCGGCTTCGTCTTCCAGGCCCATCATCTGCTGCCGGAGTTCACGGCGGAGGAGAACGTGCTCATCCCGGCGCTGGTCGCGGGCGTGCCGATGAAAGAGGCGCGCGCGAAGGCCGTCCGCCTGCTGGGCGAAGTGGGCCTGCAGGCCCGCCTGGACCACAAGCCCGGCGAGCTCTCGGGCGGCGAGCAGCAGCGCGTTGCCATCGCCCGCGCGCTGGTTAACGACCCGGCGGTGCTCTTCGCCGATGAGCCCACGGGCAATCTGGATTCCGCCACCAAGCAGGAGATCCACCGCCTGCTCTTCTCCCTGCGCGACCGCCTCGGGCAGACCATCGTGATCGTGACGCACGATCCCGAGCTGGCCGCCCTCTGCGACCGCACCCTCACGATGAAGGACGGTTTGTTTGTCTGATGGAGTGGTTGCAAAGCCTCGGCCTGCTGGGCCTGTTCCTGGGAAGCGCGCTGGCCGCGTCCATCCTCCCGTTCAGTTCTGACGCCCTGTACATCGCCATCCTCGCGGCGACGAAGAACCCTGTGGGCTGCCTCGTGGCCGGGACGGCGGGCAGCTGGGTAGGCAGCCTGCTGACCTACGGGCTGGGCTGGCTGGGCAAGTGGGAGTGGATCGAGAAGTGGTTCAAGGTGAGCCACGAGAAGCTGGAGCAGCATCATGCCTCCGTGCGCAAGTACGGCGCCTGGCTCGCGCTGCTGAGTGGTATTCCCATTATCGGCGATATCCTGGTGCTGGCGCTCGGCTTCTACCGGACGACGCCCGGTTGGACGGCCGTCCTGCTGCTGGTCGGCAAGCTGGCCCGCTTCCTGATCTGGAACGCGGTCGTCGGTCTTTTCTAGATGAATACGATGATGTAGTAGAGCATCACCGCCGAGGCGATGAGCTTGATCCCGGTGCCCGAAAGGAAGCCCAGGAAGGCCCCGAACGAGGCTTTTAGCGAGCTCCCGGCGTCCTTGCCGGCGAAGAGCAACTCCGCGAGGAAAGCGGCCAGCAGGGAGGTCACGACCATGCCGAAGGGCAGGGGGAAAATCAGGCCGGCGAACAGGCCGAGGATGGCGCCCCAGGAGGCGTATTTGCTGCCGCCGGTGAGCTTGGTGAACCAGGCGGGGACGAAGTAGTCCAGGACTGAGACCAGGATGGTCACGCCCAGCAGGACGAACAGAAGCGTCAGGGACATCGGTTCGCCGGCGCCGTTGGTGCCGCCGAAGAAGTACATCAGCAGGATGCCGACCCAGCTGATCGGCGGTCCGGGCAGGCCGGGGACGATGCTGCCGATGATCCCGACGACGCCGAGAATCACGGCCAGCACGATGAAGACGGTGTTCATGAAGGAATTAGAACAACAGGCCCAGACCCACGGTCAGGGCGTTGTTGTGGATCTCCTGCTCCGGGATGAGCCGGCTGATGCCGAAAGCGTAGCTGAAGCGCAGCTGTACGGCCTCGGCGAAGGTCAGCGCGGCGCCCACCCGCCACTGCAGGTTGACGCGCGTGAGCGGGCGCATGTCCGTGGCGTCCTTGGTCAGGCCGCCCTGCTCGCTGAAGGCGCCCTTGTCGTAGAGGTTGCCGATCAGGCCGACGTTGAACGCGGGGCCCGTGAAGAAGGACCCCATGAAGCCCGTGGCGAAGTTGAAACTGTACTTCAGGTCCATCGGGATGGACAGGTAGTGCATCTTGATGTATTTGGGCTTCGCGTTCGCGTCATTGCGTCCGGACTGATAGTGGAAATAGAGGCCCGGCTCGAAGGTCAGGCCGGCCAGCGCCGAGAAGTAGAACTCGTGGCTGGCTCCGACATAGAAGCCCCGCAGGGGGTGCTTGGCCAGGAAGGTGGAGCAGTCAACTCCGTTGAACGAAGTCATGGAGTAGCCGGCGCCGGCGCTCCAGTTCTGTTGTGCGAACGATGCCGTGCCGCTCAGGAGGGCGGCGACAAGCAGGATGATTCTGATCTTTTTCACGTATCGTGGTATTTATCCGTTCACAAAAATACGAAAAAAAAGTATTTTTGCATCCATGCAGTCCTTTTCCGAGAGCATCCTCTCCTGGTACGACACCTACGGGCGCGACCTGCCCTGGCGCCGCACGCGGGATCCGTACGCCATCTGGCTGAGCGAGATCATCCTCCAGCAGACGCGCATCGCCCAGGGACAGGCCTACTGGGAGCGCTTCCTGGCCGCCTGGCCGGACGTGCAGGCGCTCGCCGCGGCGAGCGAGGACGAGGTGCTGCGCCTGTGGCAGGGCCTCGGCTACTATAGCCGGGCGCGGAACCTGCACGTCGCGTCGCGGCAGATCGTGGCGGCGGGCGGCTTTCCCGACACCCTGGCGGGCATCCGCGCGCTGAAGGGGGTCGGAGACTACACCGCCGCCGCCATCGGCTCCATCGCCTTCGGGCTGCCGGCCGCCGTGGTGGACGGCAACGTCTACCGCGTGCTCGCGCGCCACTACGGCATCGAAACGCCCGTCGGCTCCACCGCCGCGAAAAAGGAATTCACCGCCCTCGCACAGTCTTTGCTGCCGGCCGGACGGCCCGGCGACTTCAACCAGGGCATGATGGACTTCGGGGCGCTCCAGTGCACGCCAGTCGCGCCGCCCTGCGCCATCTGCCCGCTGGCCGCGTCCTGCGCCGCGCTCGCCACGGGCCGCGTCGAGGGCCTCCCCGTCCGGGAGAAGGGCCCGGCCGTGCAGACGCGCCGCTTCGACTACGTCTACGTGCGCTTCCGCGGCCGCACCGCCATCCGTCGCCGCGGTCCCGGCGACATTTGGACCGGGCTCTATGAGCCATTAACATACAGTCATTCCGGGCTTGATCCGGAATCTCTTACCTTGTTGAAATCCAACGTTAAACACCAATTAACCCATCGGACCTTGCTGGTGGATTTCTACCTCTGGGAGCCGGCGGAGGAGCCGACGCTGCCGGAGGGCTACGTCTGGATCGAAGAAGCGGAGCTCGACCGTTACGCCAAGCCCCGCCTCTTTGAACTCCTGTTGGAAGCCCTGCCTTAAATCCGCAGGATTTCGTCCGCGCGGGCGGAGATGGCTTCGCGGTGCGAGATGAAAAGCAGGGTGCGCGAGCCGTGGTAGCGGGTGTAGAGCCGGTCGAGCAGCGTATTTTCCGTTTCAGCGTCGAGCGCCGAGGTGGATTCGTCCAGCACCAGGATGCCGCCGTCGTGCAGCAGGGCGCGGGCGATGGCGATGCGCTGGGCCTGCCCCTCGCTGAGGCCGCTGCCGGTCTCGCCGCAGGGCGTGTCGAGCCCTTCGGGCAAATCATACACAAAGTCCGCGACGGCGGTGTGCAGGGCGTCGCGCAGCGCCTCCTCGGAGGCGTCGGCGCGCGCGAGCAGCAGGTTCTCGCGGATGGTGCCGCTGAAGAGCGAATTCCCCTGCGGGACATAGCGGAAGTTGCCGCGCAGCGCGGGCCCTGCGGGGTGCTCCCCGGCGGCGTCGTAGAGCGTGACGCTGCCCGCCGTGGGCTTGAGCAGGCCCAGAATGAGCCGGCTGAGCGTGCTCTTGCCGGCGCCGGTGGGGCCCATGATCACGGTCATCGTCCCCGGTGCGAAATCGTGGTTGAAGCCGGACAGGATCTTTTCCTCCGGCCGGTCGGCGTAGGCGAAGTCCATGTCCGCGCAGCGGACGCCCGGGGCGCCGTCGAGGGCCACGGGCTGCTCGCTGGAGGCCTCCTGCTCCAGCGCCTGCAGGTCCATCAGGCGCTCCACGGACGTGGAGGCGTGGATGAAGGCGGGAATCTGGCGGGCCAGTTCGGCGATCGGGCGCTGCACTTGGCCGACGAGCTGCAGGAAGGCGGTCATCATACCGTAGGTGACGGCACCGCTGCGGATGCCGAGCACGCCCCAGAGGAAGGCGGCGGCATAGCCGCCCAGGAAACCGAAGATCATGAATCCCCGCGCCACGGCGTTGTAGCGGATGCGGGTGACGGTCTGGTCCTGCAACTCCTTCTGCATGCCGCCCAGGCGGGCCAGCACGCGCTCCGCGCCGATGAGCGTCAGCACCACGAGGCGCTTCTGGAGGTTCTCCTGCATGTGCTGCTGGATCTCGGCGTCCGACTTGCGGATGCGCTCCGTGAGCGCGCGCAGCTTCTTGAAGAACATGCGCGAACCCACGACGGCGGTGACCATCAGGATGATCAGCACCCAGAGCAGGTTGGGGGCCATGAGCAGCAGGTAGACGGAGGCGGCGACGAGTTGCACCACCGTGATGACCACTTCGGGGATGCGCGAGCAGAGCAGTTCGGTGACCACGCGCACGTCCTCTTCGAGGCGGTTCACGGCGTCGCCGCTGCGGTAGGTCTCGCGGCCGGTCCAGCTGCTGCGCAGGACCTGCGCGAAGGTGTCGCGCCGCAGCTCGTTGCCGCTGCGGACGCTGTTGTAGCTCTCCCAGGCCGAGGCGGCCACGGAGCAGATCAGCTGCAGCATCATGACACCCAGCAGGATGCCGATGTGCAGGGGGAGCGGGGCGTCCAGCTCGCCGGTGGCGATGTCGACCAGGCGCTTGCAGATCCACACGAAGCCCAGCGAGGCCGCGATGCGGACGGCGCCGATGAACACGCTCAGCGCGATCCGGGCCCGGACGGGGCGGACCATGGGGCGCAGGCCCCGGATGGCTTGGCGCAGCGGGATCATCGTTCCATCAGGCCTGCATCCTGCCAGGCCGCCAGCAGTTTGTCTACATCGGCGCGCGCCTGCTGCGCATCCACGTCGTAGCGCGCCGTCAGCAGGGCCACCAGGTCCTCGGGCGTGAAGTCCTTGTCTTGAATCTGTTCCCACAGATAGGCGGCGGTGGGGTTCAGCGAGATGACCTTGCTGAAGTCCACCCGGGCGAGTCCTTCTCCCGTCACGATATACTCTCCGGCAATCGACCGGAGCACAAACCCTTCAAGCAGTCTCATATGGTGTTCGTTTTGAATAAGCGTCTGTAAATGCCGAGCAGGTAGCGGCGGACGGGCTTTAAAAAGCGCCAGAGGCGGGCGCGGCCCGGCACGCGGCGCCGCCCGGAGGGGCGGATGATTTCGGAGACGGCGCCGAGCACGTCGGCGGCGGAGCAGTGCTCCGTGCCGGCGAGGTTGCCGTCGCCCATGAGGGTGAGCGCGTCGCCCTCGCGCGCAATCACGCGGTGCAGGATGTAGCGCCCGTCGATGTTAACCAGGACGATGTCGCCGATGGCCGCTTCCGGGCAGGCGCGCAGCGCGACGCGGTCCACGCCGCCCCGGATGAAGGGCAGCATGCTGTTGCCGGTGGGGATGATGACGGCCTCGCGCCCGTCGCGCAGGACGGCCGCCACCTCGCCGAGGAGGAACTCGTTGGGCAGGGTGCGTTTATCCATCGACCGTTTCCTGACAGAGCCGGGCGGCGTCGGCGTCCGGCAGACAATCCAAATGATAACAGGGCACGAGCTGCGCGATCTGCGACAGCGTCTCGTGCTGCGCGTCCGCGAGCGTGCGGATCGGGCGGAAACCCGAACAGGAGGCCATCACCGAGGCGTAGGCCTGCACGGTGGAAAGCCGCTCGATGCGGTTTTGCGGGGCCTGGCTGAGGCGCACGATGGCCCCGACCGGCGCGTCCTGCGCCTTGTAGCAGGGCGTCTTGCCGCTCCAGGGCGAGCCGTACACCCGCGCGAAGCCGTCCACGATGCGGAGCACCGGATTGTCGTCGTTGAGGAGCTCCGTCCCGGAAATGTGTTCCAGCCACAGGCGGGTGTGGGTGCTCTTGCCCGTGCCGCTCTTCCCGAGGAAGAGGAAGCCGCGTCCGCTGTGCGTCACCACGGACGCGTGCATCTCCAGCGCGGCGTGCGGCGCTGCCGCAAAGGCGAACAGCAGCATCAGCGCGTTGTTCACGGCGAAGGCCCGGTCGGCCGGGCTGCCTTCGGTATAAAGCTGTCCCTCCCGGAAATCGCCGCGCATCTCGAGCACGCCGCACACGGGCGCCCCGGGCGTCGGCGCGAACGCCGCCTGGTAGCCCGCGTCGCTGCGGAAGAAGCCCACCACGGGCTCGCCGGTCCGCTCGGCGCTGCGTATCAGCGACTCTCCCGGTTTTCCGGGAGCTTTGTCGCTGATTGTCAGCGAGAAAATAGATTCTTCGCTTCGCTCAGAATGACAGAGGAAGGGGTCGTAATTGTGCAGCAGGTCGGCTGCCGGGAAGTCGTCCGGCAGTTCCAGCGAGAACGACAGTCCCGCGACCTGGAACGTACGGATCATGGGGAACTAGGAATCCAGTTTGAGAACGGCCATGAAAGCGCTCTGCGGCACCTGCACGGTGCCGATCTGGCGCATGCGCTTCTTGCCCTCCTTCTGTTTCTCCAGCAGCTTGCGCTTGCGCGTGACGTCGCCGCCGTAGCACTTCGCCGTCACGTCCTTGCGCACCTGCTTGACGGTCTCGCGCGCGATGATCTTCGCGCCGATGGCCGCCTGGATGGGAATGTCGAACTGCTGGCGCGGGATCAGGTCCTTGAGCTTCTCGCACATCTTGCGCCCGAAAGTATACGCATTGTCCTCGTGGATCAGCGTGGAGAGCGCGTCGGCGGGCTCGCCGTTCAGCAGGATGTCCAGGCGGACCAGCCGCGCCGGACGGAAATC
>JAGCDF010000055.1 GCA_017651225.1 Bacteroidales bacterium
GATGGCCGCGATGCGTCCCAGCGACGCGCCGCAGCCCGGCAAAACCTCGCCGGAGGCGTCCAGGAAGCGGAATCCGAGTGCGGAGAGCAGGCCCGTGCCGGCGTCGTGGGTGGCGCTGCCGCCCAGGCCGACGAGCACGTCCCGGCAGCCGCGTGCCAGCGCGTCGCGGATGAGCAGTCCCGTGCCGTAGGACGTTGTCTGCAGGGGATTACGCTCTTCGGGCCGGAGGAGGGGAAGGCCGCTGGCGGCGGCCGTCTCGACGACGGCGGTGCCGCCGCAGACGGCGTAACGCGCCCGGATCGGCCGGCCGAGCGGATCGACCGTGTCGGCCTGCACCCATTCCCCGCCACGGGCGGACAGGACAGCTTCGCAGAAGCCCTCGCCCCCGTCTGCAACGGGCACGTGCACCGCCGCGCACGCAGGCTGCGCGCGCCGCAGGCCCTCCGCCAGGGCGTCGGCCACCTCTCGGGCCGTCAGGCAGCCCTTGAAGGAATCGGGAGCAAGGATTATCTTCATTTCTTCTCCGCAAAGATACCGAATTTCCGTTTTTTTATTATCTTTCGGAATAAAACCATATTGCCGTGAAAACCATTGTTCGAATACTGACCTTGATCTGTCTGCTGGCGGGCCCTGTGGCTTTTGGCCAGACTGACTCCCTCCGCTACGTCGTGCGCGGCACCGTCGTCGACGCCACGGGCGGCAAACCCCTTGGTTTCGTGTCCGTTACCATCCCGGGTACCAACTATGCGACCGTCACCAACCAGGACGGCGCCTTCGTGATCAAATCCGCCCAGCAGCCGCGCTTCGTGGCGTTTTCGCTGCTCGGCTATAAACCCCAGACCGTTCCCGCCGACCGCGAGCAGCTGATGCACGTCTCGCTGACGCGCGGACAGTTCACGCTGGATCCGGCGCAGGTGATTTCCGCCGACCCGCTGTCCCTGCTGCTGGACGCCATCTACAAGATCAACGCGAACGGTCCGGAAGAGCCGGAACTCTTCGACTGCTTCTACCGCGAGACGGTCCAGAAGCGCCAGCGCTTCATCTATATCTCCGAAGCGGTCACCAAGATGTACAAGGGTCCGTACCGGATCAGCTTCACCCGCGACCGCGCCGCCGTGGAGAAGAGCCGCCTGCTGCAGAGCCCGCGCAAGACGGACACCCTCGCGGTGAAGGTCCTGGGCGGCCCCACGCAGGCCGTCGACCTGGACCTGGTCAAGATACGCACCTTCATCCTGGACCAGGAGGATCTGGATAACTACCGCCTGGAGATGCTGGATCCCGTGATGCTGGATGACCGGCGCCAGTTCGTGATCCGGCTCATCCCCGCCGCCGACAAGGACTTCGCGCTGCACAACGGCGTGATCTACATCGACCAGGAGTCGCTGGCGTTCTCCCGCATCGAGCTCTCGCTGGACGTCTCCGATCCGGCCAAGGCCACGAACGCGATGCTGATCAACAAGCCGATGGACATCCGTTTCCGCCCGAAGGAGATGTCCCTGTTGCTGAACTACAAGCGGGAGGACGGCAAGAGCCGCCTGAGCTACGTCCGCACGGTGTTCCGCTTCAACTGCGACTCCCGCAAGCGCCTGTTCAACACGGAGTTCACCGCCATCGCGGAGATGGTCGTGACGAACCGCTACACGGGTGCGGCCGTCGAGCCGATCGACCGCAAGGACGCCTTCCGCAGCAGCGAGACGCTGGCCGACAAGACCCAGGCCTATTTCGATCCCGATTTCTGGAAGGACTACAACATCATCGAGCCGACCGAAAGCCTGGAGAACGCGATCGACCGGCTGAAGAAGGCGGAGACCAAATAGTTCCCGGTTTTCTTGTATTCTTGACCGGAATAAAGTATATTTGTTCCGGTTAGTTAATGTATTATATGGCAGAGAAACGATTGCTTCTTGGCGATGAAGCGGTGGCCCTGGGGGCCTTGCACGCCGGTCTGTCCGGCGTTTACGCCTATCCGGGCACGCCTTCGACCGAGATTACTGAATACATCCAGCAGAGTCCGTTCGCGCGGGAGCGCGGCGTGCGCAGCCGTTGGTGCACCAACGAGAAGACGGCGATGGAAGCCGCGCTGGGCATGTCGTACGCCGGCAAGCGGGCGCTGGTGTGCATGAAGCACGTGGGCATGAACGTCTGCGCCGACGCCTTCGTCAACGCCGCCGTCACGGGCGTGAAAGGCGGCCTGGTGGTGCTGGCGGCGGACGACCCGTCCATGCATTCTTCGCAGAACGAGCAGGATTCCCGCTTCTACGGCAAATTCGCGATGGTGCCCATCCTGGAGCCGTCCGACCAGCAGGAAGCCTATGATATGATGGCGCAGGCCTTCGCGCTCTCCGAGCAGCTGCGGCTGCCTGTGCTGATGCGCCTCGTCACGCGCCTGGCGCACTCCCGCGCCGCGGTGCAGACGGGGGAGCCCGTCGCGCAGAACGCGTTGGAGCCGGACAACGAGCGCACACACTGGGTGCTGCTGCCGGGCAACGCGCGCCGGCAGTACGCCTCGCTGGTCGCCAAGCAGCCCGAGATCGCCGCGCTGGCGGAGGGGGCTGCGTTCAACCGGCTGCAGATTCCGAAGGTGTCCGATCTGGGCGTGATCGCCGCCGGCATCGCATACAACTATGTCCGGGAGTCGGCGCCCGCCGGCCTCCCGATCCTCAAGGTCTCGCAGTATCCGCTGCCTGTGAAGCAGGTGCGTGAACTCGCGGCGCACTGCGGCCGCATCCTCGTCGTCGAGGACGGCCAGCCCTTCGTGGAGGAGCAGGTGCGCGGCCTCCTCGGACCGGAATATCCTGTCCGCGGCCGCCTGAGCGGCGAATTGCCCCGCACCGGCGAGCTGACGCCCGACTGCGTCGCCGCGGCGCTCGGCGTCGAGGGCGGTCCCGCTTTCGCGGACGCCCACAACCTCGCGCCGCGCCCGCCCCAGCTCTGCCAGGGCTGCGGTCACCGCGACGTCTACACGGCGCTGAACCAGGTGGCGGCGGAGTACCCGAACGCCCGCATTTTCGGCGACATCGGCTGCTACACGCTGGGTGCGCTGCCGCCGTTCCGCGCCATTGACAGCTGCGTGGACATGGGCGCGTCCATCACCATGGCCAAGGGTGCCGCTGACGCCGGCGTGTATCCCGCCATCGCCGTGATCGGCGACTCCACCTTCACACATTCCGGCATGACCGGCCTGCTGGACGCCGTGAACGACGGCTCCGACATCACGGTCATCATCAGCGACAACCTCACGACCGCCATGACCGGTGGCCAGGATTCCGCGGGTACGCACAAGTTCGAGGCCATCTGCCTCGCCCTGGGCGTGGAGCGGGAGCACCTGCACGTCGTGGTGCCGCTGCCGAAGAATATGGAGGAAATCACGCGCATCCTGCGCGAGGAAATCAACTACCACGGCGTGTCCGTCATCATCCCGCAGCGCGAGTGCATGCAGACGCTGGGCCGCAAACTCCGTCAGAAAAAACAGGAAACGAAATGAAACTCGATATCAAACTTTCCGGTGTCGGAGGGCAGGGGATCCTCTCCATCGCGACCGTGATCGGCGAGGCCGCCACGGCCGCCGGGCTGCATCTCAAGCAGGCCGAAGTGCACGGCATGAGCCAGCGTGGCGGCGACGTCCAGAGCGACATGCGCCTGAGCACGGACGGCATCTGCAGCGACCTGATCCCGCTCGGACAGGCCGACCTCATCATCTCCATGGAGCCGATGGAGGCGCTGCGCTATCTGCCGTACCTCGCCCCCAAGGGCGCCGTAATCACGTCCAGCAAGCCGCTGGTCAACATCCCCAATTATCCGGACGAGGCGGCGCTGCTCGCCGAGTTGGACGCGCTCCCGCACGTGGTGCGGGCCGACATCGAAACGCTCGCCCGCGAGCATGCGATGCCCAAGAGCGCGAACATGATCCTGCTGGGCATGGCCGCGCCGGCGCTGAGCCAGCTGCTCAGTGAGGAGCAGCTCCGCGACGCCATCGCGCGCGTCTTCGCCCGCAAGGGCATGGACATCGTGAACGCCAACCTGGAGGCTTTCAAGCTGGGCCTCGAAACCGCAAGCAACCGTTAGTCAGTAGCATATGATCTGGAACCCCACCAAAGAATGCATGTCGCGCGAGCAGATGCGCGAGCTGCAGGGCAAACGCCTCCACAAGATCGTGGAGTACGTGTACCACAACGTTCCGTTCTACCGGAACAAGCTGCAGGAGATGGACCTCTCGCCGGCCGATATCCAAACGATCGACGACATCGTCAAACTGCCGTTCACGACCAAGAAGGACCTCCGGGACAACTATCCCTTCGGTATGCAGGCGGCTCCGCAGAGCGAAATCATCCGCATCCACGCCTCCTCCGGCACTACTGGCAACCCGACCATCGTCGGCTACACCCGCAAAGACATCAGCATCTGGAGCGAGTGCATGGCGCGCAGCCTGACCTCCTTCGGCGTGACGCGCAACGACATCTTCTCCGTGTCCTACGGCTACGGTCTCTTTACCGGCGGTCTCGGTGCGCACAACGGCGTGGAGACCATCGGCGCTTCCGTCGTGCCCGCCTCGACCGGCAACACCGAGAAGCATGCCCGCCTGATCCGTGACCTCGGCATCACCGGCATCGCCTGCACGCCTTCGTACGCGCTGTACCTGGCCGAGACCATGGACAAGCTGGGCATCACCAAGGACCAGATCAAACTCCGCGTTGGCGCTTTCGGCGCCGAACCGTGGACCGAGAATATGCGCACCGAGATCCAGAACCGCCTGGGTCTGAAGGGTTTCAATATCTACGGCCTGAGCGAAATCATGGGCCCGAGCGTGAGCTATGAGTGCGACGAGCAGCACGGCTCGCACATCAACGAGGATCATTTCTTCCCTGAGATCATCGATCCGGTTACGCTCCAGCCGCTGGAGCCCGGGCAGACGGGCGAGCTCGTCTTCACGACCCTCACCAAGGAGGGCATGCCCGTGATCCGCTACCGCACCCGCGACCTCTGCTCGCTCCTGCCGGGCGAGTGCCCCTGCGGCCGCACGAACGTGCGCATGTCCGCCATCCAGGGCCGTACGGACGACATGCTCATCATCCGCGGCATCAACGTCTTCCCGTCCCAGGTGGAGAGCGTGGTGCTCACGATGGAGGAGTTTGCGCCCGTCTACATGCTCATCGTGGACCGCGTCAACAACCTCGACACGCTCATGGTCCAGGTGGAGCTGCGCCCCGACTACTTCAACGCCACGCTCGACACGCCGGCCGCCATCTCCGAACTGGAGAAGCGCTTCGCCGACAAGCTGCGTAGCGTGCTGAGCATCAGCGCCAAAGTGCAGATCAAGGCCCCCGGCACCATCGAGCGCAGCGAGGGCAAGAGCAAGCACGTCATCGACAAACGCGTCCTTTATTGACACTGAAACACGACCACATATGAGAATCAAGCAACTCTCCATCTTTATCGAGAACCAGTCCGGCACGCTCATCCGTGTGCTCGAACTGCTGGGCAAGGCGCATATCCAGATGATCGCCTGCACCATCGCCGATACGGCGGAATATGGCATTTTCCGCATCATCTGCAGCGAGCCCGACCGGGCCTGCAGCGAGCTGAAGGCGGCCGGCGTGGCCGTCACCATCTCGGAGGTGTTCGCCATCGAGATGAACGACCGTCCCGGCGGCGCTGCCGACGCCGTGAAGGCTTTCAGCAACGCCGGTATCGAGATTACCTACATGTATGCCTTCCTGCTGGACGGCAAGGGAATCATGATCATCCGCACGGACGAAACGGAGAAGGCCCGCGAGGTCATCAAGTCCCAGGGCCTCCCGTACCTCTGCGAAAAAGACTTTATCCGTTAGTATATGAAGATCAAGATGTTATTTGGTGCGCTCGTCGCACTCGCCACCCTTGCAGGGTGCAACGCCCAGCAGCCGGCATCCGCCTCGCTGGACGACCTGTTCCTGACCCGCCGGAGCATCCGTAACTACGAGCCCGGCCGGACCATCTCCGAAGCGCAGGTGCGCGAACTGCTCACCGCTGCGCAGAACGCCCCCTCCTGGGCGAACCAGCAGCCGAGCAAATACTACGTGGCCATCAGTCCGGAGAAGCACGACGCCGTGCTGGAGATGATCGGCGGCAACAAGGACCGCGTGATCAACGCCCCCGTCTTCATCGTCTCCACCTTCGAAAAGTCCAAGTCCGGCTTCTTCCGCGGAAATCCCGCCAATGACGCCGGTGAGCTCTGGGGTGCCTACGACAACGGCCTCAGCAACGCCTACCTGGTCCTGAAGGCCCGCGACATGGGTTTTGATACCTTGATTATGGGCATGCGCGAAGCAGACAAGCTCCGCGAACTCTTCGCCATCCCGGAGAACGAGGCCATCCTGGCCGTCATCGCCCTCGGCTACCGCGCCGAAGAGCCCAACATGCCGGTCCACCGTCCCCTCGACGAGGTCGTCAAGTTCTTCTAGATTTTCGGCATTGACGCCTCGCAACGGACGAGGGTCTCCATGATGAGGAGGGTCTGCGCATGCAGGGCCTCCTCCGCTTTTCTGTCGCGGGTGAGGAAGATGTCGCGGTAGACCTCCAACTGGTGGCAGAGCCGGTGCTCATAGCGGTTCAGCTCGAAGGACTGCATTTCCTTTCCGGGCAGCATCAGGTCCACCTTCGTGAAGAAATTCGGCAGGCCGTGGACGCGGATGGCGCCCTTCTCGCCCTGGAAGAAGAAGCCGCGCAGGCCGTCGGAGTCCATCGAGGCCGAGCAGATGGCCGTCACACCGCTCTTCCAGGTCAGCGTGGCTGCGCCGGAAGTAGCGATCTGGTTGCGCCCGCAGGCGTTGGCGGCATAGTAAACCGTGTCCGGACGGCCGTAGAGCGCGAGCACGATGTGCAGGCAATAGATGTTGATGTCGCGTAGCGCACCGCCCTCGTACTCGTGCGTGAAGACGGGCAGCTCCTTGCCGGCGAGATACTCGTCGTAGCGGCCGAAGTGCTCGTCGTAGTCGGCGTGCACCAGGCGCACGGGGCCGATCTGCGGGAGCAGCTCCCGGACCTTGAAGAAGTTCGGCAGATGAATGTTCGAAATCGCCTCAAAGATAAAGAGATCGCGTTCCTTCGCAAGCGCGAAAAGTTCCTCCGTCTGCGCGACGGTCGAGGTGAACGGTTTCTCGCAGAGAACGTTCTTGCCGGCCAGCAGGGCCTGCTTCGCGGCGGCGAAGTGCAACGAGTTCGGCAACGCCACGTAGACGAAGTCGATGTCCGTGCGGGTGAGCATTTCCGCGTAGTCGGTGTAGACGTTCGGGATGCCGAAGCGGGAGCCTTTTTCCAGGCTGCGGGCGCAGATGGCGATTACTTCGTAGCCCTGCACGGTCTGCATGGCCTTCAACATGTCGGGAACGATCATCCCGGATCCTACGATGGCAATTCTGAGCATAACGGTTGGATATTAGTTTTTCCAAATATACGGAAAATTCTGCTAATTTTGCAATAATGAAATCCCCGTCCAGAACCTATATCGCCATCGACCTGAAGTCGTTCTACGCCTCCGCGGAGTGCGTGGCGATGGGGCTGGACCCGCTGGACACGCATCTCGTCGTAGCGGACCCGACCCGGACGGAGAAGACCATCTGCCTGGCGGTGTCGCCCTCGCTGAAGAGTTACGGCATCTCCGGGCGCGCGCGGCTCTTTGAGGTGGTGCAGGCGGTGCGGCGCGTCAACGCCGAGCGCCGCGCGCAGGCCCCGGGGCGCCGTTTCAAGGGCAAGAGCCACGTCCATTCCGCGCTGCTGCGCGACCCTTCCCTGGAGCTGGAATACATCGTGGCGCCGCCCCGCATGGCGCGCTACATGGAGGTCAGCAGCCAGATCTACGGCATCTACCTGCGCTACGTCTCGCCGGAAGACATCCAGGTCTACTCGATCGACGAAGTCTTCATCGACGCCACGGACTACCTCAAGGCATACAAGCTCTCGGCGCACGACTTCGCGCGCAAGCTCATCCGCGAGGTGCTCGCGGAGACGGGCATCACCGCCACGGCCGGCATCGGCCCGAACCTCTATCTCTGCAAGATTGCGATGGACATCGAGGCGAAGCACAGCCCGGCCGACGCGGACGGCGTGCGCATCGCCGAGCTGGACGAGCTGAGCTACCGCCGCAAATACTGGACGCACCGCCCCCTGACGGACTTCTGGCGCATCGGGCGCGGCATCGCCGCCAAGCTCGAGGCCAACGGCCTCTACACCCTTGGCGACGTGGCGCGCTGCTCGGTGGCCAAGCCTTACGAGCGCCAGAACATGGAGACGCTGTACAAGCTCTTCGGCGTCAACGCCGAACTCCTGATCGACCACGCCTGGGGCTGGGAGCCCTGCACGATGGCCGATATCCGCGCCTACCGGCCTACGACGAGCAGCCTCTCCAGCGGGCAGGTCCTGTCCCAGCCGTACAACTTCAAAAAAGCGCGCGTGGTCATCCATGAGATGACCGAGCAGCTGGTGCTGAGCCTCGTGGACAAGCAGCTGCTCACGGACCAGATGGTGCTGCACATCGGCTACGACATCAGCAGCCTGACCGACCCGGTCGTGAAGGCGAAATACAACGGCCCCGTCACGCAGGACTGGTACGGGCGTCCCGTCCCGAAGCCCGCCCACGGCAGTGTCAACCTGCCCCGCCAGACGTCCTCCACCCGCCAGATCTGCGACGCGGTGCTGGACCTCTTCGATCGCATCGTGAACCCGGACCTGCTGGTCCGGCGGATGTACGTGGTGGCGGCGCGCCTGGTGGAGGAATCCAGCGTGCAGGCCGTCCAGTTGGATCTTTTCGATGAGCCGGCTGAGGCGGACGGGCGCGAGCGCAGCCGCCAGGAGGCCATCCTCGCCATCCGGCGCAAGTTCGGCACCAACGCCATCCTGACGGGTACCAATTTCGACGAAGGCGCCACCGGCCGTGAGCGCCACAAACAGATCGGAGGACACAAGGCATGAGCAACGATTTCGAGCACCGCTACGACGACATCATCACCCTGCCGCACCCCGACCCGGATCCGGTGCGCCACCCGCGCATGTCCCGCGCCGAGCGCGCGGCGCAGTTCGCCCCCTTCGCCGCCCTCACGGGCTTCGACGGCGTGATCGAAAAAACGGCTGACCGGCATATCGCCGACCAGCCGGATATGTACGGGGACGAAGAGGATTATGCTGCGGCCGATGGGGAAGGTCTGATTTGAGGGGCGGGATCTTCCCCACAGTTGGAGGGGTTCCGGGTCAAGCCCGAAATGACTATAGAACGGGAATTGCGTTTTCTTCGGGAAGTATTCTTATCTTTGTAGAGAACATGTCCCACATACTGGCCATATTAACCAACCTTCTGCTGATGATGCCATTTCAGCCTGTTTTCACCGCGGAGCCGATCCCGCCGCAGGTGGAGGCCCGCATGCGCGGGAACTCCTACCCGGAAGGCGGGGCGCCGGAGATCCGCCTGTCCGATCTGCGCTACCTGCGCCTGTCCTATTACGATTTCAGCGGTGAGCCGCAGGTCGGCGAGATGGTCTGCAACGCGGCCATTGCGCAGGACCTGCTGGAGATCTTCGAAGCGCTCTTTGAGGCGAAATATCCCATCCGCAGCATCCGCCTGGTGGACGATTTCGACGCGTCGGACGATCTCTCGATGCTGGCGGACAACAGCTCCTGCTTCAACTACCGGGTGGTGGCCGGGACGAAGCACCTGTCGCGCCACGCGCTCGGGATGGCGGTGGACATCAACCCCTTCGAGAATCCCTACATCCGCCCGAACGGCCAGATCCTTCCGCCGGAGGCGGCGGAGTACGTCGACCGCTCAAAAGATTTCCCGCACAAAATCGACCGTGAGGATCTTTGCTACAAGCTTTTCCGGGAGCATGGTTTCACCTGGGGCGGGGCGTGGATCCATTCCAAAGATTATCAGCACTTTCAAAAGTAGATTATTTGTCTTATCTTTGAAACAATCAACCAATCTCTAATAACCGTTTATGAGAAAATCTCTCCTTTTATTCCTGCCTTTATTGGCGTTTGCGGCCTGCTCCGGCCCGGCCGATACCAATCTTAAGCTCAATGACCTTGAGTACTTCGAGCGTCAGGGCGTGAACGTGCTGGTCTACAGCAACATGTTCTCCGGCGGCTTCAACGACGAGAAGAACTCGGGTATCGAGATCATCCACCACGGCGTGCGTACCGTCCAGGGCGGCGCCGTGCGTCTGTCCAACACGCCCGAGCAGTGGGACCTCGTCCCCGAGACGACGGTCCGCAACGTGAACCGCGAGGACAATTCCATCGAGGTCGGCCTGCGCTATCCGCACTACGACTTCGACTCCCGCCTCGTCGTGACGGCGGTCGGCAAGGCTGTCCGCATCGACGTCTATCTGGACAAGCCGGTCCCCGCTGAACTGGAGGGTGACGCCGGTTTCAACATCGAATTCCTGCCTTCCCAGTACTGGAACAAGGCTTACGTGATGGATGGCAAGGCGAACCGCTTCCCGCGCTACACCGCCAGCCTGACGACCACGCGCCCCAATGAGGAGAAGGTCTATCAGTACAAGGGTTACAAGACCTACGACGACCGCGGCACCGGCCGCTTCGTGGATCCGCTCCCGCTGTCCACCGGCCATGAACTGATCGTGGCGACGGACGATCCGGGCCGCTTGATCAAGATCACCAGCGAGGACGCCGAGATGAGCCTCTACGACGGCCGCCTGCTGGCGCAGAACGGCTGGTACGTGCTGCGCAGCGTGTTGCCCGCCGGCCAGACCGGCAAGGTACTGAGCTGGACCGTGGAGCCGAACGCCATCCCCGGCTGGATCCGCGAGCCGAACGTGGGATTCTCGCAGGTGGGCTATCTGCCCGCCCAGCAGAAGGTGGCCGTGGTCGAGCTGGACAAGCTCGACAAGCCCCGCGCCACGGCCGAGGTCTGGCGCGTGAAGGACGACGGCACCACCGCGCGCGCTTTCTCCGGCCCTGTGAAGACCTGGGGCAGGTACTACAAGTACAACTACGTGAAGTTTGACTTCAGCGACGTGAAGGAGCCGGGCGTGTACTTCATCAAGTACGGCGACATCAAGACCAACGACTTCATCATCGGCGACGACGTCCTGGACCGCATCACCGACGCCACGAGCGACGTCTGGATCCCGATTCACATGAACCACATGATGGTCAACGAGGCCTACCGCATCTGGCACGGCGAGCCCTTCAAGGAGGGTTACCTCCAGGCTCCGGCCAACACGGACCACTTCGACTTGCACAGCCAGGGCCCCATCGACACCAAGTACAAGGCCCTCCAGCTGATCCCCGGCCTGAACGTGGGCGGCTTCTTCGACGCCGGCGACTTCGACATCGAGACGGGCTCCAACATCAGCGTGGTGCAGAACCTGGTCTCCGACTGGGAGCGCTTCAAGCCGATGCGCGACGAAACCTTCGTCAGCGAGGAGCAGCGCTATGTGGACCTGCACCGTCCGGACGGCGTGCCTGACGTGCTGCAGTACATCGAGCACGGCGTGCTGAACCTCGTGGCCCAGGCCGAGAACATCGGCCACATGTCCCAGACGCTCTCCAACTCCGTCCTCGACAACTATCATCACCTGGGCGACGCGGCTGCCATCACCGACGGCCTGCACTACGACCCGCGCCTGAAGCCGTACCAGAAGTCCGCCGACGGCAAGTCGAGCGGCACGCCGGACGACCTGTGGGCCTTCACGACCCGCAACCCGGGCCTGGACCTGCAGGCGGCCACGATGTTCGCGGCGGCGAGCCGCGCCCTGACCGGCTACAACGACAAGCTCGCGCAGCGCGCCCTCACGCAGTCCAAGCGCCTGATGAAGGAGGGGACCGAGCTGCTCGCGAAGAGCCCGATGGGTGCCCGCATGCGCGGCCGCGGCTTCGGCAACATGTCCACGAACCTGCAGCTTTATGTCTGCACGGGTGAGCAGCACTACCTCGATGATTTCCAGCAGCAGGTCTGGCCGGCGCTCGACCGCAACGTGGAGATGTCCCTCTCGGCTGCCCTGGACGCCATTCCGTACCTGGATGCCGCTTACAAAGAGAAGCTGCGCCCGTACGTGGAGCAGTATAAGCACTACCTGGACAGCCTCGACACGGTCAACCCGTACGGCGTGCCGATCGGCGAAGGCAACTGGGCCGGCAGCGGCAGCGTCGTGAGCTTCGGCACCACGGCCAGCTTCGCCAGCCAGTATTATCCCGACATCGTCGGGCCGGAATACGCCCTGAAGGCCGCAGGCTACATGTTCGGCTGCCATCCGTACCACAACTACTCGTTGGTGGCCGCCGTCGGCGCCACGCGCCCGAAGCAGGTCTTCTACGGCAACAACCGCGCGGACTTCTCCTTCATTCCGGGCAACGTGGCCCCCGGCGTGCTCTTCCGCCATCCGGACCACTTCGAGAACTTCGACGACTGGCCCTTCCTCTGGGGACAGAACGAAGGCACGATCGCCGGCAACACAGCTTACCTGATCTTCGGCGCCGCGCTGCAGAATCTGGTTAAATAGCAATCGATGGAAACAAAAAGCCGTGCCTTTCGGGGCACGGCTTTTTGTTTAGAGTTCTTCTTCGACGCAGGTCTTGGGGTCCTTGATTTTTCGGACCGGATCGCAGGTCAGGTCGATGCCCAGTTTCTTGAAGGTCTTGCGGTCCACTTCGCTCAGCATGACGGTGGAGTGGACCTGTGCGCCTTTGAGCTTGGGCAGCTGGTCGAGTGCGAGTTTACAGTTCTCGTCCAGCAGGCTCATCATGGAGATGGTGACCAGTACCTCGTCCGTATGCAGGCGCGGGTTGTGCCCGTGCAGGTAGGTGACCTTGGTCTTCTGGATCGGGGCGATCATGGTCTTCGGAATGAGCTTGACGTTGTGCTCGATGCCGCCGAGGTACTTCAGCGCGTTGAGCAGGAGCGCGGCGCTGGGGCCGAGCAGGGGAGAGGTCTCCGCCGTGAGGATGGTGCCGTCCTCGAGCTCGATGGCCGCTGTGGCGCCGCCGGCCTTCTCGAGGCGCTCGTGCGCGGCCACGGTGGTCTTGCGGTCGGCCGTCGTGATGCCGGCCTTCTTCATCAGCAGGACCAGCTTGTTGACCTCGGCCTCCGTCGTCTTGCCGTCGGCGAACTTGCAGAGCGCCGTGTAGTAGCGGCGGATGATCTCCTGCAGGGAGGCTTCGCGGCACATCGCGTCATCGCTGATGCAGGAGCCGATCATGTTCACGCCCATGTCGGTCGGCGACTTGTACGGCGACTGGCCGTAGATGTCCTCGAAGAGGGCGTTCATCACCGGGAAGATCTCGATGTCGCGGTTGTAGTTGACGGCCGTCTCGCCGTAGGCGTCCAGGTGGAAGGGGTCGATCATGTTGACATCCTCCAGGTCGGCCGTGGCGGCCTCGTAGGCGATGTTGACGGGATGGTTCAGGGGCAGGCTCCAGACCGGGAAGGTCTCGAATTTGGCGTAACCGGCCTTGGTGCCGCGCTTGTTCTCCTGGTAGAGCTGGCTCAGGCAGACAGCCATCTTGCCGCTGCCCGGACCGGGGGCGGTCACGACCACGAGAGGCTTGCTGGTCTCGATGTAGTCGTTCTTGCCGAAACCCTCGTCGGAGTCGATCAGGGCCACGTTGTTGGGGTAGCCTTCAATCGTATAATGATAGTAGACCTTGATGCCCATGCGCTCGAGGCGCTTGCGGTAGGCGTCGGCGCTGCCCTGGCCGTTGTAGTGGGTGACGACGACGCTGTTCACGCTGAAGCCACGGTCCATGAACTCGTCGCGCAGGCGCAGCACGTCCATGTCGTAGGTGATGCCCAGGTCGTTGCGGATCTTGTTCTTCTCGATATCCACGGCGCTGATCACGATCACGATCTCCAGATCGTCCTTCAGCTGATAGAGCATTTTGAATTTGCTGTCCGGCTCAAAGCCCGGAAGCACGCGGCTGGCGTGGTAATCGTCGAACAGCTTGCCGCCGAACTCCATGTACAGTTTATTGCCGAATTTGGCAATGCGCTCCTTGATGTGCTCTGATTGGATTTTGAGATATTTCTCGTTGTCGTACCCGTATTTCATAAAAGACATTTATTACACTACGGGTTACAAAATTACGCAAAATCTGCGGAATATCAACAAAAATTCTTAACTTGCACAACCATTGTAATTAATTACACATAACCAAGCGTTTTTGTCGCGTTCCTACCCCATGGACGAAGTCAAAATTATTGAGATCAAGAAGAGCGTCTATGCAGATAACGACGCTGCGGCTGACGTGCTCCGGCAGGAGCTGAAGGCCCGGGGCGTCTATCTGCTGAACCTGATGTCCTCGCCCGGCAGCGGCAAGACCACCACGCTGATCCGGACCATCAACCTCATCAAGGACAAGATCCGCGTGGCCGTGATGGAGGCCGACATCGACTCGGATGTCGATGCCGTCAAGATCAAGCAGGCCACCGGGATTGAATCCATCCAGCTCCACACGGGCGGCATGTGCCACCTGGACGCCGGCATGACGCGCCAGGGGCTCGAGAACCTTGCGCCCGGCGGCGCGGACCTGGTTATCCTGGAGAACGTGGGCAACCTGGTCTGCCCGGCCGAGTTCGACACGGGCGCCGTCTGCAACGCCATGATCCTCTCCGTGCCGGAAGGCGACGACAAACCGCTCAAGTATCCGCTGATGTTCTCCGTCTGCGACCTCGTCCTCGTCAACAAAACGGACGTCCTGCCGTATTTCGACTTCGACCTGGACCGTTGCCGGGAGCATGTCCGCATGCGCAACCCCAAGGCGCGCGTCATTCCCATCTGCGCCAAGACGGGGGAGGGCGTGGACGCCTTTGCGGCGTGGCTGCTGGAGCAGGTGGCTGCCTGGAAAACTAACTAACTGACTGAAAACCGAGATTTATGCCTGAAATGTCCACCAAGTTCGTCCCCAAGCACAAGGGGGATCCGAATCCGAATCCGAAACTGTTGAAGTTCGTCCGGCACGTCACCGACCGGGTGCCCGGCAAGATCAAGATGACCTCCGACGCTCCGGAATACTGGGGCCTGGCGTGCATTTTCGAAGATGAGATGGATCCCGTGACGCGCGAAGCCGCGCTGGACTTGCTCCTGGACATGCTCCCGCCCAACTTCTTCAAGGTGCGTGAGCACCGTCCGTATGCGCTTCTGCACGCGTGGAACGCGGAGAAGCACTACACCCCGGACGACGGCTCCTTCGACGAGCTGCTGGACAAGCTGGCCTATTTCGGCCTGCTGGAGTACGACTACGGCGACAAGTACACCGACGACGGCCCCGTGCCCGGCACGACCTACCGGCGGGAGGACCGCATCTACTGGGTACCCATGTTCGTGCCCGGCAGCGCCGAGTATACGAACATGAATACGGAACTGATGGACAAACATCCGGAGCTGGCGATGTTCTTCGAGCGCATGACCTTCCTGCCGCTGGAGAAGATCACGCCCATGGTTCCGATGGGCGGCTCGGGCATCGGTATGCACGTGATCCCCGTGGAGAAAGCCATCAGCATGGAGAACCAGTCCGTCAGCATCGAACACATTTCCTACTGGCTGAAGAAATACGAGGGGCACATCGGCGTGGGCATCTGCTCCTGCCGTTACGGCCGCAAGAAGCTGGATGAGGGCTGTGCCGACGACTACCGTGACTGGTGCATCGGCGTCGGCGACATGGCCGACTACCTGCGCGAGACGGGCCGCGGCCACGACATCACCTACGACGAGGCGATGGCTATTCTCAAGAAGGCCGAGGACCACGGTTTCGTGCACCAGATCACCAACATCGACGGCGAAGGAAAGATCTTCGCCATCTGTAATTGCAACGTTAAGATCTGCAATGCGTTGCGCACGTCGCAGCTTTTCAATACGCCCAACATGTCCCGCAGCGCCTACGTGGCGAAGGTGGATCCGAAAAACTGCGTCGCCTGCGGCCGTTGCGTGGAATACTGCCCGGCCGGCGCCGTGAAGCTGGGGCAGAAACTGTGCACGAAGCACGGGGAGCAGACCTATCCCAAGCAGGAGCTGCCGGACGCCGCGAAATGGGGCCCCCACAAATGGAACGAGGACTACCGCGACCGCAACCGCATCAATTGCTATCCGACGGGCACGTCGCCCTGCAAGACCGCGTGTCCGGCGCACATCGCCGTGCAGGGCTACCTGAAGAAGGCCGCCGAGGGCAAGTATACCGAGGCGCTGGAGCTGATCAAGCGCGAGAACCCCTTCCCGGCCGTGTGCGGCCGCATCTGCAACCGCCGTTGCGAAGACGCCTGCACGCGCGGGACGATCGACCGTCCGGTCGCGATCGATGCCGTGAAGAAGTTCCTCGCCGAGCGTGACCTGCACGCCGAAACGCGTTTCGTGCCGGAGGTCAACATCTGCTCCAACGTGGAGGAGCGCTGGCCGCAGAAGATCGCCATTATCGGCGGCGGCCCGGCCGGCATGAGCTGCGCCAACTACCTGGCCACGATGGGCTACCGGCCGACTGTGTTCGAAAAGAATCCTGAGCCGGGCGGCATGCTCCGCTACGGCATCCCGTCCTACAAACTGGAGAAAGACGTCATCGCCGCCGAGATCGACATCATGAAGGAAATCGGCGTCGAGGTGCGCACGGGCGTGGAAGTGGGCAAGGATGTTACCATCGCGCAGCTGCGCGAACAGGGCTACGAGGCCTTCTACGTGGCCATCGGCTGCCAGGGCGGCCGTCTGCCGGGCATTCCCGGCGAGACACTTCCCGGCACGACGACGGCCATCGATTTCCTGCATGACGCCAACTGCGGCCAGGTGAAGGTCGCCGGGAAGGTCGTCGTGGTGGGCGGCGGCAACGTGGCGATCGACGCGGCGCGCGTGGCGAAGCGCAGCGGGGCGTCCGAGGTCACGATGCTTTCGCTCGAGACCGAGGACATCATGCCCGCTTCGCTGGAGGAGCGCGCCGAGGCCCGCGAGGACGGCGTCGTCCTCAATCCCGGCTGGGGCCCGAAGGAGGTTCTGGGCGAGGGGAAGGTGAGCGGCATCGTTTTCAAGAAGTGCACTTCCGTCTTCAACGCCGAGCATAAGTTCGCACCGGAATACGATGAGAATCAGCTGATCACCCTGGAGGCTGACCTGGTCATTTTCGCGATCGGCCAGACCGTCATCCTGAAGGATCTGCTCAAGGATACGAAGGTGGAGTTCTTCCGCGGGGTGTATCCGGTGGCGGACAAGCTGACCTATCAGACGGCCGAGCCCGACATCTTCGTGGGCGGCGACTGCTTTACCGGTCCGAAGTTCGCCATTGACGCGATTGCGGCCGGCAAGGAGGCGGCCGAGAGCCTGCACCGCTATGTGCAGCACGGCCACCTGACCATCGGCCGCAACCGGCGCGATTTCATCGAGCTGGACAAGCAGGATATCGTGGTGGAGAGCTATGACAACGGCTCCCGCCAGGATCCCGGCGTGGTGCCGAACAAGGACAATTTCCGTGAGTACCACGGGACGCTGTCGGAGGAGCAGGTGAAGAAGGAGACCGCCCGCTGCCTCAGCTGTGGCGCTTCCGTCGTCGACGAGAACCGCTGCATCGGCTGCGGCATCTGCACGACCAAGTGCGGCTTCGACGCCATCCACCTGTACCGCGTGCATCCCGAGGCGAGCCACTTCGTCACCTCTGAGGACAAGTTCTCCGGCATTCTCCCTTACATGATCAAACGAACTGGTAAAATCCTGTTTAAGAAGAAGTCCTGATGCACGAATTAGGGATAGTGTTTTATATTATCAAGGACGTCAAGGAGGCGGCCGAGGCGAATGGTGTGCAGAAGGTGTCGGCGGTGGTGATGAATATCGGGGAAGTGTCGACGGTGGTGCCGGAGTACCTGACGGACTGCTGGCGCTGGGCGGCGGACAAGGAGGCGGTGCTGCGGGGCTGTGAGCTGAAGATCCATCCCATTCCGGCCGTGTCGTACTGCGAGGACTGTCGGACGGAGTATGAGACGGTCCGCTTCGGAAAGACCTGTCCGCACTGCCAGAGCGGCAAGACCTATCTGCTTCGTGGCAATGAGGTCGAAATCAAGGAAATAGAAGTAATGAACCAATAAACAACAGTCAATTATGTCTTGTTATGTCGTTCCGCTGGTGGAAGCAGCCATCGTCAGTGCGTGCTGCAAGCGCGCCCTGCGGTCTTCCAGCCCGCTCCTGCAGGAGCTGCCCGCTCTGGAGAAGATGCTCTGGGGCGGCACCGTGATGCTCATCGTGGATCATGCCATCAATGGCGAACTGTTCGCCTGGACACCTTTGGAAATGCTCAAGGTGGGCGTACCCATGTCGCTGGCAATCACGCTGGTATGGCTGGTCTACGCGCTGGTCAAGGTCCGGAAGAAAGAACCCAAATTATCTACCAAATAACACTAAACCATGTTTTTCGAAGTTTATGGGGCAAATGCGTTTGCCCAGTGGGGAATGCTGATCGTGGTCCTGTTGGGCCTCATTCTCCTCAATGAATTCGCCCGTCGCACCAAGTTCGGCGGTATCTTTACTTTCCTGGTGGTCCCGGTGGCCCTGACCGTCTACTTCCTGGCCATCTGGCTCGGTGTGCGCAACGGTGCCCAGTGGGCGCTGGAGAACCAGACGCATATCTACATGCAGGGTTGGTTCCACTACGCCAAGCTTTACGCCGCCACGGCCGGGTGTATCGGCTTCATGATGATCAAGTACAAGTGGGGCATCGGTGCCAAGCACTGGTTCAAGCCTTTCCCGTTCATCATCGTGGGCATCAACATCCTCATCGCCTGCGCATCCGACTTTGAAAGTGCGGCCATGGGATGGAACAAGTGGTGGCTGACTTCCGAAGGCGTCTGGCAGTACGGCGGCTGGCACAACGTGATGAACGGCGTGGCCGGTCTGATCAACATCTTCTGTATGACCGCCTGGTGGAACGTGTATCCTTCCAAGGACAAGAAGGATATGATCTGGGCCGACATGACCTGGGTTTACATCCTGGCCTATGACGTGTGGAACTTCGCCTACACCTACAACTGCCTCCCGACGCACAGCTGGTACTGCGGTGTCGCCCTGCTGGCGGCTCCGACAATCGCCGCCCTCCTGTGGAACCGCGGCGGCTGGATCCAGAACCGCGCCAACACCCTGGCCATCTGGTGCATGTTCGCCCAGGTGTTCCCGCTCTTCCAGGAGACCTTCAAGAACGGCCAGCAGTGGTACCCGTGGGCCACGCTTCCCGTCCTTTATCCGGAGGGAGTCGGTACCATTGAGAAGCTTTACGAGGCCGCCGGCGGTGAAGCAGCTGTCGTGGGCACCACGGTTGATCCTTCCGTCGTGGCCGCCAATCCGACGATGATGACGGTCATCAGCGCCGCCGCCCTGGTCATCAACATCGTTGTGATCGGCTACATCTGCGCCCAGGCGAAGAAACGTCACATCAATCCGTACAAGGAAGACGTCTTCGTGGACCAGAAGTACTACAAGGATGCGATCGCCCGTGCCGAGTTGGGTTAGTAGTATTTATTATTGTTGGTGGGGGCCCGGTTGGTTCCGGGCCTCCTTTTTTCTTTCCGCGACTATTTTTGTATCTTTGTATAACTATGAAGAAAGTCGGACTTTTCATTGACACCTGGTACCCGATGGTGGACGGTGTCATCAAGGTGGTGGACAATTACGCGCGCCGCCTGACGCAATACTGTGACGTGGTGGTGTTCTGCCCGGAGACTCGGGGCTACAGCAAGGAAGAAGACAAGAAGATGCCGTACGAGATCGTACGTTGCGGATCGGTGCCCTTGCTCGGAAACGATTACGACATACCTACGGCCTCCCTGGATCCGGTATTCGAAACCAAGCTCCTGCGGAGCAAAATCGACATCGTGCATATTCATTCGCCTTTCGCCGTCGGCCTGGCGGGCCTGCTGCATGCCAAGATGAACAAACTGCCCGTCGTGGCCACGCTCCATAGCCAGTACAAGCAGGATTTCGAGAAGCCGCTCCATTTTGATTTCTCCGTCAATGTGGCCATGGACGCCATCATGCGCGTGTTCAACGCCTGCGACGAGTGCTGGGCGGTGAACGGCGGCATCAAGGAATTATACGAAAAAGAATACGGCCTGACGGCACCCTGCAAGGTGCGCCTGAACGCCACGGACCACAAGCCCGTGGCCGATCCCGCCGAAGCCGCGCGCATTGTCAACGAGACCTACGGCGTTCCAGCCGATGCGACGGTCTTCCTCTTCGTGGGTCGCATCAATTTCATCAAGAATATCGATTTCACGGTCCGTGCGCTTGCGAAGGCCAAGGAGATGGGCCTCAAGAACTTCCGCATGCTCTTTGCCGGCAAGGGGCAGGATGAGGAGGCACTGGCCGCCCTGGTGCGGGAGCTCGGCCTGGAACAGGAGGTGGTGATGTGCGGCCTGATCAACGGCAAGGAGATGCTCGAGAACCTGTTCTCCCGGGCGAAGCTGTTCCTCTTCCCCTCGCTGTACGACGCCAATTCGCTGGTTCAGATCGAGGCGGCCTGCCAGGGTACGCCCACGGTGTTCCTCGAGGGCGCGAAGACGGCGGCGACCGTCACGCCGGGCGTGAACGGCTTCGTGTCGGCACCGGGCGAGGAGAACTACGCGCGCACCATCCTGGACATCATGGCCGATCCGGAGCTGTACGGGCGCGTCAGCGCCGCCGCCCGCCGCGACCTGTATCTCAACTGGGATGACGTCGTCCGCGAGGTCTATGCCGACTACTGCCGCTTCTGCGAGCAGCGTTAGTCTTTGACGATTAAATATTTACGCAGGAGCTCGATTTCCTCCGGGGAGAGGGGGTCGACGTTGTCGGCGTGGCGCGTGGTGGCCCAGTTGTAGGTCAGCTCGTTGATACTCATGGTCTTGGGATCGCCGAACTTGCGCAGGTAGGTGATGAGCTCGTAGAGGATGTGCGTTTCCTTCTCCGTTGCGCGGAAATTGCGCAGCCGCTTGTTCGTCTTGGCGAAGGTCGTCAGTTCATAATCCTTCGACAGGTCGCTTTCCGACACGCCCACCAGGGCCTCAATCAGGAAGGCCAGCGAGCCGGTCCGGTCGGCGCCGCCCGCACAGTGGAAATAGACGGCTTTGCCCTCGCTCAGGTAGCCGAGGATGGCGCGGATGGCCTGCTGGTAGAGCTCCTGGGTGTTACCGGTGCCGCGGCCCAGGTTCTTCTCGACCGGGAACTTGAGGTAGTCGGCGCCTTCGATGACCGCGCCGACGTGCGCTTCGCTCTCTTTGATGCCGCGCAGGTCGAGGTCGAGGGCGATGCCGAGATCCTTCAGGAAGATATCCCGGCCGCTCTGCGGCATGCGGGAGGAGAGCCGGGCGCCCCGGTAGAGTTTGCCGTAGGCGATGTGTCCGCCGGCCGCCTGCCAGCCGCCCAGGTCGCGCACGTTCTCCGCGATACCGTTGATCCAGCGCAGCGGGCCCACGGGGCGGACGCAGCCCGTCTTGAGCACTTTCCCGCTCCGGTCAAGCACTTTATAATAATAGTCCATGTCGGGAATGAGGTTGAAGACTTCGGCGGGGGAGTCGGAGACAGGCTGTCCGACCGCACCCTTGAAACGTGCGTCGGTGGAGATGAAGAGTTGGGCGGCTTCGCCCGTCCAGGCGATCCTGACGGGAAGCGGCTTGTCGTTGGCGCCGTATTCCTGCATGTATTCCCGGGCGAAGGAGAGGATGTAGGCCGTGTCGGCCGCGTAGTCCACTTCCTCCAGGAATTTCCGGGTTCCGACATTCTCGATATCACATTTTTCGACGGCGGTCGGCTTGACCGGCTGGATGGTCCCGCAGGAAACGAGGATGGCCGCAAGGGCCGCAATGAGCAGGAATCTTCTCTTCATAAAGCGCATAAATAAAGATGTCAGCGCAAATCTATATTATTTCGGAGAAACAATCATTGCGCTGACGTATCTTTATACGATTATGAAACGCCTGTCAAAAGGCGGTGTCCCGGCTTACAGCTGCAGCTGGCCCCGGAAGGAGGTGGGGGAGTCGCCGAAGTTTAGGGAAAATACCAGTTCCTTGCCGACGATTTCCCCTTCCAGGTTGGTCACGGTGTACCGGGGGTATTCCCCGCCCATCGCAAGCGGAATCGTCTTTTCGCAAGAAAGCAGGATCTTCTCCGTCGTGCTCTGGACGGCGATGTTCGGGATGGTCACGTCGATGGTCACAGGCATCTGGGGCACGAAACGGATCTGGTAGATGACGATGGAGGCCGTCTTGCCATCCTCGGCGGGGGTGAAGTTGACCTGGATGTTCTCGTTGTTGAAGGGCTCTCCCTGGTACTGGACGGTCACCGTGCCTTTGTAGTCGGACTTTTCAGGGACGATCGGAGTTTCAGGCTCGACTTTGCCGCAGCCGATCAGCGTCAGGGCCGCAAGGGCCGCGAAAAACATTTTTGTTTTCATTTCTATTCTAAAGTTTAATGGATATTCCAGTCAGGATGGTGCGCGGCTTGACGTCGGCGAAGAACTCGTTCCCCACCGATTTGAAGTAGAAGCTGTGCCCGGGGGTCTGCGTCAGGTTCTCGGCGCGCACGTAGATCTCCCAGCGGGGGAAGACGAGCGCCACCCGTGCGTCGGGGCGGAGCCGGAAGGGCTCCCGGAGGGTGTTCTCCTCGTTCCAGTAGAAGGAACCGGCGCCCCGGGCGGAGAGGTCCAGGTCCACGCGGCGGCTGCCCCAGCGGAAGCTGTAGCCGACATTCACATACAAGGTATGGCGGGGGACATAGGGGACGAAGCGGCCGGCGTAGTCGTGATTGCCGTCGTCGTAGCTGACGAAACGGCTGTCGCACCAGGACCAGGACAGGTGCAAGCGGAAGTCGCCGGGCGTCCAGTCCAGCTCCGCTTCCGCGCCGATGCTCCGGCTGCGGCCGGCGTTCGTCATCATCCTTCCCGTGGACAGGCCCGGCGGGAAAACGGTCAGCTGCTGATGGCTGACGGCGATGTAGTAGGCGGAGAGCTCCGCGCGCAGGTCTCCCCGGCGCAGCCGGACCCCGGCCTCGAAGTTCCAGGCGGTCTCCGGGTCGTATTCCGTGTTCTCGGCCGAGACGGAGACGATGGGGCGGTCCAGGTAAACGCCCAGGTCCTTCATCATCCCGTTCATCGTCAGGTTCTGGAGGATGTCGGAGAAGATCTGCGTATTGAAACCGCCGGCGCGATAACCTTTCGCGACGGTCGCGTAGAGCGTCCAGTTGTCCGTCGGCCGGTACAGGGCCGCCAGTTTGGGCAGCAGTTCCAGGCATCCGTGGTTCTGGTGCCCCCGGTAGGGCACGGAGAAGGGTTTGTCCGCCGCCATGGTCGGCACGAAGCGGTAGTGCAGGCTCGCCAGGCAGTCGAAATCCATCCGGGCGCCTTCGTAGTCCAGGCGCAGGCCGGCCGTGAACTGCCACCGGCCGACCGTCAGGACCGACTCGTGGAAGAGCGCCGCGTTCCAGGTTTGGATGAGGAAATCGGAGTTGACGGGGAACTCGCTGTCCGGAATGACCAGGTAACCGATATCGGCGGGAATATGCGCGTTGGCGTTGTTCAGGATGAGCCTTTCGATGCCGTCCCGCTTGAAGTTGACGGGTGCCGCCAGGTGATTCAGTTTGTACAGGGCGAAGATGCCGGTCTTGGGCTGCCAGGCCGCGTCGGCGTCCGTGCGGGAAATGCGCAGCTCCAGGGTGCCCGCGCCGCTGTGCTGGCGCTGCTGCAGGGTGAAGACGGAGTCGGGCGTGTAGTCCTGGTCCATGTGCATGTCGTCCGCCAGGAACTGGAGGGAAGCCGCGGCGTCGGCCGTGAAGGCGTCCGTCCGCAGCCGGGCATAGAGCCCTTCGACGACGGATGCGCGGGCGTAGCTGCCTTCGTCATTGTACGAGACGGGCAGCTGAACGCCGTCCAGCCAGCGGCCGTAGGCGAAGCCGCCCTCCCGGGAGAGGCTGGCCCAGAGCGTGTTGCCCATGAAAAGCCGCTCGGAGACGTTGCGCTCCCACTTCCAGTGGAGCGACAGGCCGTCGTAGGGGTCGCAGTTCGTGCCCTTGTATTCATTGCGGAAGAAGCCGTCGCCGTGCCGGTACTGTGCCGTCAGGACATGGTTGCCGAGGGTGTAGATGCCGCCCACGCGCACGGAGTTTGCGCTGCCGTATTCGAGGTGGAACCCCCGCCGCATGCCGTCGGTGGGGGAGACGGACTGCAGGGCGAGTACGCCGCCCAGGGCGTTCCGGCCGTAGAGCGTGCCTTGCGGCCCCCGCAGCACCGTTGCGCTGCGGACGCCTTCCCAGTCGAAGTCATAGGCATTCTTGTCCAGCACCGGGATGCCGTCCAGATAGAGCCCCATCACGGGGTTTTCCATCCGGGAGCCCAGTCCGCGCATGTAAATGGTGGAAGTGAGCGAGGCGCCGTATTCGGGAATATAGAGGCCGGGAACCTGTCCGGAAAGGCGGGTGTGACGGTAGGTGTTGCTGCTCTGCAGGGCATCTTCGCGCAGCACCGTGACGGGCGAGGGAAGCCTGTCCACGGACACGGATTCTTTCAGGGCGGTGACCGTAGCTGCCTGCAGGAGCGTGTCGCAGACCGGAGATGCCGCAGAGAGCAGGGAAATGAAAATAGCTGTCAACATTGCGGATGCAAATTTCCGCAATCCTGCGCGAATATTTTAGAACGGATTGTGCCTGAATTAGGATTATCCTTGCATCTTTTTCCGGAAGGAAGAAGGCGTCATGCCCGTCTCTTTCTTGAACAGGCGCGAAAAATAGGACTGATCTTCTATCCCCACGGCGGCGGCAATGTCGATGACGGACAGCGTGCTCGTGGACAGCAGATGCTTGGATCGCTGGATGCGTACGATGTCGATCCAGGCGCCGACGCTGCGCCCGGTGCTCTTCTTGACCAGGCGGCTCAGATAATTCTCGCTGATGCCGGAGGCAGCCGCGTAGGTGGCGATGGTGCCGGGCATCCTGTCGGGGTCGAATACGGACTCCAGGAAGGCGCTGACGGCGGCTGGAATCGCCTCGGGCATATTCGGACGGAGACGCGAAAGGAGCAGGTCCAGTCCCTTCTCGACAAAGGCCCGGTCGTTTTTCTCGAAAGCGATGGCGAGCATGTTGAAGAGCTCGGTCATAAAGGCGCCTTCGTCAAACCAGAAGCCCTGGTGGATGGGCGCCGAGAGGTAACGCATCGGCCGGGTGTCCAGCAGGATGGCAGGGGTGAACCCGCCGGTGTATCCGACGGCGTCGCGGTAGTAGCGGATCGCGAAGGGGCAGTTCTGGGGAATCAGCAGGATCTGCCCTGGCTGGCAGAGGTAGGGCGTGCCTTCCACGTCGGCGAGCACCTCGCCCGACGTGATGAAGATGAATCCGATGAGCGGCAGCCGGGCGACGGGGGCGCCGGCCGGCTTGATGTAGCTGGAGGTGTCCATCCGCCGGATGTAGAACGGCGAGGAGGAGAAGTCCGCATCCGGGCTCCAGTGTGCTTTGTGATTCTTTGGCTTGTCCATTTGTTGCTGAGCGGAGGTGCAAAGATAGAAAAGATTTACTAATTGCATTTTATTTACTATCTTCGTATCCATGAAGAAGTTACTAACCGCACTGGCCATCCTTTGCATTGTGGGTTGCGCCAACAACAAAGCCACTTTAACGAATAACCGTAGCGATATGACGAATAATCAATTAAGAGAAAAGATCGTGAAGGCCCTGGAGGATATGGAATCCAAGGCCATCGAAATGGGGATCCAGGGCGTGGCGACCGCCACGGTCCT
This sequence comes from Bacteroidales bacterium, assembly GCA_017651225.1. Classification (GTDB taxonomy): domain Bacteria; phylum Bacteroidota; class Bacteroidia; order Bacteroidales; family UBA932; genus Cryptobacteroides. The sequence goes on from JAGCDF010000055.1 coordinate 25,703, forward strand.
GCGTCCCGGCGAGACGGACGACTGGCTGGGCGAAATGAAGGTCGTCGGACCGGCCTGCAACCGGAAAGAGGGCTGGAACCTCGTAGCCATCGCCTGGTCCAAATGCGGCGAGGTAATCGCCACCGGGGCCGACAGCGGGGCGCCCGACCACCAGAAGATGTTGGGCGAGCTCGGCTTTGTCGGCGGCGCCTATGACGAGTTCGAGGGCTACAAGCTGGCCTTCGCCTTCAGCGGAGCGCTCTCCGAGGAGGATCTCGAAGTGGCCAAGTACGGCATTGAAAAGATGAAAGGTTATCTGGCCGAACAGCCGGGGCTGCTGAACAAGGACCAGTTCATCCAGGTGACCATCGTGGTGGACGACATCCAGCGGGCCGCCAAGGCCTGGGCCACCCTGCTGAACGTCCCTGAGCCGGAAATCTGGGTGAATCATCTGGAGAGCAATCCCGAGTATCCTTATACCTATCGTGGCCAGGATGATAAGCCCTGCGACCTGCAGATGTGCGTCATCAACATGGGCAACTGGCTGCTGGAGCTTCACCAGGTGGACGGCGCACCCAGCACCTTCCGCGAGTTCCAGGACAAGCACGGTTACGGCGTGCACCACCTGGGCTTCGAAGTGGGGGATGCCCGCGACGAGGTGATCCGCGAACTGAAGAAGATGGGTTACGATACCGAGCGCACGGTCGGTATGTATCCCGGCAGCAGCTGGACGATCGTGGACGCCGAGGAGGTGCTCGGGGTGAACCTGAATATCAAGCCCGTCCGCTAGGACTTATTTAGACTGGGAGAGAGCCTTGCGGCGTGCTTCGTAGTAGGCGTGCCGCTTGGGATTCTCGGGGAACCAGCCGCGCAGCACCCGCTTTTCCTGCATGAACATCTCGCCGATGCCCCACAGGCAGCAGAATGCAAAGCCGCCGATGATGATGGAAAGGGTGTCGTTCCGAATAAAGAGGGAGAGCGCGCAGAAGACCAGTCCGGCCGCCAGCCAGATCCACCAGCTCTGCTTCCCCCAATGATACTCCATTTTGATGACCAGGGGATGGCAGATGCCTATGCACAGGAAGACTGCTGCTCCGACGAGAATGCCGTTGAAATTCATTTACACTACTTTTTTGCGTCGGCAAAGATAATACAAAAGATCATACAAATTCGAAGGGTATATCATTATTTATGATGATTTTCTGAAATATCGCTTGCGATATAAATTTATTGTCGTATATTTGCATCGTGAACGATATAAAACAAAAAGATATGGACAAGATTTACAACTACAAAGCCCTGAACAACAAGGGACAGGAATTAGACTTCGCGGAGTTCGAAGGCAAGGTTCTTCTCATCGTCAACACCGCCTCCAAGTGTGGTTTTACCCCTCAGTACGACGGCCTCGAGGCCCTCTATCAGAAGTATAAGGACCAGGGTCTGGTCATCATCGGCTTCCCCTGCGACCAGTTCGCCCACCAGGAGCCCGGCTCTGACGCAGAGATCGAGGAGTTCTGCCGTCTCAATCACGGCGTGACTTTCCCGCTGATGAAGAAGGTGGACGTGAACGGTCCCGAGGAGACGCCGGTCTTCACCTATCTGAAGTCCGTCGCGCCGACCGAGGAATACAAGGGCTTGAAGGCAAAGGCCGCCCACACGATGCTCAAGGGCCTCAGCAAGAGCGCCAAGAAGGACAGTGACATCCTCTGGAACTTCACCAAGTTCCTCATCAACCGCGACGGCAGCGTGGTGAAGCGCTTCGCCCCCGTGGCCGAGCCGGAATCCTTCGAGAAGGACATCCAGGAGATGCTGTAACGGACGGCGACAGCTTCATAAGAAAAGAACCCCGGCGGGCCTTCAGGCTGCCGGGGTTCTCGTTTTCGGCTAGTTGCCGAGGATGATCGCCGGTGAGATGTGCAATCGCTGGTAGATCTTCTTTGCTGTCTTCAGGGTGGGCTCCGCCCGTCCCATGAAGAAATCGTTGACGCGCGAAGGGCTGATTTCCAACAGGCTGGCCAGGTCCTTCTGGCTGATCCCCAGCTCGTGCATCCGGAGCTTGAGGACTTCCTTCAGGCTGGGCTCGCCGATGTCGAAGACTTCTTCGGAATAGTCGGCGACCAGGTTCGAAAGCAGCTCCAGCTCGATGCTCGCCGGATCCGTGCTCGGGGTGTTCTCCCGGACGGTGGGGAAGAGTTCTTCAACCCGTCCTTTGGCCCACTCGTACTGCTCTCTGGTCGTGATCTTGGTCATGACTATTCTTCTGCGTACTCTCTGCGGATCTCGCGGCGCTTGGCGGTGTAGACTTCGCCGAGCTCGTTCCACTTCTCGTTGGAGCGGGCCGTGTAGAAGCTCATGCCGTCCAGTTTGTTGACCAGCAGGTTCTCGGCGGTCTTGAGGGAGTCGTCCACGTGGCAGTAGGCGAAGATGTAGTTCTCGAGCATCGCGGCGCGCAGTTCGGGATACTCCTCGATGGCCTTCTGGCTGGCGGCCAGGTCGGTGGCCAGGTTGAGCTGGTCGTAGCCGGAAGAGATGGCGACGAGCTGCTTGAAGGTCTCTTCCGCGAGCTTCTCGCGGCCGGGGGCGTAGCGGGCTCCGGATTTGTTCTGGGCGAATGCGCTGCCTGCCATCAGGGCGAGGGCGGCGAGGAGAATGAGGGCTTTTTTCATGGTGTTGTGGTTTTAATTATGGATAAGATTGGTAATGTTGACTAGTTGGATCGAGAACTTGACGGCGATGATGAGCTGACAGTCGCCGCCCAGAATCCCGAAGCTGTACTGATCTCCACTGAGGCGGCTAACGTTGGCGAAGTCGCCCTGCATGTCCTCGAAGCTCGTCCAGTTGCTTTTCTTGACGACGGAGGCCCACTCCTGGAGGGCGGTTCTCGCCTCCGGGTGCGCGCCGATAAACTCCTTCAAAGGCTGTTCTGTGAAGATACGCATGGTGCAAATATAAAAACAAAATTTTAAATTCCAAAAGATTCTATTGAATTACAAAATTATTTTGATACAATTAAATTGATTACCTTTGCCCTATATATATGGATATTAATATTAATTATATAGAAAAGGGGAGCGGCGTACCGCTGATCCTGTTGCATGGCAACGGGGAGGACAGCAGCTACTTCAACGGGCAGCTGGATGCGTTCGCGCGCCATTTCCATGTCTATGCGCTGGATACCCGCGGGCACGGGAAAACGCCCCGGGGCACGGCTCCCTTCACGATCCGGCAGTTCGCCGACGACCTGCTGGCGTTCATGGACGCGCATGAAATCGCGCGGGCGCACTTGCTGGGATTCTCCGACGGCGGCAACACCGCGATGATCTTCGTGATGCAGCATCCCGGTCGCGTGATGCGCCTGATCTTATACGGCGCCAACCTGGACGCCCGGGGCGTGAAGCCCGGCGTCCAGCTGCCCATCGAGTTGGGTTACCGTTTCGCGAAGCTGTTCGCGCGCAGAAGCGCGGAAGCCCGCCAGCATGCGGAGCTGCTGGGGCTGATGGTGAACGACCCGGCCGTGCGGCCGGAGGAGCTCGCCGGGATCCAGGCGCCGACGCTGGTCGTCGCCGGGACCCGGGACATGATCAAGGAACAGCACACACGGCTGATCGCCGCCAGCATCCCGAACGCGCAGCTCGTTATCCTGGACGGCGATCACTTTGTCGCAAACAAGCGACCTGCGGCTTTCAACGAAGCCGTGCTGGACTTTTTGATTATAAAGAAGTAATTATCGTTTGAAGTTAAAACGTATGTCTGTGGGGATGTTCTCCAGGCCCAGGAACAGGCGGTCGGCGTCGTAGTCGGCGCTGCGCTTGGCGTACTGGGCTTCAAACGCCTCGGCAGCCGCTTTGTCGCCGGTGGCCTGCATCTCAAGCACCCGGGCGGTCAGCTCGGAGAGCGCCGTTTCCATCTTCTCCAGATTCAGCGCATACTGGTTGGACGCCTTGCGCTGGAAAGCGCCGGCCTGCGCCAGATAGTTGTAGATGATGATGTTGGCGCGGCCGAGCGCGGAGCTCTCGCCGAAGCGCTCGGAGCGGAGGATGGAGGCGAAGAAGGTGGTCAGGGCATCCTCCTTGGTGAAGAGATGATGGATGTCGTAGTGGTCCTGGAGCTTGCACACGAGGAACTCGCCGGCGGCGATGGCCTTCACTTCCTCCAGGGTGGGAGCAACATTGCCAAGAGCCTCTTCCACGCTGCCCTGGCCGTTCACGGTCTCTTTCACGCCCAGGCCGTGCGCCACTTCGCGGAACGCGATATTCCACAAAAAGGCGTCCGAGGACAGGTGCTCGGCGGCATCGGCCTCCAGCAGCGTCTCGCCGCTGGGCGCGACGATGTGGTTGTACTTTGCCCGGATGATGTTCTCCAGCAGGATGGTGCGGGTGCCGCGGTCACGCTGGACGTCCGTGTCGAAGGGCAGGTTGAGCGCGATGACTTTCACGCCCGCGTTGGCCTTGCCGGCATAGTAGATGGCGTCGCAGGAGAAGATGTTGGAACCGGTGCCGGGCTGGAAGGTCTTGTAGGCCGGGTCGCCGGGGAGGTCCTCCTGGAACTCGCCGATGCGGGAGACATACTGCATCAGTTCCCGGGTCTCGGCTTCGTTCTTCAGCAGGACATAGGCTTCGTAAGAGCGTTTGATGCCCAGCAGCTGGTCGTCCGTCACCTCGTTGGGACCGATGACAAGGTCCATCTTGCTGTCGTCCATGTCCAGCCAGGCGAGGGAACTCTCGTAGTAATTGTCGGTCTTGAGGGCCTCGGCCTTGCTCAGCAGGTACCTGGCCACGCTGGGCTTGATGGTGATGTCGGCGGCGGCCTTCAGGTAGTCGCCGATCTTGTCGAGGTGCTCCCGGTAGGCGTCGTGATACCAGACCGCCTTCAGGGAGCCGTCTTCGGCGCGGCGGATGAGGGTGTAGGGGCTGTTCTTGTCGGGATTGTTCCAGGCGTCGAACTCTGCCTGGCTCATGTCCGCCGGATAGAAGCCTGCGCCGGGGAGTGCGTCGCCGTATCCTTCGACAAAGGATTTGCCGGTGGTGCGGTCCCAGGGGCCGTAGTTAATCTCGGCGAAGGTCTTCTGGACCGGGTCGGTGATGCCGTCCAGGAGCGCCTGCTTGTCACCGAAATACTGCTCCCAGTAGATGGCGTCCACCTCGTCTGCAGCGAAGCGGTAGAGGTTCAGCACTTCCTTGCCGTTATCGGTGATGCCGGTCAGGTCGGGAGCCTGGATGGTTACGACTGCATAGTTGTCGACGTCGCGGGTAAAGGGAGATTTCGTCTCCTTGCAGGAAACCATCGCGGTCAACGCGATGGCGATCAGGATCAGTTTCTTATTCATGAAGGGTATTTGTTTGATTATACGATATGTAACGACCCGGCGGCGAACAGGACCAGGTAGCCCAGCACGACGCTGATGAGGCCGATGATGATGCCCATGCGGGCCATGTCTTTCTGTTGGATGAGGTTGGTGGCGTAAGCCAGGGCGTTCGGCGGCGTGGAGATGGGCAGGATCATGGCGCTGCTGGAAGCGATGGCCACGCCGATCAGGACGGTGGAAGTGCCGCCGATGGCCGCGAGTTTGTCACCCATGGCCGTGCAGACCACCACCAGGATGGGCATCAGCAGGGCCGCCGTGGCGGAGTGTGAAATCAGGTTGGAGAGGCCGTAGCAGAGCAGGCCGGAGAGGATGACGATCAGCAGCGGCGAGAAGTCACCGAAGGGAATGGCGCGGACCACGAGGGCCGCCAGGCCGGAGCCGTTCATGGCGTAGCCCAGCGCGAAGCCGCCCGCCACCATCCAGATGACCGACCAGTTGATTTCTTCGAGATCGTATTTGGAGATGATTCCGGCCATGGCAAAGACCGCAAAGGGAATCAGAGCGACCGTATAGGTGTTGATGCCGGTGAGGGAATCCATCATCCAGAGGAGGATGGTGATGGCCATCGTAACGATGACGACCGTGCTCTTGTGGCCCTTCTTCATCTCGCCGTCGATCTTCAGCTCGATGGTCTTCTGGGTGAAGGGGAAGAACTTCTTCAGAAGCATCCAGGCAATCAGGATCATGATGATGACAAACGGCACCATGAAGATCATCCACTGGCCGAAGCCGATCCCAAGGTTCAGGCCCTCAGGGTCGTTCAAGTACTTGAGGGCTATGGTGTTCGGCGGCGTGCCGATGGGCGTTCCCATGCCGCCCAGGTTGGCGGCGATGGGGATGCTCAAGGCCATGGCGATACGCCCCTTGCCGCCTTCCGGAAGCTGCTTGAATACGGGGGTCAGGAAGGTGAGCATCATGGCCGTGGTGGCCGTGTTGCTGATGAACATGGAGAACAGGGCCGTCACGAGCATGAAGCCCAGCAGGATGTTTTCACTCTTCTTGCCGAAAGGAGTCAGGAGCACGCGGGCCAGGTAAACGTCAAGTCCTATTTTGGTGGTGGCGATGGCCAGTACGAAACCGCCGATGAAGAGCATGACCACCGGGTCGGCGAAACTGGCCATCACCTGCTTATGGCTGAGGAGCTGTCCGACGGCGGACGGATTGCAGATCCACTTGATGCCGGAATCGGAGGTGAACAGCAGGAGGAAAACCATGATGCTCACCGAAGTGGCCCAGGCGGGAGCCAGCTCGAACACCCACATGAGCGTGGCATACGCGAAGATAGCGATAATCCGCTGCTGCACCTGGGTAAGACCGTCAATTCCAAAGCTTTCGGTTGGCATGAACCAGAGGATGAGTACGATGGCGATAACGAAGAGGAATCCGATGTTCTTTCTCTTTAATGCGCTGGGGCTGAACCTCTTGTCGTGACGCAACTTATGCATCTGTTCAACCAGATTGAAGCCGAGGAAATTCTTAAACATGGTACGGTATCAAGTTTTGATTACAATCTGGCTGCAAAGGTAGTGGCTGGATGTATTTTGTTTTTATAGATGAATAAGGTTTATTTCGATAGAATCAATAGATATTAACGATAAATATGTCTATATTTGCGGGTAAATAGGTAAAAGATATGGAATTACGTCAGTTGAAATATTTTGTCGAAGTCGGGCGCCTGGGCAGTTTCTCCCTGGCCTCCAAGTCGCTGTTCATCACGCAGAGCACCATCTCCCAGCAGATCCAGAAACTTGAAGAGGAGCTGGGTGTGGAACTGCTGACCCGGGACACGCGCCACGTGACCCTCAGCGATTATGGCGAGCAGTTTTTTCCCTGCGCCGTGCAGGTCCTGGAGGAGGCCCGGGCCGGGGCCGAACGGATCCAGGACGTGAAGGCGCTGCAAGTGGGGACACTCAGCGTCGGCGCGACATATTCCTTCGGCCCGCTGCTCAAGCAGACGGTGCTGGACTTTTACGCCAAGTTCCCGCGCATCCGCCTGAATCTGGTCATCACCTCCCAGGAAGAACTGCGGCAGATGCTGCTGGACAGGCAGCTGGATGTGGCGCTAACCTACAAGTCGCCGCTGGGGGACGACCACATTGAGTCGCACCTGCTGTTCCAGAGCCGCCTCAGCCTGGTCGGCCGCATCGGGGAGCTGAAGGGCGTGGGGAGGGAAGTGTCCGTCCAGGACCTCTCCCGCTTCCCGCTGGCCCTGCCGGCCAAGGGCCTGCAGGCGCGAGATTCCCTCGAAGCCGTTCTGTTCGCGCAGAATGTCAAATTGGATATTCGCCTGGAGATCAACAGCGTACGTTCGCTCCTGGATCTAGTTGGCAGCAGCCCGCTGGTGACCATTCTGTCGGAGGAAGCCATCCACCAGGTGCAGGGATTCGAGGCGGTCCCCATCGCCCATCCCGACGGGCGGATGGACGGCTGCTACCATTTCCTGAAAGGCTGCTATCACAAAATAGCCGCCCGGGAATTCGTAGAGTTGCTGAAAGAGAACAATTCCTTCAACCAGACTTTCGCGTAAGGCCCGCCCTTTTCCAATTCGGCAAAAATGTTAACTTTGTATTTGACTAATCCGATTTAACCGCATGGCGAAAGAAAACGTATACCTGGCATCCAAGCCCCGTTACGAGATCCTGGACGGGCTTCGCGGCATCGCCGCCCTGATGGTGGTGCTGTTCCATATCTTCGAGACCTACAGCAAGGGCCCGGCGTACCAGATCATCAACCACGGCTACCTGGCGGTGGATTTCTTCTTTGTGCTCTCCGGTTTTGTAGTGGGCTATGCCTACGACGACCGTTGGGACAAGATGACCACCTGGGGCTTCTTCAAGCGCCGTCTGACGCGTCTGCATCCGATGGTGATCGCGGGCACGCTCGTGGGCGCGGCGCTGTTCTTCTTCAGCGGCAACGCCTTCCCGCTGACTCATCAGGTGGAGGCCTGGAAGTTCCTTCTCTGCCTGGTGATGGGTCTGCTGATCATGCCCTGCCCTAACAGTCTGGACATCCGTGGCTGGGGGGAGCTGAATTCCTTCAACGGTCCGGTGTGGACGCTCACGCTGGAGTATATCGGCAATATCCTGTATGCGTTCATCCTCAGGCGTTTGCCGAACATTATCCTGGCGGTGCTGGCCGTTTGCTGCGCTTTCTGTACGCTGGACGTGACGCTGGGCTGGAACGTTTTCGGACTCTTTGAAGAACCGCATTACACGGTGATCGGCGGCTGGAGCCTGACCCCGGACCAGATCTATATCGGCTTTACTCGCCTGCTGTATCCTTTCCTCTGCGGTTTGCTCATTTCCCGGATCCTCCGGGTCAATGATAACCCCATCCACCTGCGCGGCGGCTTCTGGTGGTGTGGCCTGGCCATTCTGGTCCTGCTTGCCATGCCCAACCTCGGCGGCAAGATGGGCGTGCTGGACGGCGGCTACCAGGCCCTGTGCATCCTGCTGCTGTTCCCGCTCATCGTAGTGGCGGGCGCCGGCTCCAAGACCACCGATCCCCGGAGCACGGCCGTGTGCAAATGGCTGGGAGAGATTTCCTATCCGATCTACATCACCCATTATCCGCTCATCTACATGCAGATGGACTGGGTGGCGCAGCACCAGGACGCTCCGCTGTGGCAGCACGTCGCCGTGGGCGCGGGCGTCGTCTTCATGGCCATCATCCTGGCCTGGGGCCTCCTGCGGGCCTATGACCTGCCGGTGCGCGAGTGGCTCAAGGAGCACTGGCTCAAGAAAAACAACATCAAAACCAAATAATCATGAGAAAGTACATCATTTGTCTCGCCGCCATGGTGCTGGCCTCTTCCTTTGCCGGTTCAGTCGCATCCGCCCAGGAAGCTGCGCAAGAGCAGCAGGCAGTAAAACCCTACACGGTGGAGCTGGACTTCGGCCAGTTTGCCGGTTTCTGGAGCGGTGACCGCCAGCTGGTGGACGAGCAGGGAGATTCCGGTACGCCTCACTACCACTGGGTCCTGTCCAAGATGGTCACGGACGATTCCCAAATCACGGAAGGCCTGCGCACCAAGGGAATGAACAAGTAGTCCCGAAATGCGGACTGGAATCATCGTCATCCTAATAGGGACCGTGCTGGGTGTGGCGTATGTGACCTGGCACCTCTGGCGCATTACGCCCGGGAGCTGGGTGGCCAAACTGCTGGTCGGCGGGCTGTTCTTACTCTGGATGGCAGCCGCCTTCGCCAGCATGCTGCTCCGGGACAAGGCGTCCATCCCCACCATCACCGCGCTGTATGAAGTTGGACATCCCTGGATGATCGCTTCCCTGTACCTGTTGATTGCATTCCTCCTGGCCGATATCGGGGTCCTGATCCGGCTCATTCCCAAAGACTGGCTCGTCGGCAACGCCGTTTCCATGGCAGGCATCCTGGGTGTGATTGCCGTCGTGCTGACGGCCGGCGGCATTCATTACAAACACAAATACCGCGAAGAACTGACCATCCGGACCGAGAAAGCACTGGAGAAGCCCCTGACCATTGTCCTTGCCAGCGACCTCCATATCGGCTACAGCAACCGAAAGGCCGAACTGGCCCGCTGGATCAACCTGATCAATGCCGAGAAACCGGACCTGGTGCTGTTCGGCGGCGATTTGATGGATATCCAGCTCAGGCCGCTCGCGGAAGGCAATTATGCGGAGGAATTCCACCGCCTGGAGGCTCCGGCCTTCACGGTGCTGGGCAACCACGAGTATATTGGCGGAAGGGGAGATGCGGAGCGTTTCCTGAAAGATGCCGGTATCGGCCTGTTGCGGGATTCCGTGGTCCTGTCGAAGGGGATAACCATTATCGGACGGGACGACAGGAGCAATCCCCGAAGGAAGCCGCTTTCGGAACTGGCCGATTCCCTGCCTGGGTTCAGTATTCTGCTGGATCATCAGCCCTATCATCTGGAAGAGGCCGAAGCGGCTGGAATCGACTTCCAGTTCAGCGGACATACGCATCGGGGGCAGGTGTGGCCCCTGAACTGGCTGACGGATTCCATGTACGAGAAATCCTGGGGATTTCATCGGCGTGGGAACACGCAGTATTATGTGAGTTCCGGTCTGGGCATCTGGGGACCGAAAATCCGCATCGGCACCCGGTCGGAGTATCTGGTGCTGCATGTGGCGTCTCAATAAATCCCTAGAAATAGTGATTTTATAAATGCCTGAGAAGTAGTATTTTTGTGCGTCAAAAGAGAACAGACGATGAGCCCGGTATTCACTGCATTGATGATTCCGTTCCTGGGCACGGCCCTGGGATCGGGATTCGTGTTCTTTATGAAGCGGGACATGCCCGCGCTGCTGCAGAAGGTGCTGCTGGGGTTCGCCTCCGGCGTCATGGTGGCGGCGTCCGTTTGGTCGCTGATCATTCCCGCCATCGAAATGGGAGAGGGGGCCTCGGCCGTCGTGCCGCCGGTCATCGGCCTGCTGGCCGGCTTCGCATTCCTGCTGCTGATCGACTACATCACCCCGCACATCCACCCGTCCGGCAGCGTGGAAGGCCCGCAGAGTCGCCTGTCTCGCACAGCTAAACTGGCGCTTGCGGTGACCATTCATAACTTCCCTGAAGGAATGGCAGTTGGCGTTGCCATAGCCGGCGCGTTGACGGCCGATTTCAACATGGCGGGTGCCTTCGCGTTGTCGCTGGGTATCGCGATCCAGAATGTCCCCGAAGGGGCCATCATCTCCATGCCCCTGCGGGCCGCGGGCAACTCCCGCTGGAAGGCCTTCGGCATAGGCGCGCTGAGCGGCATCGTCGAACCCATCGGCGGCGCGCTGGTCCTGCTGCTGGCCACCTCCATCCTCGGCATCATGCCGTACATGCTGGCCTTCGCCGCAGGCGCCATGCTGTATGTGGTCGTGGAGGAACTGGTCCCGGATTATTCCCAGGGCAAGCACTCCAATATAGGCACCATCGGTTTTGCACTCGGCTTTGCCCTGATGATGGTGCTGGACGTTACGCTGGGCTAAACTCCCGTTTCAAGACCTTTACCGGTTTGTCGGAACCCACCTCCAGGTTGGGACATAACACTTCGCGGCCGGTGTCAAGGAATCCGCATTTCTGCATTACTTTGCCGGAGGCCGGATTGGACGGGAAGTAGGTTCCCCACAGGGTTTTGTACCCTTTTTCGCGAACGCAGAAATCCATGACCAGGCGGAGCGCTTCGGTGCAGATTCCCCGGCCCCAATAGGGACGGGCGATCCAATATCCGACTTCGCATTCGCTTTCTGTTATTGCCAGGTGGGACTGCCCGGCTGTCAGATAGCCCACGCAGCCGATGGCCTCTCCCGTCTCTTTCAACTCGACCGCCCACATCCCTTCGCCCATGAAGAGGGTGCGGATGATTTGAAGGCTTTCCTCCGCACTTTTGTGCGGCGGCCATCCGGCCCGGGGGCCTAACTCCGGGTCTGAAGCCCATTTGAACAGCGTTTCGGCGTCGCCTTCGCGCCAGGGGCGCAGGCGTATTCTTTCTGTTTCCATCATTATTCAGTCGAGTGTGATGCTGTCGATTCGCAGGCGCAGGGTGCCGGAGGGGACGTGAGCTTCGGCGATTTCGCCGACCTTCTTGCCCATCAGGGCGGCGCCGATGGGGGATTTCAGCGAGATCTTGCCAGCCTCAAGGTCCATCTCATGGGGGCTGACGATCTCGAATTTCATGCGTTTGTTCGTCGTAAGGTTCGTGAATTCTACCTTGCTCAGCAGGCTGACCCTGTCCTTGGGGAGGGCGTCGGGGTCGATCACGCGGGAATGTTCCAGGACCTTCTGCAGGAAGCGGATCCGGCTGATGGTCTTCGCCTGGATTCGCCGAGCCTCCCGGTAGCCCGCATTGTCGCTCCTGTCCCCCTGGGCGCTGGCCTCCGCGAGTTCATCCTGCACCTTGGGGTACACCTCGTTGATCAGATGCTTCAACTCGGCTGTAATCTCGTCGTATTTCTGTTTGGACAGGTATTCCATGGCTCAAATATACGCATTTTAATACTCAAAGGAAAACGATCACCCCGGCGACCAGCGCCGCGGGGATGGCTGGCAGCACGCCGAACAGCAACATGATTACGAGGTTGTTTTATTTTGACGCCGGAAGTCTGTTCTGCAGGTCCTTCTCGAAGATGTCCCGCGCCACGATGCGGTAGTGAGGATGGTAGGTCTGTTCGAAGATGGGACTGTGGTGCAGAATGTAGTGTCCTTCGGCCATGAGGGAATCGATGGCCGCCAGGTCAGCCTCTGCGTCCGGAAGGGCGGGGAAGTCCTTGCGGATGACGTTGGCGACGGAGGCCCATTTGGCCCTCCATGCTTCTTCGGAGAGGGTTTTGCCCTCATTGGCGCTTCTGACGAAAGCGTCCAGCAGCGTTTCGGCATCCACCAGTGAATCCAGGACCACGGACAAATCCACGCGGATATAATTCCTTGCATCGCCGACGCTCACGCAGCGCTCGGCCGGGATCTCATACCGGCCACTGTCCAGATCTTCCCGATAGGCCTGCAGTTCTTCCATCAAGTAGGCCCTGGCGGCGTCCGGATCGGGGATCAGGTGCCCCGGGCCCAGACAGTCCTGGCAGAAGCTTTTGTAGATGTCCTGCACCCGGGTCTCGGGGTACTGCCTGATCTGCTGCTGGATGGCCTCCCGTGTAGGGTCGGGCAGGCTGGATGCAAGCTGGGTCAGTGAAACCGGAACGGTCTCGAGCCGGTCGGATTCGGACATCCGCCTCGGGTTGGTGCCGGGGACACCCTGGGGAACGGGCATTCCCAATTCTTTGAACAACGCTTCCCAGTAGGGGGGCATCGTGCCGTCCGCCGCCAGGAAATTCATGGGCTGACTCTCAAATACCGGTTCTCCGTTCGCGTCCAGATAGCATTTCTGAACGAGTTCCGAGCAATACATTTCTTCGTTTTCCGGCAGGAAACAAAAGTCGTAAGACCTGCCGTAATAGGCTTTGGCCCGCATCACGGCGGCGTCTGCGTCGATATGCCTGACCCGCTTTACGACAAACACCGGCAGGGAACCGTCCTCCAGCCTGTTGTCATTGAGAAATATATCCAGGCTATGTCTCCCGACACCCCGTTCCGGGGTGGCCTCAATCATCCAGATACCGTCGTCAGAGACTTCTGCAATCGCCACATGGGTGATATTCAGTTGTCCTTCTTTTCCGGTTGCCGCGGAAATGGCGGCGCCCATGGAGGCGCTGTCCGTGTCAAATTCCGCCGGAATGCCGACGAAGACCAGGTCTCCGCTTCTGAGGGTATCGATTCTTTCCCCGCAGCCCCATGCGACGACTGCGGTGATAACGGATAGTATCCAGGACTTCCAATTCATTTTCTTCCTCTCGTGCTGCAATTATAGCAAAAATAGATGGGACTGAAGCTGAAATCATGTTTTTTCTTTGTCGCATCATGATTCCGTGGAGATTCATGAATGCGGAACAAAAGAATCGCTAACTTTACAGACAGAATGATATGGATACAAACATGGAACAGAAGTTTTGTCAGAGCTGCGGAATGCCGCTGAGCCCTGAGGTGCTGGGCACCAATGCCGATGGCAGCAAGAACGAAGATTATTGCATGTATTGCTACAAGGACGGCAAGTTCCTGCAGGAATGCACGATGGAAGAGATGATCGAGCACTGCGCCCAGTTTGTGGACGAGGTGAACAAGGGCCTGCCGCAGCCCATTACGAAAGAGGAATATATCGGCCAGATGAAGATGTATTTCCCGCATCTGAAGCGCTGACGCAAGGAGTTGACACTTGCCGCCGATGCGATGCCGGAGAATCCCGCCTTGGCCGGTGTAAAAGAACTCATCGGCACCATGGCCATAATGTCGTTCACATCATCCTTGATGACGCAGCGGCCCAGCTTCTGACAGGCAAAACAGCCCCTGCAGAACTGGATTTCTTTGCCCGCGAGGGAAATCTTTTCAACATTATTTCCCGCGCTCAGAGCCCCTTCAACGAACTTATCAGCGAGAATATCGCTGTTCGAGCCATGACGAAGGCTCGTCGAAATAACTATTACTTTTTATTGCTTCAGAGAATAGGTGACAGTAACTGTGCTGGTGCCAAAGAACGCCTTCAATTCGTCCGCAGTCTTTCCGTCTACTTTCCCCAGCGGGGTATAAGACCAACTGTTATTTCCGTAGAAAACACAAATGTTGTTGCCATTGTAGAGCATGATGTCTCCGGAGACTGCCGAAATCTGCTCATCGTGTCTTTCCAACGAGAATCCGAGCGGTCCGTAATGCTCGAAACCATTGGCTCTCATCTCTACGGTTACAGATCCGGATTTCAGCTTTTCGGCCAACGCCTTGGCGGTGGCATTATCTGCCAGGGTGGCTATGATGGTCTTGCCCCCGGCAGTGATTTCCATGGTCATAGTCTGCGTGTTCTCGTTTCCGTTCTGCTGCCCGTTGTCCTCGGGCTGCTTCTGCTCCTTTTGCGGCTCTTTCTGCTCCGGTGGAACAGGAATCTTTTCGCAAGCCGACAAGGACAGGATGAAGCAGGACAAGAATGTGAGTATAGCGGCTTTCATTACTTCAGGTTCTCTTTGAAAAAGGACTCCATCTTGTCGTAGGGAATAACTCCTGCGACATCATCATATAGGTCGGTATGCACTGCCCCGGGGATGATGAGGAGCTCCTTGTTGTCGCCCTTCAGTTTGGCGAAGGCGCCTTCGCTGAAATAGCGGCTGTGGGCCTTCTCGCCGTGGATAATGAGCACGGGGGTCTTGATTTCGCCCGCCATGTCCAGCAAGGGCTGGTTCATGAAAGACATCGTACCGATGACATTCCAACCGTCATTGGAGTTGCCGCTGCGCTTGTGGTAGCCACGGGGCGTCTTGTAATAGGCGTGATAGTCCTTGACGAACCAGGGGGCGTCGTCCGGAAGTGGATCGACCACGCCGCCGGCCCGCTTGTAGGTACCGGTGCGATAGTCTTCGGTTCGCTGTGAGGCCCAGGCCTGCCGCTGGGCGTCGCGGGCAGCCTCGCTGTCCGTGCTGCCGAAGTAGCCTTCACGCGCCACGCGGGACATGTCATACATGGTGGAAGTAACCGTTGCCTTGATCCGGGGATCCAGCGCCGCTGCATTGATGGCCATGCCGCCCCAGCCGCAGATGCCGATGATGCCGATGCGCTCCGGATCCACCAACTCGTTTGTCGAAAGGAAATCCACGGCCGCAAGGAAGTCCTCCGTATTGATGTCAGGTGACGCCATTCTGCGGGGCTCACCGCCGGATTCTCCGGTAAAGGAGGGATCAAAGGCAATCGTAAGGAAACCTCTCTCTGCCATATGCTGAGCATAGATGCCGGCAGTCTGCTCCTTCACGGCGCCGAAGGGGCCGCTCACGGCAATAGCGGGCAGTTTTACAGCGTCATTCCCGGCGAGACCGGGAATCTCTTTGGGAACGTACATATCGGCGGCCAGTTCAATGCCAAAACGGTTGTGGAAGGTGATTTTGCCGTGATTGACCAATTCGGATTTCGGGAAGGTCTTGTCCCATTCCTGGGTAAGAGTCAAGGTGTTCATTTTCTTATTCTGGTTGCAGCCAAGCAACAGTACAGCTGCAATGGCTATAATTACGCTTTGTTTCATGGTGCAAAAGTACGGCGATGTTTCCAGGTTATTGTACAAATATTCGCTGATTTTATACCAATTTCGCAGATTTTACTATCTTTGCATGGTTATGAAGAAGATTCTAAAGGTCGATAACCCCAATGTCTATGCTGAATACGTAGGAGCTCCGATTCTACATCCGCAACTGTCGCTCATCAGTTACGACGAGGTGTCTCCATTCCGAAATAGCCTGAATAATTATAGCGTCTATGGCCTGTTTATTCAGCGGCAATTCCCTAAATACCTGTCTTATGGCACAAAATCCATTCTGGTCGGCGACAGCTCCATCATTGCCGTTGCACCGGGACAGATTGGCGGAGGAGAAGACAACGGCACGCCCTTGTACATCAACGGATGGGCGCTGCTCTGGTCTCCGGAACTGTATATACCAGAAAACCCGTTTTTCTCCTATTTTGACACCGACTGGCTAAGGATGGAGTCCAAGGAATGGGAACGTATTTCGCTGCTCTTGGTGACCATGCGAAAAGAAATGCAGGAAAACCAGGATTCTCTCTCGCTCAGAAACATCCTCATCAGTTACTTGAAACTGATTCTGGCCTATTGCCAGCGCATCTACCTAAGACAGCTCACCCAAAAAGAAAGCGGAGAAAGCGATATCCTCAAACGCTTCCACCGCTTGCTGGTAGATTATTTCTCCAAAGGTCTGCAGCATGAAAAGGGAATCCCTACCGTGTCCTACTGCGCATCAGAGCTGGCCTATTCCGCCCGATATTTCGGCGACATGATCCACCAGTCCACGGGAGGTACTGCCATCGGCTACATTCACACCTTTGTCATCGACCAGGCCAAAACCTTCCTGATGAAAGGGCTCAACGTCGGAGAAGTTGCCGATTTGCTCGGATTTGAATATCCGCACCATTTCAGCCGGCTATTCAAGAAGGTCACAGGGATGACGCCGACGGAATTCTTAAGATAAGCAAATCTGTATTCTCACGAAACCTTCTGCAATCTCATAAGAGCGCACAACCGAAAACACCATTAACCGGAGTTTCATCGACATTCTATTCGCATGCAATAATAATATGTTGTGCAGTGGTAGTGCAAAAATGGATAAAATCTTGCGCGTGTCATTGATTATCAGATAGTTGGGCGGTATAAACTACTTTCCGATGCAGGAAATAGTATAAACCTATAACTTATTATAAATAAGCGCTTTACATTTTTGACCTTTTCACGTTTGTCCCCCTACTGTCCCCGAAATACTTGAGGCGTCCTCGTTTGTAGGCGTGCTTTTGCCATCGGGGGACAAAAATATAAAAGGTGCGTCCCCGCTATTGTTTAAGGCAGGCGAGGGGGATGA
>JAGCDF010000056.1 GCA_017651225.1 Bacteroidales bacterium
GACTGGTGCTGGCGCGCCTGGCTCGCCGGCTGGCGCGTGGGCGTGGTGCCGCAGAGCTGCGTGTACCACCTCGGCGGCGGCACCCTCGCGCCCGCGTCCCCGTTCAAACTGAAACTCAACTACCGCAACGGGCTGCTCCTGCTGGAGAACAACCTGCCCGCGACCCTCGGGGCGCGGCGGGCGCGCGGGCGCATCCGCATGCGCAAGATTTTGGATTGTTGCGCAGCAATCGTATATTTGTTGTCCGGAAAGGCGCAAAACGCCCGGGCCGTCCGGGACGCGCACCGCGAATACCGCCAGCTCCGCACGCCGGGCACAAAAACAGCCCCTGGCGTTCCCGGGAACCCGAAAAATGCTCTCCCGGGCACAAAAACGGGGTCTGGTGTTCCCGGCAAGCCGGAAGGACTGCTGGATGTGTGCATCCTGGTCCAGGCCGCGCTGCGGGGAGAGAAGATTTTTAAATTTGTGAGAAGCTATGAAAGTAGTCATTGAGGGAGCCGGTGAGGTGGGTTCCCATCTCGCGAAGATGCTTCGCGCCGAAGCGAACGAAGTCACGGTGATCGACGACAACGCCGAGCGCATTGCCGCCCTGACGTCCTACACCGACGTCGAGACGGTCCTCGGCAACCCCTCGTCAATCGAAATCCTGCGCGCCGCCGCGGTGGAGAAGGCCGACTTGTTCATCGCCGTCTACCCGCTGGCCGCCCAGGAGATCAACATCGTGGGCGCCCTGCTCGCCAAGCAGCTCGGCGCCGCCAAGGTGATTGCGCGCGTCAACGACGAAGACTACCTGAACGCGGAGAACAAGCTCATCTTCAAGGAATTGGGCATCGAGCTCATGTTCTACCCCGAGAAGAGCGCCGCCGACGAAATCGTGGCCTTCCTCAAGCACAACTCCACCGCCGAGACGATGGACTTCGCCCGCGGACGCCTCCAGATTGCCGTCTTCAAGCTCACCGAAGACTCCCCCATCCTCGACCTCAAGCTGCTGGAGTTCATCAAGGACACCACCAGCGAGGAGCTGCAGCAGTTCCGCGTCATCGCCATCTCGCGCGACGAGACGACCATCATCCCCAAGCTGGACACGAAGTTCCTCTACGGCGACCTCGTCTTCACGATCACCACGCGCGAAGGCGTGGAAGCGCTCTACCGCCACTTCGGCAAGACCAACGTCTCCATCGACAGCGCCTTCATCCTGGGCGGCGGCCCCATCGGCGAGATGCTCGCCCGGTCGCTGACCCGCGCGGGCCTCAAGGTCAAGCTGGTCGAGGGCGACAAGGACCGCTGCATCGAGCTCTCCGAGAAGCTGCCCGAGACCGTGCGCATCGTCCACGGAGACGGCCGCAATTCGGATTTTCTCTACGAGGAAGGCATCCAGGAATACGACTCCTTCATCGCCCTGACGGGCAACGACGAGAGCAACGTGCTCTCCTGCGTGGTGGCCAAGAAGTTCGGCGTGCCGCGCACCATCGCCGAGGTGGAGAACATCGAGTACATCCACATCGCGGAGGAGATGGGCGTGGACAACGTCATCAACAAGAAACTCATCACCGCCGGCCGCATCTTCAAGTTCACCCTGTCGGGCAAGGCGCGCGTCGTGCGCTACATGACCGGCACCAACGCGGAAGTCATCGAGTACACGGTGGCGCCGGGTTCGGCCATCACCACCGGTCCGATCAAGGATATCGACTTCCCGCGCAACGCCATCATCGGCGGTGTGATCCGCGGCAGCGAGGCCTTCATCGCCGTGGGCGACACGGTCATCCAGCCCTACGACCGCGTGGCGATCTTCGCGCTGCCGGAGACCATCCAGGACATCGACAAGTTCTTTAAATAGAAAATCGCCGGCCGGGCCGGCGATTTTCATTAGAAGTACTGACTTTCTTTTTCGAAGAGCGCCCGGTCGTCGCGGTTCGGATCCGGACGGACGGAGTCGCGCATCTTCTCGATGGCCTCGCGCTCGCTGCGGCCCAGCTTGCGCGGGATCCACACCAGGATCTTCACGTACAGGTCGCCGCGGCTGCTCAGGCCGTAACCGTTCACGGACGGCAGGCCCTTGCCGCGCAGGCGCTGGACCGTGCCGGACTGCGTGCCGGCGTCCAGCTTGAGCGACACCGGGCCGTCGATGCCCGGCACCTGGATCTCGCAGCCCAGCATCGCGTCGGCGACGCTGATCACGCGCGTATAGAAGAGGTTGGCGCCGTCGCGCTTCAGCTGGGCGTGCGGCTGCTCCTCCACGATCACAAGCAGGTCGCCGTTCACGCCGTTGTTCGGCGCGGCGTGGCCTTCCCCGCGCAGGGACAGCTGCATGCCGTCCTCTACGCCCGCCGGGATGCGGACCTTGACGGTCTCCTTGACCCGGACCAGGCCGGTGCCCTTGCAGCGGCCGCAGGGGTTCGTAACCACCTTGCCGGTGCCGTTGCAGTGCGGACAGACGGAGGTATTGATGGCGCGGCCAAAGAGGGAATTGGCGTAGGTCTGGATGGTGCCGGCGCCCTTACAGGTCGGGCAGGTCTTCACGTCGGAGGCGTTCTTGGCGCCACGGCCGCCGCAGTCCGGACAGGGCCGGTTGCGCTCGATCGTGACCTCTTTATCGCAGCCGCTCGCGATCTCCTCGAGCGTCAACTTGACGCGGGTGCGGATGTCGCGGCCGCGCTGCTGACGGGGGCCCTGCTGGCCGCCGCCGAAGCCGAAATCGCCGAAGCCGCCAAAACCGCCGAAGCCGCCGAACGCGCCTCCGAAGAGGTTGTTCAGGATGTCGTTCAGGTTGCCGAAGCCCTGGCTCCAGTCCTGGGCGCCCGCCCCGTCCACGCCGGCGAAACCGAACTGATCGTATTTCGCCTTCTTGTCGGGGTCGCTCAGCACGGAATAGGCCTCGGAGGCCTCCTTGAACTTCTCCTCAGCGGTCTTCTTCTCGGCGTCCGTGCCGCTGACCCAGCGGTCCGGATGCCATTTGAGCGCGGCCTTGCGGTACGCGCCCTTGATATCGTCGGCCGAGGCTCCCTTCTGGAGCCCCAGGACCTC
>JAGCDF010000057.1 GCA_017651225.1 Bacteroidales bacterium
ATTGAAACCGAAGAATAATCAGGAGGAATCATTATGGCAAACAACAACGAAATCCGTTATCTGAACCCTCCTACCGTAGAGGTTCGCAAGAAGAAATACTGCCGCTTCAAGAAGGCGGGTATCAAGTATGTCGATTACAAGGACGCCGAGTTCCTCAAGAAGTTCCTCAACGAGCAGGGCAAGATCCTGCCCCGCCGCATCACGGGTACTTCCCTCAAGTTCCAGCGCAAGGTTGCCCAGGCCGTCAAGCGTGCCCGCTCCCTCGCTCTTCTCCCGTATGTCACCGACCTCCTCAAATAATTGAAGCGTTATGAAGATCATTCTCAAGAAAGAAGTTGCCAATCTCGGCGAGGCCGGAGATGTGGTAGAAGTCAAGACCGGTTACGCGCTCAATTATCTCGTCCCGCAGGGCTACGCCTCCGTCGGCACCCCGTCCGCGCTCAAGCAGCACGCCGAGACCCTTCGCCAGCGCGCCCACAAAGAAGCCAAGCTGGTTGCTGACGCCCAGGCCCTCGCCGCCAAGATCGAGGCCGTGGAAGTGAAACTGACCGCCAAGGTCGGCGAGAGCGGCAAGCTCTATGGCGCCGTGACCGCCGCCCAGGTGGCCGAGGCCCTCGCCGCCGCCGGTGTCGAGGTCGACAAGAAGAACGTCACCGTTCCTGAGATCAAGGAAGTCGGCGAGTTCGAAGGCAAGGTGAAGTGCTACAAGGGTGTCTTCGCCAAGATCAAGGTCCTCGTGGAGGCCGAAGCTGCCGCTGAATAAACACCCAATCGGGTTAAAATACCAGAGAAAACAGGTCTTTTTAGGCCTGTTTTCTTATTTATGCTCAATATTTGCGCTATTCTGACGAAATATTCGCTATATTTGTACGACCACATAAAGGATAAGCACCATGCCAAACGGGCAATTCAAGACACTGAAGGCGAGATTCGACCCCCTCATTCAGGACACGTTCCTTTCGTGCCTCGGGTCTTTCTTTGCTTTCCTGATGGTCCGCTGGCTGGCCAATCCGATCTACGGATTCTCCCTCCACTTCCTTTATTACATCGGCGGCGCCCTGATTTTCACCCTGCTTGGCCTGCTGATTTCAGGCACCATCCGTCAGGTGAGAATGGGCACCTACCGCTTCTCCACCGACCGGCTCTTCCTGACCTTATTTATTAAGGAAATCGGCATCACCATCCTGATGCTCACGGACCTGGGCGGCTTCACGCTGCCCGCCCACATCGTGCTGGCCATCATCTCGGACACCCTCTTCTCCGCCATGCTGATCTTCATCATCCGCACCTCGCTCAACCGCATGCGGGAAGAAGCCCTGGAGATGAAGGAGCTGTCCTTCCGGCCCAACACGCTGGTATTCGGGGACGATGACAACGCCGCGCTCTTTGCCGAGAGCGCCAAGCAGAGCGGCCGCTACAACATCCTGGGCCTGCTGAGCCGCAACCCCGAGATGGACAAGAAGATCATCCGCGGATTTCTGGTCTACTACATCGCCAACGACGCGGCTCTGGCAGCCCTGCAATGGCGTCTGGGCGGCATTGACTGCATCCTCTTCCCGAAAGGAGACGGCGACGACCCCGGCGGAAGCGGAGGTGGCGGAGGCGGCAGCATTCCCAAAAGCAGCAAGATGAGCCCGTTCGAACGCTTCACCAAGCGAGGTTTCGACATTGTCCTGTCCGGGATCCTGCTGATCGTGTTCCTTCCTTTGATTCTCATTTGCGCTCTGGCCGTCTTCATCGAGGACGGCACGCCCGTTATATATTCTCAGGAGCGCATCGGCCTGGGCGGACATCCGTTCCGCATCCTCAAGTTCCGCTCCATGCGGCGGGATGCCGAGGCGATGGGCATCCCGCGCCTCTACACCGGCGACAACGACCCGCGCCTGACCCGCGTGGGCAAATTCCTGCGCCAGCACCATCTTGACGAGCTTCCACAGCTCTGGAACGTTTTCCGGGGGGACATGTCCTTCATCGGATACCGCCCGGAGCGGCAATTCTACATAGACCGTATCATGGAGAAGAATCCGCGATACCGGTACCTCTATCAGATCCGACCCGGGGTCACGAGCTACGCGACCCTCTACAACGGATATACCGACACCCTGGAAAAGATGCTGACCCGCCTCGACCTCGACCTCTACTACCTGCGAAACCATTCCGTCTGGTTTGATTTCCGGGTGCTGGGGCTGACCTTCCTGAGCATCGTCAGCGGCAAGAAATTCTAATCCCCGACGACGATGGCCACACGACCCGATCAGACCTGCTGGTTCGCCGCGCACACGCGCTGCGGGGCGGAGCTGGGCGTTCGCGAGCGCCTCGGCCGCCTGGGGACGGAGCATTTTCTCCCGACCGAGCTGCGTTCGCATACGCGCGGGCGCGCGAAGTATGAGAAGCCGCTCATTCCGGGCCTGATTTTTGTCAGAACCACCAAGCGGCAGGCCTGCGCCCTCGCCAACGAGCAGGGCTTGCCGGTGCGCTACCTGATCGACCCCGCCACGAAGACCCTGCTGGTCGTGCCCGACAAGCAGATGGAGGACTTCCAGCGGGTGCTGAACCTCTCCACCGAGGAGGGCGGCCTGCTCGACCGGCCCCTCGCCTTGGGCGACCGGGTCCGCGTGATTAAGGGCGTGCTGAACGGTGTCGAAGGACGCGTGCTGGAATTCCACGGACGTACCTACGTGGTCGTCGAACTGCTGGGCAGCTGGTTCGCCCGCGCCGACGTCCCCCGCGCCTGGCTAGAGTTGATTTAGACCCATCAAGTGAAACTTTTAAGTATAAGGAAACGTATATAACTATATGAGCAACAAGAAAGTGAACTACACTGCACCGGTCATCCTGGAGGATCTCGCCCTCGAGCTCGAGGCGGAGATTCTCGGAGCCTCTGCCGAGCTTCAGGTCGATGAAAGCATAGAAAAAGTTGAGACGATGGGCCAGGAAATCGGCGGCACCATCGACGCCAACCAGTGGACCCAGGGCTGGGAGTAGCCCGACAAAACAGCTTTGCCTATGAGATTCAGAACCCTCATACTGGCGGGAGCGTCGCTCCTCGCCTTGGTTTCCTGCGATAAACTCTTCATGGGAGACCGCACGGGCAAGCCCGTGACATTCAGCGCCTCCTCCGATGTCGATCTCGCCACGAAAACCGCCTACTCCGGCGAAGTCATCGACGGCCGCGAGCGCATCAACTGGGTTGACAAGGACCCGGTCCGGATGTTCATGCTCACGCACGACCAGTGGCGGGGCAACGACGAACTGGACACCAAGACCTACTACGTCGTCGATATCCGCGAGGAAGGCGACAAGAGCGTAGGCAAGGTGGCCGCCACCGGCGCCTTCCTGACCTGGAAGGAGAACATGGTGCACGACTTCTACAGCGTCTATCCCGGCAACTACATCGGCAGCGCCAACATTTCCGGCAACAGCCGGGCCATCAATCTGACCCTTCCCTCCGCCCAGTCCGGAGACATCGCCGCCAACATGCGTTATGCCTACATGGCGGCCATCCACGAGGGTTATGAAACAACAGGCAGGGGCAGCGTCGTCCTGGACTACTATCCGATGGTGACCACGGTCTACATCACGCTCAACAACGCCACGCAGGATCCGATCACCGTCAGGAGCGTCCGCATCAAGTCAACGGACAGCCAGGCGCTCGTCGGCACCTACACCATCACCTCCAGTGGCGGCACCACCCCATTTGCTCCTCAGAGCTGGGGTGCTACCGCGATCTCTCCGGAAGTGTCCGTGGTGCTCGACAACGCCACCCTGCAGCCCGGCGGCAGCACGAAATGCGTCATCTTCCTGATGCCCACCACCACCTACAACACCAACAACCTGAAGCTGACGGTCGTGACCAACGGCGGCATCTCCGACATCTCCATGGCCAACGCCGGCAACATCCAGTTCGAACCGTGCAAGAAATACAACGTGGCCTTCAACATCGAGGAACGGCCGATCCAGTATAACGACCTCACCCCGGTGATGAACAACCTCTGCGTGCTGTCCAATTCCCCGATCTGCGGCAACTTCGAGTTCCTCCCGTGGGCGAATCCTCCGGGATTGTACTACAAATCCGATGACTGGCCCAAGATTCCCGTCTCCGACGAAGACCTCAATGCGGCACTGCTGGAGGTGACGGAAATCTCAAATGTCGGCGACCACTCCATGGACTACCTGATGCACGACCTCACGCCGGCGGACTTCGCCATCTTCCCGAACCTGCAGTCCATCAACCTGTCCATGTCGAACAACAACAACAGTTTCTCCGTAGCGGACCTGAGCAACCTGATCGAACTGATCTACGCAGGCACCGCCAAGAGCCTGTCCGTTGCGAACTGTTCTTTCGACCCGGACAATGTCCACCCGCTGATTATCCGGGCGAACTCCCAGGAAATGGAGAGTATCAGCCTGACCAACATCTCGGGCCTTCAGGAGATTGACATCGAAGGCGGCGAGGAGGGCGGCGGCGGCCAGATCGGCAACGTCTTCATCCAGAACTGCCCGGACCTCAAGACCATCAAGATCCTGCAGTCCAGCGGCGATATCGTCATGCGCAAGGCCGTCTTCGACAATCTGCAGTCCATCGAGACCATTTATATCGAACGCGCCAACTACACGACCGACATCGAGGTCAACGACTGCCCCGACCTCAAGCGTTTCATCGTGTGCAACCAGGCGAACTGGTTATTCTCCCGCTTTGCAGTGAACAACTGCCCCTCCCTGGGAGATGCGGCGCCGGACGATTCCGAGTACGGCGTGACCGGTCTCAGCATCGAAAAGGTCAGCGAGGAATTCGCGGCGTGGAAATTCAACTGTCCGCGCCTGGGACCGACGCTCAATACGAGCAACAAGTACGGCCCGACGACGATTACTTTCCGCGAGTAGACAGGTTCCCCAGCGCCAGTTCCCAGACAGTAGCAAAGGTCTCTCGGGGACAGTAAGATAAAGAGAACGGCAGCCGCCGCAGGAAAGCCCCTGTGGTGGCTGCTTTCGTTGGGGCGTGGTGGGCGAAGTGGCCGGAATTCCGGACAATGCGGCGCAGGCGTTCCGGATCGACGGGACGGTAGTCCGCCAGGCAGCAAGCCGGGTCAAGGCTAAAATCGGCCACCAATAGTGAGCAGAGCAGGTTATGCCAGCGCAGCAGGCCGGCATATTTCAGCGCTGCGCGAAGCTCCGACTTGTCATATTTCCCTTCCAGCCGTGCCAGCGCGACGGCCATATCGCAGAGCTGTTTGCAGCCCAGGCCGTGCCCGATCACGTGCTTGAAAATGTGAGCCGACAGCAGGAGAATTTCTCCGCAGGGAGAGCCCGGCTCAGGCAACTTTTCCGCCCGGCGATGGATGTCGAAATAACGCGGGTGCAACTCGATGGTTACGAGGTTCCGGGTCAGCACCAGCGCGCCGTCCGAGGCCATTTTTGCCGTTGGAAAGAGCGCCCACGCACGCGAGAATTCACCTTTCGGGAGATACAGGTCAATGTCGCCGACCTGACGGGCGAACGGGTCCGCATAATACTTCGCCGCCTCGCGCCCCTTCTGGATGACGGGATGCAGTCCGGCGTCAGCCAACTGCTGCAGCAAATCTGCCTGTACGCGCGCATAGCGCGCATTCGCCCGGGAAAACGCCTCTTCTATCGTCTTGAGAATGGGTTGGATTTTCTCCGGTGGCTGCTGATCAGCGGGCAACTGCGCGATTCCCTTCAGGAACAGGCCCATCACGGCCTGTTCGCGGCTCAGCGCCAGCAGCTGCTCCCACCCGGCCGTATCCGGCACGGACGACAGTTGCAGCGCCCGCTCCCACAGGCCCGCGCGCAAAATAGCTAAGAATGAATTCCAAACACGGTCGGACATAGCTCAAAGGTAGGAAATTTTCGTATATTTGTCCCTCGGAATGAAGAGAATTCTGCTCATATTCTCCCTGCTGCTGACGTTGGATGCCTTCGCGCAGGAGCAGCTCTTG
The DNA here is from genome assembly GCA_017651225.1 of Bacteroidales bacterium. Taxonomy (GTDB): domain Bacteria; phylum Bacteroidota; class Bacteroidia; order Bacteroidales; family UBA932; genus Cryptobacteroides. Next base: position 5,958 of record JAGCDF010000057.1, read on the forward strand.
AGGATGCCCCAGCGAGGGTTTAATCCTCCGAAGGAAGTCCGGAATTCCCCGCTTTACGAAAAGAAAATCGTCGTCTTTGGTGACAGCTATGTCCAGAACGCCGGCCGCCCCATCGAGGAGACCTGGCACTACAAGCTGGCCCGCAAATACAACATGGAGTACCACAACTGGGGGCGGAACGGCAACTGCCTGGCCTACGAGTGGGAAACCGAGCGCTTCGGCCCTCCCATGTACGAGCGATACACCTCCCTGCCGGATTCTGTTGACTACGTCATCGTCATGGGCGGTCACAACGACGCCATGCTGATGAATCGTTACGGAGACAACACCGATTTCTTCCGCTCCAAGCTGGACATCCTCTGCAAAGGTCTGAAACAGAAGTACCCCAACGCCATCATCTGTTTCGTGACCCCCTGGAACGTTCCGCAGCCCATGTACCGAGAGACGGTGCATGTCATAGAAGAAGTCTGCGGCCGCTACGGAATCCCGGTTTACAATGCACTTCTCCATAGCGGCATAAATGTGCGGTTCCAAGGTTTCCGGCGCTTTTACTTCCAAGGCCCCAACGACATGGCTCACCTCAACGACAGGGGCCACGACCTCTTCCTCCCCCGCATAGAACCCTTCCTCCTGGGACTCTAATCCCCGCCGTCATTCGCCGGCTCCGACCGGCGAATCTACATTTCAGCCACGTCAGAGGCTTGTTATTTCAGTAAAAAACAAATATATTTGTTTTTGAGATGGCTCGCCATTTCATATCTCCATCCCGGATCTGCCCCTGCAGGCCCGATGGCGAAGCCGTAAAATCTTAGCAATCAAAGACTTCCATACCATGATGCGCAAGATGGCGCTGCTGCTTGCAGCTTTTCTTCTGAGCGTGACCGCCCTAGCGCGTCCGCTCCCGGATCGTTATTCCCCGTACCAGTACGGGCACCGCTGGTACTTCTCATTTCAGGCCGGCCCGGCCTACTCCCCGGCAGAGTATCAGGACTCATACTTTGCGAACGGCAAGGGCTTTGACGCCCTCTCCTGGCATGGCGCCCTCGCCTTCGGCTACAATTTCAACGACGCCTGGGACCTGCGCATCTCCGGCGTGTACGGCTACAATGCAGGCGCCCTGTCGCCCTACAACGGATTCTATCCCCATCGTTACCACGCAGCAGAACTGTTCGCTGACGTGATCCTCAATTACAACGCACTGGCCGAGTACGACACCGCTTTCAATTTCAAGACCTACGCCGGCATCGGCGGCGCCTACACCTTCGGTTTTCCCGTCGTGATGCACCCCTACCAGGTGCTGGATTCGCCCAACCTCGTCCCGGCTGCCCGCCTAGGCGCCATTTTCGAGTACGACTACAAGAGCGGCTTCGGCTGGTTTGCGGACATCTGCGCGGAAGCCTATACCGACTGGTACAATGGCCACGAGTCCGACAAGTTCCCGCTGGATATGGGTCTCAAACTGTCATTTGGCATTATCTATCACTTCCCACTTGCCCGGTAAATGGCTGACGACCTGAAAGATAAATCCGTCAAAGGCATGTCCTGGAGCTTCGCGGAGCAATTCCTGACGCGAGGGTTCAACCTGGTGATCGGCATCATCCTGGCCCGGCTGCTGAGCCCGACCGACTTCGGTCTGGTCGGCATGCTCGGTATCTTTATCGCCATTTCACAGTTGTTTATCGACGGAGGGCTCGCGAGTGCACTGATTCGGGAAAAGAATCCCAGCGAAAAAGATTTCTCCACGGTCTATATCGTCAACATGACGCTGGGCGTGGTATTCTATTTCCTGCTATTCTTTTCCGCACCGCTGATTGCCGATTTCTATCATCAGCCCCTTTTGAAGAACCTGTTACGGGCAACGGCCCTTATCCTTGTCATCAATCCCCTCGCCTCCATCCACAACACGTTGCTGGTCATCAGGGTCGATTTCCGGTCCAAGATGATCATCTCCGTCGCCAATTCGCTCATAGCCGGCACTGTAGGCATCCTGTGCGCCTATAAAGGCATGGGGCCCTGGGCCCTGGTAGGTCAGTCGATTGCTTCCGCCATCGTAGCCACGCTGCTCACGCTGTCCTTCGTCCGTTGGATGCCCCGGCTCGTTTTTTCCAAGGATTCCTTCAAGCGATTGTTCTCATACAGTTCCAAACTGCTGGGATCTCAGCTGATTCAAACCATCTACATTAATGTGTATCCCATGGTCATCGGAAAAAAATACAACGCCAGCGACGTGGGGTATTTCTCCCGGGCCGGCCAGTTCCCCAACATGGCCAGCACCGCGTTTACCAGCGCGATGAACCAGGTTGCCTTCCCGATCATGAGTCAGATCCAGGACGACGACAAACGATTGATTTCCGTCTACGAAAAATACATCCAGGTATTCTGCTTCCTTACATTCCCTGTGTTGATGGGGCTCTGCGGTTGCGCCAGGCCGCTGACATCTTTCCTTCTGACGGACAAATGGCTCCCCTGTGTACCGCTGATGCAGATCATCTGTTTCAGTTACCTACCCACGGGCATCGCCCAACTCAACCTGAATCTCTTCTATGTCAAGGGACGCTCCGACCTGGTCCTGCGTATGGAAATCATTAAAAAGGCACTCATGTTCGGCGTCCTTATTATCTCGATGTTTTTCGGCATGAAGGCCATTTGTTACGGTTTAGTTTTTAACGCCCTGATTGACTTTTTCTACGGAGCATTTTATACGAAACGCATTCTCGGATACAGTCCGTTACGTCAACTTAAGATTGTGTTCCCCTATATCCTTCTATCGCTGGTTATCCTGGTTGAGTCGCTTCTTATATCTCACTTTATTCAAATCAACCTGCTATCTCTCATCGCCTCGCTGGTGGTTTGTGCGCTCAGCTATTGGGCTCTGGCAAAGGTCATTGGGCCTTACGCCTACCAGGAAACGGCCACGCTGATCAGATCCAAATTAGGAAGGAAATAATCCTATCAAGACAGACAAACCTATGACATTCAAGGAAATATTCATGGAGTGGTGGATCCGCCCGGAGATGTACTACATCAAGCGGTACCTGCGCTTCCTCCGCAAAGAGGAAAAGTACACCTTCGACCAACCGAACAAACTGCTTTGCTTTTGGTACCGCAGCCGCAAGAACCGACTCGGCTCCCGGTTGGGCTTCATCATCAGCGCCGGGTGTTTCGGCGAAGATCTGCATCTGGAGCACTTCGGCTCTGTGATCGTGAATCCCAAGGCGCGTATCGGCAAGGGCTGCATCATCCACGGAAACTGCTGCATCGGCAGCGACGGTGGTTATCCCGACGACTCCCCTGTCATCGGCGACAACGTCGACATCGGGCAAAATGCTCAGATCATCGGCGGCATCCGCATCGCGGACAACGTCCGCATCGGTGCCGGGGCCGTTATTGTGAAAGATATTCTCACTCCAGGCGTCACCGTAGTTGGAGTTCCCGGGCATATCGTACAGTCATGAAAATTTCAGTTATCATCCCCGTCTACAACAAGCAGGACTACTTGAGAGGCTGCCTGGACAGTATCCGCTTCCAGACTTACTCTGACATTCAGGTCATCCTGGTGGACGATTGCAGTTCTGACGACTCTGTCAGTATTTGCGAAGAATATGTGAAGCTGGACAGCCGCTTTCAGCTGGAAGTCCACCAACAGAACAAGGGGCAGAACGGCACCATCGTGGATGCCCTGGCAATGGCTGACGGTGACTGGGTCGCCTTTGTCGATTCCGATGACACGCTGCCGCTTGACGCTCTCGCCAATCTTGCCGCTTTTGTGGACGACCAGACTGACATCATCGTCGGCTTTGCTTTCGAAGGAGATCACAGCGACTCCGTCATGTCTATTCAGGACTGGCGTTCCATCATGATTGGATCGGATGTCGTTCTGTGCACCCGATGGGCCAAGCTCTATCGCCGCACCGTGTTGGATGATTATACCTGCAGTGCCCCGGACGGCATCAAGCTGGGCGAAGATATGATCATGAATATCAAGATCGCCTTCAAGACGGACAAACAAGTCAAGATTACCCGCCAGAAGGTGTACGAGTATTTCCGGAACGAAACCTCTTACTCTGTATCGCACCGATGGACCGTAGAGAAATACGCCCGGCTATATTATGCCACCCGGGATTGTATTCCCGAGTCCGAACGCGAAAAGTACGCCCAAGCCCTCGCCAACAACGGAGTCGGGATGATTCGCCGCCTCGTTCTGCGAGGCAGCCGGGCCGAACAACGGAAGATTTCCTCCTCTCCTTTCTATAGTGATGTGGCATCCCTGGTCCAAGCCAGCGGGCTTTCTCTTACCAGAATGGACACCCTGATGATGAAGCGTCCTTCCTCGCTGGCCACTCGCGTTTTGGTCCAGGGTTATCGCGGGGCCCAGATTATCTTCAACCGTATCTTCAAACACTGACATGTCCACCATCTCCTTCATACTGCCTGCCTGGAAAGCCCGGTTCCTGCAAGAGGCCGTCGCGAGCATCGTCGGCCAGACCTCCCCGGACTGGGAACTGGTCGTGGTGGATGACTGCTCGCCGGAGCCGCTGAAAGAGATCGTCGATTCCTTTAACGATCCGCGCATCCGCTATGTCCGGAACGAAAAGAATCTGGGCGGACAGAACCTGGTCCGGCAGTGGAACCATTGCATCTCCTTCGCGACCGGAGACTATATCGTTCTGGCCGCAGATGACGACCTGTACCGGCCGACCTTCTGCGCCGAGTGCATCCGACTGGCAAACAAGTATCCGGAAGCGGACTTGATTCATTCTTCCGTCGAGCAGATTGACGAGGAAGGAAAACACCTGGAGGATGACAGTATCCTGCCCGAATTTACCAACAAATACGAGTACCTCAACTGGTGGGTTACCGGCCGGTCCTTCACCTGCATCGGCAACTTTGCATTTAAGAGAAGCGCATTGCTGGCCATGAATGGTTTTATTGATTTCCCCTGCGCCTTCGGCTCGGACATTGCCACCCCCATCGCCCTATCCCGGAACGGCGTTGCGAATACTTCCGAGATGCTTTTCTGCTTCCGGCAGTCCACCCAACACCTGTCCGCGGACAGATCCCGTTTCAAGGAGAAACTGGAAGCCGTCTCGAAACTGTCCGAGTGGCTGCAGGCCATCGACTACGAGACACCGCAGAGCCCGGAAGACAAGGTCTTCTACGAGGTCAAGAACCCGGAATACCTGCACCGGAAAGTCGTATATGACTATTTCAATCTGGTCATCCGCTTCGTTCCCGCAACGAAGCTCCCCGAATACCTGAAGCTTTGCCGCCTGGCAACGCCCAAAGACAAATTCATGATGATCCTTCGATGGATTAAACGGAAGTTATGCGACAAGTCTTGAAAGACGCAATCGCATTTCTTCAGAAGCCCTTCAAGGAGAATTTGTCTTTCTTCTTGAAGATGTGGCTTCTGATCTCTGCAGCGGACGTTTTTTTCTGGTCGATTCACGGAAATCCGCTTTTTGGAGCATATATGGGTGCACATGGTTTTGTGTATGCCTATGTTATCGTCTGCATCTGCGGCTTGTTTGGCGACCGTGCGAAGATGGTTTATCAAGTTGTGTTTCTCGCTTTAGGTGTTGTCAACTTGATAGCGGATTCCTTTGCGCACTATATCATGCATTCGGGCTTCACGAAAGATATCGTGGCCATCATCAGGGGGACCAACCCAAACGAGGGGACGGAGTTTATGTCTTTGTACTTAAAACCGGGCATCATTGCTTTTATTCTGATTTGCCTGGCACTTCTTCTCCTTATCAACCGGGTGGCAGCCAAGAAAAACGCCAGGCATACAGACTGGCTTGCCGGTTGCCTCTCCGCTGCCCTGCTTTTATCAGTCGCCTATATCGGCATTCGGCAATCCAAGAATTGGGGAACAGTATTTCTTCATAAAATTATTGCATTTGCCACATACAGTCCGCCGGAGGATTTAACGCCCTATCGGAGCGCGCCGTCGATACAATCCAAGGGAGATAGCCCGCAAATCATAGCCTTGATCATTGGCGAATCTCTCTCGCGCAGTCATTGTTCCCTATACGGTTACGACAAGGACACGACGCCACGCTTGTCCCAAATGGCTTGTGATTCACTGGTTTATTTCTTTGACAACGTTTCTGCGGCCTTTTATCATACTGGCGGAGCCTTTCCCCGGATTATGTCAACGTTTTCCGGGATGCACGAAGACACAGACCAATGGTACGAGTCAGTCTTTCTGGAGGATATTACCACTGCCATGGGATATAGGTCAGTCTGGATATCCAACCAGAGTTCTTCCGGCGTTTGTGACAATCCCATCGCCAGAATTGCCGAATTATCCGACAGCCTGATCTGGACTGGGACTAAAGGCCTTGGAATTCAGAAAGCTGATTTTGACGAGGTAGTTCTTCCTCCTGTACGCGAAATCGTTGAGAACACCCAAGATGATAAGACCTTTTTCGTGATTCATCTGATGGGACAGCATGAAGATTTCTCAAGCCGATATCCTGAGACATTCCATGTATTTGACGCGCAAGATTATATGACCCTTCCGCGCAATCAAAGGCAGGTTATGGCGGATTACGACAATGCCGTTCTGTATGGGGACTGGGTAGTTTCAGAACTGCTGAGATCCTTTTCGGACAAGGAGGCTATCGTCTTCTTTTTCCCCGATCACGCTTTGGATGTTTTTGACAGCGACCCCACGTATGCCGGGCACACCAGGCCCACGAATCCTCAGTCCGTTCAGGCCGGGCTTCAGATTCCTTTCTTCGTATACACAACAGAGTCGTATCGCCAACACTTTGCGGACAAGAACGCCCGCCTTATAAAAGCCGTTGACAAGCCATACAACACCGAAGACATTGTCTACACAATCATGGATGTGGCAAATGCCTCTTTCACAGATAATCCGTCGCTGGCGAGGGAACGGTCTTTATTATTTTAACAAGTTGCGCAAACTCCTTTTCATCGTCAACCCTATTGCTGGGACTCGTTCTAAGAAGAAGATTCTCCAGCTTATTGACGTCATCTCCACAGATGGTATCCATGACGTAGTAATCTGTCAGACGACAGCCAAAGGAGATGCCACCCGACTGGCTCGAGAATCCGATGCGGATGTTGTCGTCGCGGTTGGAGGAGACGGGACGGTCCATGAAGTAGCTCAGGGAATTCTTGGCAGCCGGAAATCGCTTGGAATTATTCCTTGCGGCAGCGGGGATGGCCTGGCCCTGCATCTGGGTATCAGCAGGAATCCGAAAGCCGCCCTTCAGGTTATATTGAATGGCAGATCCGAGCTGATTGATTATGGTGTGATAAATGGACAGCAGCCTTTTTTCTGCACGACTGGCGTCGGCTTGGATGCCGATGTAGCCTGGGAATTCGCCCACAGCAGCAAACGAGGTTTATTATCTTACATTTCTCTTGCCTGGAGGATTTGGCGGCATTCCAAGCCCCAGAACTATGTGGTCGAGATTGATGACAAAAAAATGTCCATAAAGGCTGTACTCATTACAGTGGGCAACGCGAACCAATGGGGCAACCAGGCGCGAATCACTTCACTCGCCTCCGTACAGGACGGCCTGTTGGATGTTTGCGCCGTGTCGCCATTCAAGACGATTGAGATTCCGATTTTAGCGGCAGAGTTGCTTAACGGCCATGCACATAAGAGTCGCCGGGTCCATATGTCCCGCGGAAAAGTAATAACGATCCATCGGCAGCAAGAAGGTCCGGCCCACTTTGACGGCGATCCTTATAAGATGGGAACGGACATTCACATAACCTCTGTACATGCAGCGCTGAATGCAATGATTCCTGCCCATCGGCATGCCATCTAACACAAGTATCCTATGATCCCCCTCGCCATCGCCTTCACTCCCAATTACTTCGTTCAGGCGGCCACCCTGCTCCGCTCGGTGCTGGACGCCAGTCCGAACGGGCGGTTCCGCGTGGTATGCCTGTTGTCGGAAGAGCTTCCCGACCGGATGAAGGACAAGCTGGCCTGGCTGGACGAGGAGCGGCTGTCCCTGGAGTTCATCCCGCTGAAAGGACGGCTGGAGGGCATCTATATCGACCCGCGTTACACCGAGGCCGCATCATTGCGGCTGCTGCTGCCGGAATTGTTGCCAGAACTGGACCGCATCATTTATCTGGACTGCGACATCATCGTCCGGCAGGACCTGGCAAGACTCTGGAACGAAACGGACCTGGGCGACAACTATCTGGGCGCCGTCTATGAGGCCGCCATCGAGGGACAGGCCGAGCGCTTCCGGGCGCTGGGCTGCGATCCGGCCCGATATTTCAATTCCGGCTTCCTGCTGATGAATCTGGCGCAGATGCGGGAAGAAAACGTTTCCGAAAAGCTCTTGGAAGTCTGCCGCGTCCCCTATCTGGAATTCCCGGACCAGGACGCTCTCAACCAGGTTTGCCAGGGACGCGTGCTGCCACTCAGCCCGCTCTACAACAGCATCCGCACCTTCTTCATCCCGAAATACAAGCAGGACTTTGTCCGTCAGTACAACGAGAAGCTTTGGCACCGCGTCCAGCGGGAAGCGACCATCCATTACACCGGCGGCAAGCCCTGGGACCTATTCACCGTTCAGTTCGGCGCCTGGTGGCGGACGTATGACCGCCTGCCTGGCGAAATCAAGGCGGAATGGCGGCCCGGGAAAATGGCCCGCTTCTGGAAGTTCTACCGCACGCCCCTGGGGCGCGTTCTGGACGCACTTCGGGCCATCAAGCAACTCAAGGCAAGATAAAGCGACATGAAGATCAGCCTGATCATACCCGTCTATAACGCCGAGAAAACGCTCCCGGCCACGCTCGAGAGCATTCTCGCCCAGCGATTCCGCGACTTTGAAGTCATCTTCGCGGAAGACGCCGGGACGGACAGATCTGCGGCCTTGCTGGAGACTTTCTGCACCGAGAGCGGACTGCCCTGCAAGTTGCTGCGTGCCGAGAAGAACGGCGGAGCGGCGGCAGCACGCAACCGCGCGCTGGAAGCAGCTGAGGGAGAGTATTTGGCTTTTGCGGACGCGGATGATTGGATGGATCCCGGCATGCTGGAAATGGCAGTCGCCGCCGTACAGGCATCAGAGCATCCCATCGATATCGTAGGCTGGGACTGGACGCTGGGGCTCCATCAGGACGGGCGCTATATGCGGCAGGCTGACTACGCTACGCCGGCCGAGGCGCTGCGCAACCTCACCGGAGGCACCATGCGCTGGAACCTCTGGATGTTCCTGGTGCGGCGAGATCTGATTGAGCAAAACGGCATCCGGTTCATCCCCGGCGCAGATATCGGCGAGGATATGCAATTCATGCTGCAGGCATTCCTGCATGCCAAGCATGTTGTGCAGCTGCATGAGTCGCTTTATCGCTACAACGCGGTGAACAGTGCCTCCATCAGCAAGCAGTTCAGTCCGGAGAAGCGAGCACAAGTGGAGACGAATCTCCGGGAAGTCGAGCGCAGCTTTGCCGGATCAGATTTCTGCCGGGAGTACCCCAACGCGTTGGAAGACTTGAAACTTTTCTTGAAGCGGCCGCTGCTGATCAGCGCGGACCGGAAAGATTACGAGACCTGGTATGCCTGGTTTCCGGAAGTCAATGAACGTGCCTGGCAGAAAGGAAGTCTGCCCATGCACACATTCATCCTCCAGCGGATGGCTTCTCGCCGCTGCTGGCTGGGCGTAAAATTATATTACCTGCTGATACACAAGTTTGTGTACGGCATCCTGTACCGATAATCCCATGCGTAAAATTCTGGTTGGACTGATCCTGACGGTGGTGGTAAGCTTCTATGTGTTCCCATTCTCCTTCACCTTCCTGCCGCATGGTATCAATTCCAAGATCCTGGTAGCCGTCTTTGGGATTCTCGCATTCATCTTTGATGGTATCAAGAAGAATGGCGTCTATTTCTCACAATACACCATTTTCGGCGCCGTGCTGGCGAGCGCTTTCTCCATCTGGTGCTTAATAAGCATAACCAATACAAGCAACTACAACACCATCTACGCGGACTACATCGTATCTTATGCCACCTGGCTGGCCGGGGCATATGGCGTTTACTCCGTCCTGCGTTTGGAATACGAAAAAGTAGACCTGGAAATTATCACGAGATACCTTGCATTAGTTGGTGTTTACCAATGCATTACGGCCGTCATGATTGACAACATCCCGTCCTTTCAGGCATTTGTTGATCGCTATATGGACCTGGAACAGGATTTCTTGCACCGCGGCCATCGCATGTATGGTATCGGAGCCGCGCTCGATCCAGCAGGCATCCGTTTCGCCACCATATTAGTGATGATTGCACACCAGTTCTCAACCAATCCGAATGTGCGCAATAACAGCCTGTATCAAACCTCTGACCTGGTTGCCTTTGCTATTATCACGATCATTGGGTCCGTCATCTCCCGCACTACGACTATCGGTGCAGCCTTAGGCATCGGCTATATCATCATCGCACTCTTCCGCATGCGCAAGGGTGGATTTGTCACGATGCGAATGGTTCAGCGGTTCTTCTGGTTCATCATCGTGATGGCTGGAATTGTGGGAGCGGCCATCTACTTTTACCGGACCAGTCATACCTTTCAGGAGTACCTTCGCTTCGGATTCGAGGCCTTCTTCAATTGGGTTGAAACAGGTGAGTTCACAACCAACTCCACAGAAGTTCTGGAAACCATGTGGGTCTGGCCAAGCGACCTACATACGTGGATATTCGGCAGAGGGACATTCGGAATCTATGAAAATGGTACCGATATCGGTTATTGTAATTTTACGCTGTACTGCGGCCTCGTCGGCATGGTCATTTTCTCCATCTATTTCTTGTACTGCCATTTCGCGATGGCCAAAAAGTATCGCGAGTTTACGCTTACCGCCTGGTTGCTGACCGCCATAACCTTCATCGTCTGGATCAAAGTGACGACCGATATCTTCTTTATTGACGCCCTACTGTTCTGCGCCGTCGGCGACTATGTCGGAGAGGAAAGCACCTTGAACAACCCGTCGTCCGTTGTTCCCGAATCCATCGAATTACAGCAATAAAACCATGGAGAAAAAAAGAATCGGCTATCTTGATGCAATGCGTGGTTTCACCATGATCCTCGTGGTATACAATCACGTCCTGGGGCACACCTTCGGATATGAGCCCGCATTCAGCTTCAACGACATTTTTATCACCTTCAGAATGCCCTTGTTTTTCTTCTTGAGCGGCTTTCTGATGTACAAAGCGAATCGTTTCTCCGGCGGAGCCGGTGTTCTGGGCTTCCTGGCCAGGAAAGCCCAGGTCCAACTGCTTCCTACGTTGATCTTCACCGTTGCTTTCTGTTTGATTTTCCGGTATTCTTTCGGAGATCTCTGGTTTGAAAAGGCAAAATGCGGGTACTGGTTTACCATTACACTTTTCTATTATTTCTGCTTCTATGCGATTGGAGACCGGATACTCGGACGCTTCCTGCACGGGAAGAGAAAACTCTGCGCAGGCGCACTTTTCGCCGTGCTCGTTTACGCCTTCTCCAAATACTCTCTGTCATCATCCTGCCCCTGGGCGAATTCGTTCCTTTGCGGATTCGTCGGCTACGCCAATCTGCAATATTTTATTTTCTTCTTCTTTGGGGCAGCTGTCAAAGCTTATTTTGACTCATTCCAGCGCTTGCTCGACAACCAGGCCATTTCCTGCGCCATTGTTTCTTCCTTTGTTGTCGTCCAGCTGCTTTTGCAATTGCCACAGACCCGGGAGTGGATTATCATTGTCTTCTCCTATTCCGCCTATTCGCTTATCAAGACGCTGGCCGGATTCCTCGGCATCCTGCTCGTCTTTTCCTACTTCAGGCGGAACGAGCGCCACTACGATCATTCGAGAATAGGAGCAGGCCTGCAAACCATCGGCGTGCGCACCCTGGATATTTACCTGATTCATCTTCTGCTGATCCGTACCGACCTCACTTTCATTGGCGATTTTCTGGCTGCACACGCAAATCCGCTGCTCGAGTTTTTCGTCGCAACGGCCGTGTCCGTCATCCTTATCCTGATCAGCCTTGTCATAAGCAATATTCTCAGAAGCAGCGACATACTGGCCAAACTACTTTTCGGAAAAGTGATTCAACCCACAGAAAAAACACCAACCAATTAATAACCCCATGAAGATCATTTACTGCCACGCAGATGTCTACAACCCCGGAGGGATGGAGCGCGTGCTCCTCAACAAGCTCCGCGGGTGGGTGGAACGCGGCTACGAAACCATGGTCGTGACCACCGACCAGCACGGACGTCCGCCGTTCTACGAATTCCCGCCGGAAGTCCGGATGGTGGACCTGGGCATCAACTACAAAGATGACAACAATAAAAACCTCATCGCCAAGACGCTCGGCTACCTACGCCGGCGCAGGAAACACCGCAAGGCGCTGACGGAACTGCTCATGCGCGAGCGGCCCGACATCGTGGTCTCCCTCTTCCCGTCGGAATCCTCCTTCATCCCGGACATCCACGACGGCAGCCTGAAGATGCTGGAGCTGCACTTCAACAAGCAGTTCCGCCTGCAGTACAACCGCAAGGGCCTGCTGGGCCTGGCGGACCGCATCCGCACGAAGCAGGACGAGAAGCTGGTCCGCAAGTTTGACAACTTCATCGTCCTGACGCGTCAGGACGCCGAAATGTGGGGCAACCTGCCCAACCTCTCCGTCATGCCCAACGCTGCCGTCACGATGCCGCACAAAGAGCACCAGCCTGGCAACCACCGCGTGATCGCCGTCGGCCGGCTGGACTACCAGAAGGGCTTCGACCGCCTGCTGGACGCCTGGGCCCTGGTCCCGCCGGAGTTGCGCAAGTTCTGGCGCCTGGACATCTTCGGTCAGGGCGAATGGGAGGAGAAACTGAAGCGGCAGATCAACACACTCGGCATCGGCGACTCCGCCGCCGTGAACAAGCCGACCGACAAGATCTTCGACGAATACGCCGCCAGCGACTTCCTGGTGATGACTTCGCACTACGAGGGCTTCCCGATGGTCATGATCGAGGCGATGGCCTGCGGCGTACCCACCGTCTGCTTCGACTTCCTCTGCGGGCCGCGCGACATCATCGCAAACGGCATCAACGGCATCGTGGTGCCGGAAGGTGACCTGCAGGCACTGGCCACGGCGATGCAGCAGCTGATGGAGCATCCCGAGCAGCTCAAGCACCTGTCCGACCAGGCCCGACGGATTTCCGAAGAATACTCGCAGGAAGTCATCATGAAACGCTGGGATCTCTTTATGAACGACCAGCTCCGCAAGAAATGACCGAAACGAAGACCACGCAACGCTACCCCTTCCTGGACTTGCTGAAGGTCATCCTGACCATCGGCATCGTCTGCCGTCACGCCGAACTGGTGGGGCTGGAGGGCCGCTCGGAAGCCTACGACTTCCTGAGCCGCGGCATGATGCTGATCACGGAGGCGTGCGTCCCGTTGTTCTTCATCATCTCCGGCTTCCTGTACTTCCGCAACGTGCCGAAGAAGGCCGGCATGGACTTCTTCTGGAAGAAGACCCGCAACCGCTTCTTCTCGCTGCTCATCCCCTACCTGATCGCCAACGCGTTTGCCTTTGTCTGCTATTGGCTGGCCCACCGCTTCGCCCCGGATATGATTTCGGGCTTCTTCGGTGAGGATTGGAACAAACCGCTCTTCATCTTCTGGACGGGGCCCGTCAACATGTCGCTCTGGTTCATCCGTGACCTCATCATCGCCTGTCTGGTAGCTCCGCTGATTTACCTGCTGGTGCGCTACGCGCGCATTTGGGGCGTCCTGGCACTGGCCTCCGTGTGGATCTGGGTGGGCGGATCGCCCTGGTACAACATCTGGTTCACCATCGGCGCCTGGGTGGCCGTCTGCCAGGGGGACAATGCCGACAAACTGCTCAGAAAGATTCGTTGCGAGGCACCGCTCTATGCGTCCGCCTGGAGTTTCTTCATCTACCTGTACCATTACATTCCGGTCATCTCGCTCAAGAAGCTGTTCATCTACCTGATCGACCCGGAGTCGTTTGTCTCTCTCACGGGGACCTATCTGGCTACTGCATTGCTGGTGCTCGCCTTGATGACCGGAATATTCATCCTCCTGAAAGAAATCGCACCGCGCGTGACCGGCGTACTGGTCGGCGGCAAGCTATGAGTCATAAACTCCTGCAAATCAATCCCGTGGTCCGGCTCAACACCTCGACCGGACGCATCATGAAGGAGATCGGCGAGATCGCCATGGCCGCCGGGTGGGAGAGCTATATCGCTTACAGCGGCGCCCGCGACGGCGTGCCGCAGCACAGCTCTCAGCTGGTCCCGGTCGGAAACAAACTGGACCTCACGGTCCACGCCGTGGCCACGCGCATCTTCGACGCCCACGGCCTGGTCTCGCGCCGCGCCACGAAGCAGCTGATCCGGCGCATCAAAGAGATCGATCCGGACATCATCCATATCCACAACGTCCACGGCTACTGGCTCAACTATCCCCTGCTGTGCCAGTACCTGCGCGAAAGCGGCAAGCCCGTGATCTGGACCGTCCATGACTGCTGGCTCTACACAGGCCACTGTTATTACTATTCCGCCGCCCGCTGCGACAAGTGGCAGACGGGCTGCGGCCACTGCCCGCAGAAGCGGGCCTTCCCGGCCAGCTGGGTTTTCGACCGCTCGGCGCGCAACTGGCACGACAAGCAGCACGCCTTCGGCTCGTTGGAGCGGCTGACCATCGTCCCCGTGTCCGACTGGATCCGGCAGGAGATGGCCCATTCCTTCCTGGCAGACAAGCCCTTCCAGGTCATCCACAATGGTATCGACCTGGATATTTTCCACCCGGCCGAGCCGGGTGCGGAGCGTCCCGCCGGCACGGTCATCCTCGGCGTGGCCACCCTGTGGCACGAGGAAAAAGGCGTCCGTGACTTCGTCGAACTGGCCGGCCGCCTGCACGAAGGCGAGCGGCTGGTGCTCGTGGGCCGGATGAGCGAGGAGCAGCGCGCAGCCTTCCCCGCCGGCGTCGAATTCATCGAGCGCACGGAGAACGTGGCCAAACTCGCCGCGCTGTACGCCCAAGCCACGGCTTTCGTCAACCCGACCTGGCAGGACAACTACCCGACCGTCAACCTCGAGGCCATCGCCTGCGGCACGCCGGTGGTGACCTACCGCACCGGCGGCAGCGTCGAGGCGGTCACGGCGGGGACCGGCTTCGTGGTGGAGCAGGGCGACGTGCAAGGACTGCTCGACCGCGTGCGCGAACTGGCCGCCGAAGACCGAAAAGCCGTTACAGAGCGCTGCCGGGCACATGCTTTGCAGCATTTCAGCAAGCAGGAGCGTTACCAAGACTATATCCGACTTTATGAAAGTCTTACAACTCGGTAAATTCTACCCCATCCGGGGTGGCGTGGAGAAAGTCATGTGGGACATCACCTTCGGCCTGGCCGAACGCGGTATCCCGTGCGACATGCTCTGTGCCGTCTTACCGGGAGAACAAGTGGATGAAGAGCACAAGGCCTTCATCACCGAGACCAAGGAGACCCTGGAACTCAGCCTGGGTCCCTACGGCCGCGTCATCGGCGTTCGCGCCCTCGCCAAGAAGGCGGGAACCATGCTTTCGCTCTCCATGATACGCTGGATGCTCCAGCACGCGAAGGAGTACGACATCATCCACATCCACCACCCGGACCCGATGGCCGCGCTGGCCCTCTGGCACGCACGATACAAGGGGCGCGTCATCCTGCACTGGCACAGCGATATCCTGCGGCAGAAGATCCTTCTGGCCTTCTACGTGCCGTTGCAGTCTTGGCTGATCAAGCGCGCCGAACGAATCATCGGCACCACGCCGGTCTATATCCGTGAATCCCCGTACCTGCAGCATGTCCAGGAGAAGGTCACTTACGTGCCCATCGGCATCCAGCCCATCCTCTACGCCCCCTGGGACGCAGACGAGATCCGGGCCCGCTACCCGGGCAAGAAGATTGTCTTCGCCCTCGGCCGGCTCGTCCCCTACAAAGGTTTCCACATCCTGGTGGAAGCTGCTTCACAGCTGGGACCGGAATACCTCGTCCTGATCGGCGGCAAGGGTCCGCTGCAGGGCGCGCTGGAGAAGCAGATCGAAGAGCTCGGCGTGCAGGACCGCGTCCAGCTGCTCGGCTACATCTCGCCGGACGAGCTGCCGGCCATGTTCGGCGCCTGCGACGTGTACGTGATGAGCTCCGACCAGAAGACCGAGGCCTTCGGCATCGTGCAGATCGAGGCGATGTCCTGCGGCAAACCGGTCGTATCCACGCGCATCCCGCACTCGGGTGTGTCGTGGGTCAACAAGGACGGCGAGTCCGGTCTCAACGTCCCGCCGGACGACCCCAAGAACCTCGCGTTCGCCATCAAGCGCATCTGCGACAGTGAACAGAATTACAAGAAATTCGCCGCGGGCGCGATGAAGCGCTACGAAGAGCTCTTCACCTCCCGCCAAATGATCGATAAAATCATCAATGTATATGAACAAACTGATTAAAATGATGCTGCTGCCGGCAGTCGGAGTGCTGCTGGTGGCCTGCTCCACGCCGAGAAAACTCAGCTACCTGCGGGATTTGGAGTACAATGTACCCTTTGACGCCCGCCCGGCCCCCGAATTGCGGCTCAAAGTGGACGACCGGATCAGCATCCAGGTCTTCTGTGACCAGCCGGAGCTGGCCGCCCCCTTCAATGCCGCCGGCGTGCAGATTGAGAGCGAAGGCGGCACCCTGCTCTCCACGACCTACGGCGTGGATGCCCGCGGCAACATCGACTTCCCCATCCTGGGCGAACTGCACGTCGAGGGCAAGACGCTGAACGAAGTGCAGAAGGAGATTTCCGCCGAGATCACCCGCAGGGGCTACATCAAAGAACCTGTCGTCAAGGCCGAGCTGGAGAATTTCTCGGTCGTCGTCATCGGTCAGATGGGTCAGAAAATCATCCCTGTCGAGGGCAGCAGCATGGATTTGATTCAGCTGCTCGCCCAACTCTCCGGAGATCTCGAGACCGCCAAGATTCCCGACGTGACGGTCATCCGCACCGAGAAAGGCCAACGTGAGGCTTACCAAGTAAACTTCCAGACCAAGGAACTTTACAATTCCCCGGTCTTCTACCTCCAGCAGAACGACGTCATCTACGTCAGGCCCCGGGGTGTCCAGCTCTCCAGCGGAGGAGATGTCTTCCTGAAGTTCTTCACACCGGCCATTTCCTCTCTATCCGCCATTCTTTACATTATCGCATTATCGAATCGTTAGGCTATGAAACCACAAGCCAGAAAAGTCACGCGCAACGAGCAGGTCAACCTGGTTGACTTGTTCTATTACCTGATCGGGAACTGGTACTGGTTCCTGATCGCCATCCTGGCATCGCTGGCCGTGGCCTATGCCCGCTATGCCCGGATGCCTTTTGTGTATGGCAGTCATGTCACGGCAATCATCAAGAACCCCGGCGATGACATTCGTACGGTTCGTATGGAGACTTATGACCGGATGATCAACACGGTATCCGTCAGCAACGAGGAACTCCAACTTCGCTCCGTGTCCCTGATGACCGAAGTGGTCAAGGCACTGGATGCGGATGTCAGTTACCTGGACCGCATCAAAGTCCGCGACGTCGAGCTCTACACCTCCCTGTCTCCGATCCGCATGGCTTTCGACCGTGAGCGTGAGGATCCGGGCGTCTTTGAAGTCACCGTGATGCCGCTGGATGCACACACCATCCGGCTCCATACGGACGAAGGGTCTTCATCCGTCGCGTTGGGAGACACGATTTCCCTGGGCTCCGGCCACGTCGTCTTCTTGCCGACCGCCCGGTACAATCCGGACTGTTACGGACAGATGATCCGGGTTCGGAAGTATTCCGTCGCCACGGCGGCGAACCGCTTTATCTCCCAGCTTCGCATTTCCAATGAAGATCAGATTCTCCGGCTGACGGAGTATGACTACAATGCGCAGCGTGCCGCCGACATCATCAACATGCTCGTTGTCAAGTATAACGAAGCCTCTATCCGCGAGAAGAACCGCGTAGCCGTCAATACCGAGCGCTTTATCAACGAGCGTCTGGCCATCATCGAGCAGGAGTTGGGCAGTGTGGAAGGCGGCATGGCGGCGTTCAAGAGCGAGAACCAACTCATGAGCGTAGACCAGGCCGCGTCGATGTATCTGGGCGACAGCCGCAACTACAGTGCGGAACTGGTGGACATCGAGACGCGTCTGGCCCTGTCCGGCTACTTGAAGGACTACGTGATAAAATCCGCAGACAGCTTCCAGATGATTCCGGCCAACATGGGCATCAACGATTCCAACGTGGACCAGATGGTCACCCAGTACAACGACCAGATCCTGCGGCGGGAGAAGCTGGTGGCCGCCAGCAGTCCGGAGAGCCCGGCGGTCCGGCAGGCGGACGCATCGCTCAACACCCTGCGCAGCAATATCCTGGGCCTGATCCAGAACCTGCAGACCAGCCTGGAGATCCAGCGGCGCGACCTCTCCGAGCGGGAGCGGGCCGCCATCCAAAAGTTCTCCACCATGCCCACCAAGGAACGCCAGATGCTGGAATACGAGCGGCAGCAGTCCATCAAGCAGGAGCTCTACCTCTACCTGCTGAACAAGCGCGAGGAGAACGCCATCTCCCAAGCCATGGCGGACGACAACATCCGCGTGGTCGATCCGGGGTGGGCCAACTACACACCGGTCTCTCCCCAGCGCATGAAGATCATCGCACTGGCCGTCCTGATCGGCTTGCTGATCCCTGCCGTCATCCTGATCGCCCGCCTCTTCCTGGACACCAAGATTCGCACGCGCAAGGAGATCGAGGAGAACATCGACGTGCCCTTCCTGGCGGAGATCCCGCTCAACAAGGAGTACAGGCACATCATCTTCAAGAGTGGCAAGCACAAGCACAGACACGGCTCAGACCGGCCGTCACCCTTCGTGTATGATCCCAATTCGCACAGCGTCTTCACCGAGGCTATGCGTATGATGTGTACGAACCTCGCCTTCCTGGATCCGGACAGCAGGCTGCCGATGGTCATCGCCACGACCTCCTACTCGTCCTCCTCGGGCAAAACCTTCGTCACGGCCAACATGGCGGCCTGCCTCGCGGACGCGCAGAAGCGCGTGGTGCTGGTCGACACGGACTTGCGCAAGCGCTCCATGTCCAGCACCTTCGAGCTCAAGCACAATACCCTGGGCCTGTCGAATTATCTCTATGACCTGGACGTCACGCTGGAAGACATCCTCCACAAGGACGCCCGCCCGGGCATCGACTTCATCCCGGCCGGTCCCACGCCGCCCAACCCGACCGAACTCCTCGCCCGGCCGCGCCTGGACGAGCTGGTCAATCAGCTGCGTGAGAACTACGACTACATCCTGCTCGACGGCGTGCCCATCCAGATGCTGGCGGATCCGCTGGTGATGAACCGCGTCGTGGACACCAACCTCTTCATCCTGCGCAGCGGCCAGCTTGACCGCCGTATCCTCCCGCAGCTCGACGAGCTCAACGAGAAGCGCCACCTGCACAACATGGCCATCGTCTTCAACGGACCGCAGGTCAAGCGCCGCCACGGCTACGGCTTCGGTTCCTACGGCTACGGCTACGGTTACGGCTACGGCGCAGGCTACGGCTACTACGGCGAAGACGATAAAAAGAAGAAAGGCATCGGTAAACTCCTCGGCTAAGCGATATGACCATTGCAGTAGATTTCGACGGCACCATCGTCGAGCACAAATACCCCGAGATCGGCAAGGAGAAGCCCTTTGCCATCCAGACCCTGCGCACCCTGCAGCAGGAAGGCAACCGCATCATTCTTTTCACCTCCCGGGAGGGCGAGCTGCTTGACGATGCGGTCGCCTACTGCCACAAGAAGGGCCTGGATTTCTTCGCCGTGAACAGCAACCAGCCCGCCGACGCGCTCTTCCCCCGGCAGACCTCCAAGGTGATTGCCGACGTCTACATCGACGACAAGAACCTCGGCGGCCTGCCCGACTGGACCGACATCTACCGGATGATCAACGGCCAGCGCGCCGAGCGCCACGTCGCCCGGAAAAAGAAGTTCCGCCTCTTCGGCGGATAAATAGATTCGGCGCATCTCAAAAGAAAGGCTGTCCCTTTGTGGGACGGCCTTTTTTTGCTATATTTGTCTTTTACGACTAAAACTCAAAACAGTACCATATGTTCAAAGGACAACCTAAAGGTCTTTACGCCCTGGCCCTCGCCAACACCGGCGAGCGTTTCGGCTACTACACCATGCTCGCTATCTTCCTGCTCTTCCTGCAGGCGAAGTTCGGCTTCACCGCCGCGGCAGCGGGCCAGTTCTACGCCATTTTCCTGGCGGCCGTCTACTTCATGCCGGTCCTCGGCGGATGGCTCGCCGACAAGATCGGTTTCGGCAAGTGCGTGGTCACCGGCGTGTCGGTGATGTTCGCGGGCTACCTCCTGCTCGCCATCCCCACCAACGCCTTCGAGGGTCGCGGCCTCGCGCTCGCGATGATGATCGGCGCCCTGCTGCTCATCGCCGTGGGCACGGGCCTCTTCAAGGGCAACCTCCAGGTGATGACGGGCAACCTCTACGACGATCCCGCCTACAGCGCCAAGCGCGACTCCGGCTTCAGCCTCTTCTACATGGCCATCAACGTGGGTGCCATGTTCGCCCCCACCGCCGCCACGGCCCTCACCAACAAGCACCTGGCCGGCGCCGGCCTCATCTACAAGGCCGACATCCCCGCCCTCGCGCACCAGTGCCTGAACGGCACGCTGCAAGATGCCGCCGGTCTGGAGGCTCTCCAGGCCATGATGCCGGGCTCCGACGTGGCCGCCATGTCCCTGACTGACTTCAGCCAGTACTACATCAACCAGCTCTCGACCGCCTACAACCTCGGCTTCGCCGTGGCCTGCGTGTCGCTGGTCTTCTCGATGGCCATCTACTTCGGCTTCCGTTCCTGGTTCAAGCACACCGACGTCAACGCCAAGCAGGCCGCCGCGACCAGCGAGAACGTCGTCGAGCTCTCGCCCAAGCAGACCAAGGACCGCATCGTGGCCCTCTGCTTCGTGTTCGCCGTGGTGATCTTCTTCTGGATGGCTTTCCACCAGAACGGCTCCTCGCTGACCTACTTCGCCCGCGACTACACCCAGGACACCGTGAGCGGTCCGCTCCGCATCGGATTCAACATCTGGCCGCTGTTCCTGATCGCGGTCTCGATCTATACGCTCTTCGGCGCCTTCCAGTCTGAGACGGCCCGCGGCAAGAGCATCTGCGGCGTGGTCACGCTCCTCCTCTGGGGCGGCGCCTACGCCCTCTACTCCGGCATGGACGAGGTCCTGCACATCCTGCCGCAGCAGTTCCAGCAGTTCAACCCCTTCTTCGTCGTCGCCCTGACGCCGGTCTCCATGGCCCTCTTCGGCGCCCTCGCCAAGAAGGGCAAGGAGCCGTCCGCGCCGAAGAAGATCGGCCTCGGCATGTTCGTGGCCGCCATCGGCTACCTCGTCATGCTCGCCGCCTCCAACGGCCAGCCCGCCCCGTCCGCGCTCAAGGCCGTCGGCGGCGTGTCCCCCGACCCGGTGGTCCCGACCTACCTCATCGGCACCTACCTCATCCTCACCTTCGCCGAGCTGCTCCTCAGCCCGATGGGTATCTCCTTCGTGTCCAAGGTCGCTCCGCCGAAGTACAAGGGCCTGATGATGGGCTGCTGGTTCGCAGCCACGGCCATCGGCAACTACCTCAGCTCCATTCCTTCCATGCTGTGGGACAACGTCCCCCTGTGGGTCAATTGGACGGTGCTCATGGCGCTCTGCATCATCTCCGGCGTCGTGATGTTCTCCTTCCTCAAGCGCCTGGAGGCCGCCACGGCCGAATAAGCGATGCACAAGCTGGGGGTCTTCTTGCTGAAGGTGCCGCTCTGCCTGCTGGGGCTGCTGCCGCTGCGCGTCCACTACGCGCTGGGGCGCTTCGTGGCATGGCTGGCCGAGGACGTCGTGCGCTACCGCCGCGACGTGGTGATGCACAACCTCACCAAAGCCTTCCCCGAAAAGTACGTCTGGGACCTGAAGCCCATCCGCAAGGCCTTCTATCAGCATTTCGGCGAGCTGATCGCCGAGGCGGTCTGGTTCGGCGGATGCCGGAATCCCAAGCGCCTGCGCCGCGCCCGGCTCGTGGAGTTTGAGAACCCCGAGCAGGCCGCCCGCCTATTTGAGCAGGCGCCCAGCATAGTCGTCATGTATTCGCACTGCGGCAACTGGGAGCTCTACGGCGGCATGCCCAACTACTGCGCAGACTTTCCGTCACCCTTCACGGAGCAGAACATCTGCGTCGTGTACCGGAAGCTGTCCAGCCGCGCCTGGGACGAAGTCATGCGGGACAACCGCTTCGCGCCGCTGGACGACCGCAAGCACTACGCCGGCTACATCGAGAGCCAGGACCTGATCCGCTACGCCTACACACATCGCGACGAGAAAAAGGCCTACTACGTCAACACCGACCAGCGGCCCTATTTCGTCTCGCCCGCCAACCTGGAGGTCGACTTCTTCGGCCAGCGGGTGCAGACGATGACGGGCGCCGCCGCGCTCGCGCGCAAGTTCGGCATGGCCGTGGCCTACCTCTCCATGCGCCGCGAGCGCCGGGGGCACTACGTGATGCGCTACGAGCCCATCTGCGAGGACGCCTCGACCCTGAGCCTGGAGGAGATCATGCAGCAGTACTACCGGCTGCTGGAGGCCGACATCCGGCAGCAGCCGGAGAACTATCTGTGGACACATCAACGTTTCGCAAAAGTATAAAACTCATAAAGCTATGACCATCAAAGATCTGAAACCTCAAGTTGTCTGGAACAACTTCTATGGACTTACCCGCTGCCCGCGCCCCTCGAAGCATGAGGAGGTCGTGCGCCAGCACCTGCTCGACTGGGCCAAGGAGCACAAGGTCGAGGCGTTCGCCGACGAGACCGGCAACGTGATCATGCGCATTCCCGCCACCCCCGGTTTTGAGAACCGCAAGGGCGTCGTGCTCCAGGGGCACATGGACATGGTGCCGCAGAAGACCGCGGACACCGTCCACGATTTCCTCAAGGACCCGATCCAGACCGTCATCGACGGCGAATGGGTCACCGCCCAGGGCACCACGCTCGGCGCCGACAACGGCATGGGCGTCGCCATGGCGATGGCCGTCGCCGAGGACAAGAGCGTCAAGCACGGCCCCATCGAGATCCTCGTGACCTACGACGAGGAGACGGGCATGACCGGCGCCGAGGCGCTCCAGCCCGGCATCCTGAAGGGCGACATCCTCCTCAACCTCGACTCCGAGGACGAGAACGAGCTCTGCATCGGCTGCGCCGGCGGCCTGGACGCCGAGGCGGACTTCAAGTACAAGTCCCTGCCCGTACCGGCGGGCTACGTGGGCTATAAGTTCGATCTCAAGGGCCTGGCCGGCGGCCACTCCGGCATGGACATCTCCCTCTACCGGGCCAACGCCAACAAGATCATGGCCCGCGTCCTCATCCCGATGCTCGAGCACTATGGCGCCAAGGTGGCCGACTTCAACGGCGGCAGCCTGCGCAACGCCATCCCCTTCGAGGCCGACGCCCTGATCGCCCTGCCCAAAGAGAAGGCGACCGCCGCCGTCCGCTTCGCCAATGAGATCTTCAAGATCTGCCGGACGCGCTACGAACAGAGCGACCCGGGCATGCAGTGGAGCATCACCAAGGTCAACAAGCCTGCCCGCTATATCGAAGACGCCGTCATCATGAACGCCTGCAAGGCCATCGCTGTCTGCCCGTCCAACGTGATCCGCATGAGCCAGACCATGCAGGGCCTGACCGAGACGTCCATCAACCTGGCCGTCGTGCGCTGCAAGCGCGGCCACCTCAAGGTCAATTCCCTGCTCCGCAGCGCCATGAACACCGCCAAGCAGGACCTCGCCCTGCGCGTGAGGTACATCTTCGAGTTCGCCGGCGCCAAGATCAAGTTCTTCGGCGGCTACCCGGGCTGGACGCCCAAGCCGGACACGCCGATCAACAAGCTGATCAACGACATGCACGTCAAGCTCTACGGCACGCCGATGAACGTCCTCGCGACCCACGGCGGCCTGGAGTGTGCGCTGCTCGGCGCCAAGTATCCCAACTGGGAGATGGTCTCCATCGGACCCACCGTCCTCTATCCGCACTCCCCGGACGAGCGTGTCAACATCGCGTCCGTACAGCGGAGCTGGGAGCTGCTGAAGGCAGTCCTCGAGAATATTCCTGAGAAATAGGATTTGCCCAAGCTGTATATCATATCAGGCTGCAACGGATCCGGCAAGACCACGGCGTCGTACACGCTCTTGCCGGATCTGTTGAATTGCCGGGAGTTCGTGAATTCGGACGAGTTCGCGAAGAGTTTCTCGCCCTTTGACCCGGGCGCGGCGTCCGTCACGGCCAGCCGCTACATGTTGATGAAGATCAACTACCTGCTGGACCGGAAGGCGGATTTCGCCATAGAAACGACGCTCGCGACCCGCTCGCTGCTGCAGATTGTGCGGCAGGCGCAGCAACTGGGCTACGAGACCACGGTCCTGTATTTCTGGCTGAATTCGCCGGATCTCGCCATCGAGCGGGTGCGGGACCGGGTGGTTTCCGGCGGCCACAACATCCCCGACGCCGTGATCCGGCGCCGCTACGTGATGGGCCTGCAGTATCTCTTCGACGTGTACATCCCGGTCATCGACCGCTGGATCCTGGCGGACAATTCCAAGCCGCCGTTTTCGGTCGTGGCTGAAGGGTCGAAGGATGTGATATACATCAAGGACAACGAGAGATATCAACTAATTCAGCGTATTGCGCATCCCGATGAATCAGTGTGACCGTTTTGGTGTGAGCGAAGAGCAGTTGCGCGCGCTTGTGGCCGAGGGGCTGCGGGCGGGTGGCGACTGGTGTGATCTCTATTTCGAGGACACGTCCTATCACGACCTGCTCCTCCGCGACGGGGTCGTCGGCTCCGGCGGCTACCACGTCGACTACGGCTGCGGCATCCGCGTCCTGAAGGGCGAAAAAACGGGCTACGCTTACGCCGAAACCACCGACTTCCCTTCCCTTAGAAATGCTGCTATAGCAGCCGGATCCATTGCAGCAACCGCCGGCGAAGCGGAAACGGCAGTTGGGTCTGAAAACCGTAGCCGCCCTCGGCTCCGTAAGAGGGAGGGGCCCGTTTGCGCCAGCAAGGGGAGGGGTCCTGCGCAGCAGGACGTTTTCAGACCCAAGCTGCCGTGGAGCGGAGCGGCGGTTGATACATATTACCAGGAACTGAAAGCTTGGGAGGATGCTGAGACAGCGGGATTTATTCCGTTTCTGAAGCGGATTGAGGCGGGGATCCGGGCGCGGGACAGCCGCGTCCTGAAGGTTGTCGCCATCCTGTCGTACTCCGTCAGCGACATCCTGATGTTCAACTCCCTCGGCGAGCTGACCACGGACCACCGCCCGCTGGGCAGCATCTCCGTCCAGGTCATCTTCCAGCAAGGCAAGCGCACCGAAAACAACACCGTCTCGCGCAGCCTGCGCATGGGCGCCGAATTCATCAGCGACGCCGTGCTCGAAGATCTCGTCGCCCGCGCCGTCGAAGGCATGGACGCCCGCTTCGAGGCGCGCCGGCCCAAAGGCGGGCAGATGCCCGTCGTGATGGGCGCCGGCGCCTCCGGCATCCTGCTCCACGAAGCCATGGGCCACGCCTTCGAGGCGGACTTCAACCGCAAGGGGCAGTCCATCTTCAGCGACCGCATGGGGCAGCGCATCTGCCGTCCGGGCATCAACATCCTGGACGACGCCACGGTGCCCGCCAGCCGCGGCGCCTGCAACTATGACGACGAGGGCGTGCCTGGCCAGAAGACCTACATGGTCACGGACGGCGTCCTGACTTCCTACCTCCACGACCGCATCAGCGCGGGCTTCTACGGCGTCGCCCCGACGGGCAACGGCCGGCGGGAGTCGTTCCGCTACAACCCCATTCCGCGCATGCGGGCGACCTACATGGAGAGCGGTCCCGACGGGACGAAGGAGGACCTGATCGCGTCCGTGAAACGGGGCATCTACGTGGACCAGTTCGCGAACGGGCAGGTCAAGATCGGCGAAGGGGATTTCACCTTCTTCGTCAAGAGCGGCTTCCTCATCGAGGGCGGCCGGCTGACGATGCCTGTCAAGGACATCAACATCATCGGCAACGGGCCGCAGGCCCTGGCCGACATCCAGGCGGTCGCGGGCGATCTGCGGATTGACGAGGGCACCTGGACCTGCGGGAAGGAGCAGAGCGTCGCAGTGTCCTGCGGCATTCCTTCCGTATTGATTGGAAATTTAACGGTCGGAGGAGAGTAAGATGATCACAGATAAGGAGTTGAACTTCGTCCGGAAAGCACTTGACATGGCCGTGCGCGCCGGCGCCCAGCACGCCCGCGCGACGCTGTCGCTCAGCGAGGAGGACCTCGTGGCGACGCTCGACGGCGAGGTCGACCGCGTGACGCACTGCGCCGACCGCTCGCTGTCGCTGGCCCTCTTCGTCGACGGCCGCTACGGCAGCTATTCGACCAACAAACTCGACGCGGCCTCGCTCGAGGGCTTCATCGCCCGTGCCGTGGCCGCCACCCGCATGGTCGCACCGGACCCGCTCCGCGTGCTCCCCGACCCCGCCCGCTGCTGCCAGGACGCCCTCACCGGCAACGAGCTCGGTCTCGTCGACCCCGCCCGCGAAAAGGTTACGCCGGCTGACCGGCAGAACACCGCCCTATCCGCCTCTGTTTTGGCTTCGCTTCACGGCAGCCAGCCTCGCCAGACGTCCGGCTGCGCCGGACCCCTCCCCTTGCTTGCGCAAACGGGCCCCTCCCTCTTACAAAGCCGAGGGCGGCTATGGTCTGGCGAGGCTGCTGCCGATTCCGCTACGCCAACAGAGGCGAAGTATGAGATTATTTCTGAGGAGGGAGAGTATTCTGACAGTGTGTACGACACGGTGGTGATGGATACGAACGGGGTGTGTTGCAGACACAGCGAGACATCGTTCGATTACGGGGTGGAGATTACGATTGAGAGTGATGGGGAGAAGTACAGTGGATACTGGTGGGACGCGTCCTCGCGCCTCGCGGAGCTGGATGCCCCGGCGTGCGGCCGCCAGGCCCTCGCGCGCGCCGTCGGCCAGATCGGCTCCGAGCCCGCTCCCAGCGGCCGCTACACCGCCGTCATCGACGCGGAGATGGCCTCCAAGCTCGTCTCCCCGATCCTCCGCGCCCTGAGCGGCTATGCCATCCAGCAGAACAACTCCTTCCTGATGGACAGCCTCGGGCGGCAGCTCTTCCCCGAAGGGCTCAGCATCATGGACCTGCCCCGCATCCCCGGGCAGACCTGCTCCAAATACTTTGACTCCGAAGGCGTTGCGACCGTCGAAGCGCCCATCGTCGAGGCCGGCGTCGTGAAGCAGTACTTCATCAACAGCTACATGGCCGGCAAGCTGCAGATGGCCCCGACCGTCGAAGACGCCACGCGCCCCAAGGTCCTCCCCTGGCCCGTCGCCGGTCTGGACCGCGACGCCATCCTGCGCCGCTGCGGCAGCGGCATCCTGGTCACCGATTTCAACGGCGGCAACAGCAACCCCGTGACCGGTGACTTCTCCTACGGCATCGAAGGCTACTGGTTCGAGGACGGCAAAATCGTCCGGCCCGTGAGCGGCATGCTGATGACCGGCAACTTCCTTACGCTGTGGTCGCGCCTGCTCGCCGCCGGCGACGACGCGCGCCCCTGCCAGACCAAACTCATCCCCACCCTCGCCTTCGCGGAGGTCGATTTCAGCGGATAAATACAAAAAAAACAGATAGCATATGAAAGCAGAAAAGAACAAAGTGGTGGCCGTGAGCTACCAACTCGAAGTGGAAGGTAAGATCGCGGATCAGTCCGCCCCCGGCAACCCCCTGGAATATATCCACGGCAGCGGCATGCTGCTGCCGAAATTCGAAGGCGCCATCGAGGGCAAGGAGCCGGGCGAGAGCTTCGACTTCATCCTGAGCCCCGAAGACGGCTACGGCACCTATGATCCCAAATACCTCGTCGAACTCCCGAAGACGGCCTTCGCCATCGACGGACAGGTGCGCGAAGACCTGCTGGTCGTCGGCCGCACCATCCCGATGCTGAACCAGGCCGGCCAGGTGGTCCAGGGCACCGTCAGCAAGGTGACCGACAGCACCGTGACCATGGACTTCAACCACCCGATGGCCGGCAAGACCCTGCACTTCACCGGCAAGGTGGAGAGCGTGCGCAGCGCCACGGACAAGGAACTGACCGAGGGCCTGCACGGCGAATACCTTCCGCAGGAGGAAGGCTGCGGCGGCTGCGGTGGCGGCGGTTGCCACAAGGAAAACGGCGAATGCTGCGGCAAAGAAGGCTGCGACTGCAAATAAACCTGCCTGATGCGAACCGCCGTCGTCATCCTCAACTGGAACACCCGGGACTACCTGGCGCGTTTCCTGCCTCCCCTGCTGGACAGCCTGCAGGGGCTGGATGCCGGCGTCGTGGTCGCGGACAACGCCAGCACCGACGGCTCGCGGGAGCTGCTCGCCGAACGTTTCCCGCAGGTTCAGACCATCCTGTTCGATGAAAACTACGGCTTCACCGGCGGCTACAACCGCGCGTTCGAAGCCTTGAATGAGCCGGAGTACCTGGTGCTGTTGAATTCCGACATTGAGGTGCCGACGGGGTGGCTGGAGCCGCTCGTCGCGTGGATGGACGCGCACCCGGATTACGCCGCCTGCGGCCCCAAGCTCCATGCCCTGGAGCCCGACGGCGACGGCTACCGTCGCACCGACCGCTTCGAGTACGCCGGCGCCGCCGGCGGCCTGCTCGACCGCTACGGTTTCCCCTTCTGCCGCGGCCGCGTGCTGAAGCGCACGGAGCGCGACGCGGGGCAGTACGACGCGCCGCAGGACGCCCTCTGGGTGTCCGGCGCGTGCCTGCTCGTCCGCGCCCGCGCCTGGCGCGAGCTGGGCGGCCTGGACGCGCGCTTCTTCGCGCACATGGAAGAGATCGACTGGTGCTGGCGCGCCTGG
>JAGCDF010000058.1 GCA_017651225.1 Bacteroidales bacterium
GCCGGAGAGCGTGGCCACCTTCGCGTCGGAAGGGGGGCACTGCAGGGCGTCCATCGCGCGCTCCAGCTTGGAATCGATCTCCCAGCCGTCGTGGTGCTCGATGAGCTCCGTGAGCTCGCCCTGGCGCTCGATGAGCGCGTTCATCTGGTCGTCGTCCATCGGTTCGCAGAACTTCAGACCGATCTCGTTGTATTCGGCCAGCAAGTCCATCACCTCCTGGACACCCTCCTGGACCACCTCCAGTACGGTTTTGTCCGGATTCATCTGCGGCTCCTGCTCCAGGTAGCCGACGCTGTAGCCGGGGGCCCAGACCACCTCGCCCTTATAGGATTTCTCCACGCCCGCGATGATCTTGAGGAGCGTAGATTTGCCGGAGCCGTTCAGACCGATGATGCCGATCTTGGCCCCGTAGAAGAAGGAAAGGTAGATGTCCTTGAGGATGACCTTGTTGTTGTGGGGGAGGACCTTGCCGACCCCGTTCATCGAGAAGATGATCTTTTCGTCTGCCATAAGTCGTTAATTGCGGGCTTTGGTAAATTTCCAGCGGTAGAAGAGCACGAGGCTGAGGGCGATCGTCACGGCGCCGATCCAGCGGTGCCATTCCATCGGGAGGTTGAAGCCGATCTGGGCGATGCTGATATAGGTCACGCTGACGGCCGTCATCAGGCAGGCCGGCAGCAGGGTCATCAGGTAGTATGCGCCCTTGCGCTCGCGCACAAGGAATACGGTCACGGCCCAGAGCGTGAAGACGGCGAGCGTCTGGTTGGCCCAGCCGAAGTAGCGCCAGATGACGTTGAAGCCGTCCTCGTTGGCGATGTTGAACCAGAGCATCAGGGCCGCCACGGCGAAGAGCGGGACGCTGATCGCGAGGCGCTTGGGAACCGGCTTCTGGTCGAATTTCAGGAAATCCGCGATGATCAGGCGCGCGCTGCGCAGGGCCGTGTCGCCGCTGGTGATCGGGGCGGCCACCACGCCGCACAGGGCGAGGATGCTGCCGACGATGCCCAGCCAGCTGCGGGAGACCTTGGTCACCACGGTCGGGGCTGCGTCCGCGAAGGTGCCGCCCACTTCAGCGGCGCCGCCGCCGAAGAAGAAATAGGAGGAGACGGCGGCCCAGATGAGGGCCACGAGGCCTTCCGTGATCATAGAGCCGTAAAACACCAGGCGGCCCAGCTTCTCATTCGTCAGGCAACGGGCCATGAGCGGGCTCTGCGTCGCGTGGAAGCCGCTGATGGCGCCGCAGGCGATGGTTACGAACATATACGGCCAAATGGGCTGGCCCTTGCCGCCCCAAGTCTGCGTGCGGTTCTGCAGGCCGTCCCATAGCTCAGGGATCTGCGGATGCTTGACGAGGAGGCCCACCATCAGCGCGAGGGCCATGAAGATCAGCGCCACCGCGAAAACGGGGTAGATCTTGCCGATGATCTTGTCGATCGGGAGCATCGTGGCGATGATGTAATAGACGAAGATCACGCCCGCCCAGATCATGAACGAGGCGTTGGTGCCGTCGCCGGCCAGGTCCTTCAGGATGACGGCCGGGCTGTACACGAACACGGCGCCCACAAGCACCAGCAGCAGGATCGAGAAACAAAGCATCACGGTCTTGGCGGTCTTGCCCAGGTAGTCTCCGATCAGCTCGGGCAGGCCCACGCCACCGTGGCGCAGCGACAGCATGCCGCTGAAATAGTCGTGGACGGCGCCGCCGAAGATGCAGCCGAAGACGATCCAGAGATAGGCCGCCGGGCCGAATTTCGCGCCCATGATGGCGCCGAAGATCGGTCCCGTGCCGGCGATGTTCAGGAACTGGATCATGAAAACCTTCCAGGAGGGGAGGGCGATGAAATCGATGCCGTCCGCCTTGGTGACGGCGGGCGTTGGGCGCTTCGGATCCGGGCCGAACACCCGCTCCACGAACTTGCCGTAGAGCAGGAATCCCAGGATCAGGGCGACAACGCTGATGAAGAAAGTAATCATAGACCACAAATTTAGGAAAATTTCCGTGAAATCGGACCATGTAAAAAATTCTTAAAAAATTTTAACAACTTGCCGAAATAATGTTTAACTTTGCATCGGAAAAACTATTTAACTATTTTATAGTCATGAAAAAAATCAATGCAATTGCCATGATCGCCGTTTGCGCGATGCTGGTCTTCTCCTGCAAGAATGAAGGCAAGGGAAGCAAGGAAATCAAGGACGCTGCCAAAGACGCCGTCGAGGCTGTCGAGGGTACCGCCGAAGACATTGTCGAAGGTGCTGAGGCCGCCGCCACTGAGCTGGGTGAGGCCGCCAAGGATGCCGTCAACCGCACCCAGGAGACCCTCGATAAGCTTGAGGACATCGTGCCCTACGCTGCCGTCGAGGCCAAGCCGACTTTCAACGGCGGCGACGCTGACTCTTTCATCAAGTATGTCCAGCAGAACATCAAGTACCCGGAGAACGCGCTGGAGAACGGCGTCGAGGGTAAAGTTACCGTCAACTTCGTGGTGGACGCCACCGGCAAGATCCGCAACGCCAAGGTCGTCAACGGCGTGGACGATGAGCTGAACGCCGAGGCCCTGCGTGTCGTCGAGGCCGCTCCGGCCTGGACGCCGGCCAAGCAGAACGGCAAGAACGTGCCGGTCACCTGCTCGATCCCCGTCACCTTCAAGATCGTCAAATAAGGTCTCTGAAAATACCGTACAGGGCCTCCCCGGTGGATGCGTTCAGCGCAAGATCCTCCGGGGAGGCTCCTTTTTCGGGCGTGTTGCCGCCGCAGAGGTCCACGCCCAGGATGCGCCGGGAGGCGGCGAGCGCGCGGAGCGCGGTCTGCATCTCCCCGAGCGTCATCGCGCCCTGGTCCCAGTCCGTGCGGGCGTACTGCGGGGACAGGACGTCCAGGTCGAGGGAGAGGTAGACGGGCAGGTCCGGCAGCGCGGCCAGGGCGGGGAAGTCCGCCGCGTCGCGGATCCAGACGTCCGTCTGCAGGCAGGGGAGCCGGCGGGCGCGTGCGACCCAGCCGCCGCAGCTGAGCAGGTCTTCGCCGAAGGCGCCCTCCTGGTCGTCGGGGTGGTGGTCGAAGAGCACCAGGGAGAAAGGCTCGGCGACGCGCTCCAGCCAGAAGAGCGTCTGGTAGTGGTAGTCGCCCGTACCTATAAAATGAAACGCGTGCAGCGGCTGTCCGGCGAGCGCCCGGCGGATCCGGTCCGCGCTCTCCGTCGAACAGTAACAATTTGTGCCCTCGAACGAGGAAAAATCCGCAAATATTCGCTGCATGGCGGTGTAAAAATAGGAAAAATCAAAATAAAACCCTACATTTGTTGATGCGTTTTTAGAAATGGCACAGGAAGAAGTTCAATACCCGCTCGACCCTGAGAAAGTCTATTTCTCGATGGATGAGCTGACGCTGGACACCGACGAGGGGCCCAAGACCCTCCGTATGGGAGCCTGGCTGAACTACGACCCCGTCCGCATCCACCGGATGATCATCCGGGACAAGGTCCTGCAGGTGGACACGATGGAAGTGCTCAATCCGCTGGTCAGCAAGCTGCGCCGCGCCGACCCCGACTACTACAAGAGATTCATGGGCCTGCGTCTGGTCATCGACTATCCCGGCTACAGCTCCGGGATCCTGGCCAAGATTCCTTTCGAGAACGATCCGGTCGGTTTCTACAAATGGTGGCGCAAGGGCAAGCACGAGGACAAGGTGTACCTCTCGCTCGGAAACCAGGTCATCCTCTTCCAGAAAGTCAAGATGATGGACCCCAAGATGATCCTCAAGAAAGACCTCGAAATCCTCAAATAACACGACTATAACCAACATGGAAAATCTCCTGAAAAAGACTTGTCTGCATGATCTCCACGTGGAGCTGGGTGCCAAGATGAGCCCTTTTGGCGGGTTCGACATGCCCATCCAGTACAGCGGCATCATCGACGAGCACAACGCCGTCCGCAAAGCCGCCGGGGTGTTCGATGTCTCGCACATGGGCGAAATCTTCGTCAGCGGCCCCGACGCGGAGCGTTATGTGAACCACATCTTTACCAACGACATCAGCCCGCTGGAGCCGGGCAACATCCTTTACGGCATGATGCTGTACCCCGACGGCGGCACGGTGGACGACCTGCTCGTCTACCGCGAGAGCGAGCCCCAGCACTACCTGCTGGTAGTCAACGCCTCCAACATCGACAAGGACTACACCTGGATGCTGGAGCAGGCGCAGGGCTTCGACGTGAAGATCGACAACCAGTCGGACGCCTGGGGGCAGGTCGCCGTCCAGGGCCCTGACGCCGAGAAATACGTCTGCGGCACGCTGGGCTTCCCGGAAGCCGCCAAATTGACCTTCTACACCTTCCTGGACGTCGTCCGCGACGGCCAGCGCGTGATCGTGAGCCGCACCGGCTACACCGGCGAGGACGGCTTCGAGATCTACGCCACGCCGGAGCAGACCCGCAACTTCTGGAACGTGCTCCTCACCGCGGGCGTGAAGCCCTGCGGCCTGGGCTGCCGCGACACGCTCCGCTTCGAAGCGGGCATGCCGCTCTACGGCGACGAGCTGACCGCCGACATCTCCCCGGTCATGGCCGGCCTGGGCATGTTCTGCAAACTGGACAAGCCGGAATTCATCGGCAAGGAAGCGCTCGCCGCGCAGAAGGCGAACGGCGTCGCGCGCAAGCTGGTAGGCATCGAGCTCGCCGACAAGGCCGTGCCGCGCCACGGCTATCCCGTGGAGCTGGCGGACGGCACCGAAGTCGGCGTCGTCACCACCGGCTACCACTCCATCAGCCTCGAGAAGAGCATCTGCTTCGCCCTCGTGGACAGCGCCTACGCCGCCCTCGACACGCCGCTGTGGGTGCGCATCCGCAAGAACGCCTTCCCGGGCAAGGTCGTCAAGAAACGTTTCTATCAGACTAACTACAAAAAATAAAACACAGAAATATGAGCAAAATTGCAGAGGGACTCCTCTACAGCGAGTCCCACGAATGGGTCAAAGTGGATGGCAACGTCGCCATCATCGGCGTTTCCGATTTCGCGCAGAGCGAGATGGGGGACATCACCTACGTCGAAATGCCTGACGTCGACGACGAGGTCGAGGCCGGC
Organism: Bacteroidales bacterium; assembly: GCA_017651225.1. Classification (GTDB taxonomy): domain Bacteria; phylum Bacteroidota; class Bacteroidia; order Bacteroidales; family UBA932; genus Cryptobacteroides. The sequence goes on from JAGCDF010000058.1 coordinate 5,075, forward strand.
AGCGACTTCGGCGCCCTGGAGAGCGTGAAGACCTCCAGCGAGTTGATCGCCCCGGTGTCCGGCAAGGTCGTCGCCCGCAACGACGAACTGGAGGACAAACCCGAGCTCATCAACGAGGATGCCTACGCCGCCTGGATCATCAAGGTTGAGATGTCCGACGAGAGCGAACTCGACGCCCTGCTGAACGCCGCCGCCTACGCCGAAATCGCCAAGTAATCCGGCCATGGGAGCATTCAGCTATTTTCCTCAGACGGAGGAAGATATCCGCATCATGCTCGAAAGAATCGGCGTCAGTTCGCTCGACGACCTATATGCCGATGTCCCCGCGGATTTTATCTATAAAGGGGAGTACGACCTGCCGTCCGCAATGAGCGAACAGCAGGTTCGTGACTTTTTCGAGGGCCTCGCGGCCAAGAACACCCGCCTCAAGGTATTCGTCGGACAGGGCGCCTACGACCACTACGTCCCGTCCGTGATTCCTTATATCACCTCGCGCAGCGAGTTCCTGACGGCCTACACGCCGTACCAGTGCGAGATCTCGCAGGGCACGCTCCGCTACATCTTCGAGTGGCAGACGATGATCTGCCGCCTGACCGGCCTGGACTGCGCCAACGCGTCCATGTATGACGGCCCGACGGCCGCCGCCGAGGCCGTGCGCATGTGCGTTGCGAGCACCAAGAAGCGCAACTCCGTGATCGTCTCCGCGCGGCTGTTGCCGCACGTCATCGAGACCATCCGCACCTACGCCAAGTATGCCGGCATCAACGTCGTCGTCACCGACAAGGTGGCGGAGGAAGTAGCTGAAGGCGTGCTTGACCTGGCGGGCGTCATCGTCCCGTCAATCAATCGTTTCGGCATCATCGAAAGCCACCTCGGCCTCGCGGATCTTGTCCATGAAAAGGGCGCGCTGCTGGTCGAGTACTGCGACCCGTCCGCCCTGGCCGTCGTGAAGACGCCGGCCGAGTGGGGCGCCGACATCGCCGTGGGCGACGGCCAGAGCCTGGGCATTCCGCTCTGCTTCGGCGGCCCGTACGTGGGCTTCATGGCCTGCAAAGAGGCGCTGATGCGCAAGCTCCCCGGCCGCATCGTCGGCCAGACCACCGACGCCTCCGGCAAGCGCTGCTACGTCCTGACGCTGCAGGCGCGCGAGCAGCACATCCGCCGCGAAAAAGCCACCTCGAACATCTGCTCCAACGAGTCGCTGATGGCACTCTGGTGCACGGTGTACCTCTCCCTGATGGGCCCCGAGGGCATGCGCAAGCTCAACGCGCTCTGCTACGAAGGCGCTCACTATCTGCACGATGCGCTGCTCGCCACGGGCAAGTTCGAAAGCGTCTTCGAGGGTGAATTCCTCAAGGAGTTCTGCCTGAAGCCGAAGTGCGACGTCTGGAAACTGCAGCAGGCGCTGCTCGACGCGGGCTTCTTCGCCGGCCTCCAGACGGAGGACGGCTACGTGACCTTCTGCGTCACGGAGAAGCACTCTCGCGAGGAGTTGGACCAGATCGTCGAAATCGTCAAATCCGTCAAATAGGGGAGGAAACAGCTATGAAGTATTACGATAAACTCATATTTGAACTCTCCCAACCCGGCAGAATCGGGTTCTCCCTTCCGGAGATTCCGGGACAGGCCCGGAATGACTTTAAAGGCTCCACGGTCTGGCGCGAAAGCAAACTGGATTTGCCTGAGGTCAGTGAAGTGGATGTTGTGAGACATTATACGAATCTGTCCCAGATGAACTTCGGCGTGGATACGGGCTTCTACCCGCTCGGATCCTGCACGATGAAATACAACCCCAAGATCAACGAGGAAATCGCCAACATGCCGGCATTCCTGGGCCTGCACCCGCTGCAGCCGGAAAGCACGACCAAGGGCGCCCTCGAGATCTACGTCGGCATGGACAAGGCCCTGGCCGCCATCACGGGCATGAAACACTTCACCTTCCTGCCCTGCGCCGGCGCCCACGGCGAACTCACCGGCCTGATGCTCATGCGCGAATACCACATGAGTCGCGGCGACAGCGCCCGCACCAAGGTCATCGTCCCGGACAGCGCCCACGGCACCAACCCGGCCTCCGCGGCCGTCTGCGGCCTCGACATCGTGGTCGTGAAGTCCAAGGAGAACGGTCTCGTGGACGTCGAGGCGCTCAAGCCGCTGCTCGGCCCGGACATCGCCGGCATCATGATGACGAACCCCAACACGCTCGGCCTCTTCGAGCGCGACATCAAAGAGATCGCGAAGCTCGTCCACGACTGCGGCGGCCTGCTCTACTACGACGGCGCCAACATGAACCCGCTCCTGGGCATGGTCCGTCCGGGCGACATGGGCTTCGACATCATGCACCTGAACCTGCACAAGACCTTCTCCACGCCGCACGGTGGAGGCGGTCCGGGCGCAGGTCCGGTCGGCGTGTCCGACAAGGTGCTCCCGTTCCTGCACATTCCCCGCGTGAGCGGTTTCCACGGCAATTTCGGCATCATCCTGCGCGCGTACGCCTACATCCTCATGCTGGGCCGCGAGCACGTCAAAATGGCCGGCAAACTGGCCACGCTGGGCGCGAACTATATCAAGGAATCGCTCAAGGACTGCTACAAGCTGCCTATCCCGACGGTCTGCAAGCACGAATTCGTCTTCGACGGCCTGCTGGAGGACAACGGCGTGAGCACGCTCGACGTGGCCAAGCGCCTGCTGGACTACGGCTTCCACGCGCCCACGATCTATTTCCCGCTCCTCTTCCACCAGGCCATCATGATCGAGCCCACGGAGACGGAGTCGCTGGAGACCCTGGATGCGTTCATCGCCGTGATGCGCAAGATCGCCGAGGAGGCCAAGGCCGACCCGGAGATGCTCCACGGCGCACCGCACTGCACGCCGATCGGCCGTCCCGACGAGACGACGGCCGCCCGGCAGCCCGTCCTGAAATATGACTAAGAAGCAAAAAGCACTGATCGTCCTGTTGACCCCGTTCCTGCTGGGATTCCTGATCGGAATCCTGGTGGGAAGGGGCTGCAGCAGGCCGGAGAAGCCTGCCGTGCAGGAGACGGTGGTGCTGGAGGAGTCCCTGGAGCCCGTTCAGGAGCAGCCGGAGGAGACGGAACCCGTCGTGGAAGAGGAAGACGACGTCGACGGGACGGGGGAGTCCACCGCCCGGGAGATCATCTACGACGCGCGCCGGATGGCCTATGCCTCCATTTTTAACGATATCAACGAGTTACACCTGGAGAAAGCCAGGGAGGTCGGCCTGAAGTCCATCCCCGAGAAGCGGGACGTCGTCGACACCAAGCAGCTCGTCAAGGTCGAAGAATCCGACTACCTCACGATTGACGAACTGCGCTACTCCGTGCCGTACTTGACGGCCGGCGCCGCGGCGGAGCTGAACCGCATCGCCAAGGCCTTCAACGACTCGCTGGTGCGCAAGCAACTGCCGGTCTACAAGCTCGTCTGCTCGTCGATCCTGCGCACCGAAGAGGACGTCACGCGCCTGCAGAAGAGCGGCAATCCCAACGCCTCGGACAACTCCGCCCACTGCTACGGCACCACCTTCGACATCACTTACACGAAATACGACCGCGAGGAGGAGACCGACGAATTCATGCAGCCCTTCGAGCTCACCAAGGTGCTCGGCGAGGTGCTGCGCGACGAGAAGAACGCCGGCCGCATCCTCGTCAAATACGAAAAGAAGGAGCACTGCTTCCACATCACATCCTGCCAGTAAAGAAAAGCCAATTATATGCACAAGATCAATCCCAAATTCCTGCGTCCGCTCGTGAAGAAGCGTGAGACGGTCAGCCACAAAGGCGATTACGGCCACCTGCTGCTGATCGGCGGCTGCCAGTCCATGCCCGGCGCGGCCGTGCTCGCCACGGGCGCCTCGCTCAAGTCCGGCTGCGGACTCGTCACCCTCCATTCCACGGCGCGCGCCGTCCAGGCGGCCGTGTCGGCCTTCCCCTCCGCCATGCTGTCGGAGGACGCCGGCGACTGCTTCAGCCGCGTGCCGGACGGCCTGCTGCGCTTCACGGCCATCGCCGTGGGTCCGGGCCTGGGACGTTCGCCGCAGGTCGAGGAAACCTTCACGAACCTGCTGACCCGCGTCAAGGAGCAAGAGGACACCATCCCGATGGTGCTCGACGCCGACGCGCTCTTCATCCTGGCCGCCCATCCCGAGCTGATGAAGCTCATTCCGGCCGGTTCCGTGATGACCCCGCACGAGGTCGAGCTGCGCCGCCTGATCAACTGGAGCACGCCCGAAGAGAAGGAGCTGGAACTGAAGGCCCTCTGCAAGGAGACGGGCTGCGTCATCGTGGCCAAGAGCCACCTGACGGAGATCTACACGCCGGAAGGGGAGAAGTACGTCAACACCACCGGCAACGCCGGCCTGGCGAAGGGCGGCAGCGGCGACGTGCTGACCGGCCTCGTCGGCGGCCTGCTGGCCCGCGGCTATTCGGCCCTGGAGGCCGCCACGCTGGGCGTCTGGATCCACGGCCGCGCCGCCGATGTGCTCACGGCCAAGTACACGGCCGAGGCTTACTCCAGCCGCGACCTGATCGACGCGCTGTACTTCGGCTTCAAGGCCCTCGAATAACAACACTTTAAATACTAATCCAATGAATGTCAAGAGTATCCTGACGACTGTCGCGGCACTGGCCCTGACAGCGGCATTCTGCGCTGCCCAGACGGAGCAGACGCAGGTCATCGAAGGCGGCGGCACCGGCGCCTGGAAATCAGTCGCGGTGGCGGACAAGAGCCTTCCGACGCACACCATCTACCGGCCGGAGAACCTGAAGGCCTATGTGGAGCAGAACGGCAAGATTCCCGTGCTGCTGTACGCCAACGGCGCCTGCGCCAACAACAACCTGGAGATGAGCCGCCTCCTCAGCGAGGTCGCCTCCCACGGCTACATCATCCTGGCCATCGGTCCCTACCAGGATATGCCGGACGAGGCCTTCTACAACCAGTGGAAGGGCGTCGTGCGCGGCTGGTATCCCGAGACCAAGCCCATTGCCATCATGGGCAACGGCGAACGCCTGACCCCGTACACGGAGGCCGAGCTGGCCGCCCAGGCCGCGGAGCGCGAGGCTGCCCAGAAGGCCGCTGCCGCCGCAGCCAAGAAAAATAAGAACAAGAAGCCCGTCGTGCAAGTGGAACCGTTCCGCACCTATGCCCGCCAGCTGCTGGAGGCGCTGGACTGGCTGACCGACCAGAACGGCAACGACGAGAGCGAGTACTACCACCTGATCGACCTCGAGCACGTGGCCGCGATGGGGCAGTCCTGCGGCGGCGCCCAGGTGCTGGGCGTGGCGCATGACCCGCGCATCAAGACCTGCATGATCTTCAACTCCGGCATCGGCGAGATGTCGATGAGCGGCGCTTCCAAGAAGTCCCTCGCCAACCTGCACACCCCGATGCTCTACATCAACGGCGGTACCGCCGATGTGGCCTACAACAACGCCAACGGCGACTGGGGCCGCATCGCGGACAACATTCCCGTGGTGAAGATCTCCACGCTCGACGGCCACCACGGCACCTACTACGAGAAGAACGCCGGCGCCTTCGCCGTCGTGGCCCGCATGTGGCTCAACTGGCAGCTGAAGGGCATGGTCGGCGATTCCGCCCTCTTCATGAACGACGAGTACGGAAAGACCTTCTATCCGGATTGGACCTTCGAGCGGAAGAACTGGTAACTATTGCACCGGCGTCAGCCGGTATGTGATCACATCGTGCGAAGGCACGACGACGGAAGTGCGGGCAGCGACGGTCTGTCCGCGCTTCTTTCCTTTTGCGCGGGTGTTGAACGGGCGCTCTTTGGCGTTCCAGAGGTTTTTGGCGGTGTAATTGACCGTGGCGAAGGACGGGCTGCGGCCGCTGAGCTCATCGTTGAACTCCAGATCCTCCCAGTTGATCTCCACCGTGGCGTCCTCCGGACCGGCGTTGAGCAGGCAGAAGGCCCAGGCGCCGTCGGAGAGGGGCTTGAACCAGTACTGCAGGTCGCCGTCCTTCTTGAGACGCAGTCCCTGGATGCCGAGCGGATCCTGGTCGATGGCGATAACATCTTTGTTCGTGATGATGGCGAGCGTCTCGGGGCGCATGTTGGTCAGGTCGTTGCCCAGGATCAGCGGGGCGGCCATCATGCACCAGAGGGTGAAGTGCGAGCGGTCTTCCGCGTCGGTCATGCCGTTGCCGACCTCGAGCATGTCGGGATCGTTCCAGTGGCCGGGACCGGCGTAGGCGCGCAGCGGCTCGTTCTGGTCCAGGATGTCCAGGACGCTCTGCGGACGCCAGCGCGGGCGGCCGTTCTCATCGTAGGTGACGGGCACCGGCAGGAAGTGCACGCCGATGTCGCCCGTGGTGCGCCAGGAATGGCCGACGTTGGCGGCCCACTCCCACGGCTTGTTGGAACCCCACTCGCAGATGCTGAAGAGAATCGGGCGTCCGGCGCGCTTCAGGGCGCTGCGCATGGTGGTGTAGGCGCCGATGGGATTGAGGTTCTGCGTGTAGCACCAGTCGTATTTGAGGTAGTCGATGCCCCAGGAGGCATAGGTGAAAGCGTCCTGATATTCGTGGCCGTTGCTGCCGGCGTAGCAGGCACAGGTGTTCGTGCCGGCGTCGCTGTAGATGCCCAGTTTGAGGCCGCGCTCGTGCATGTAGTCGGCCAGGGCCTTGATGCCGGAGGGGAATTTGACGGGGTCTTCGTGGATGAAGCCCTGCTCGTCGCGCTCGCCGTGCCAGCCGTCGTCGAGGTTCAGGTAGACGTAGCCGGCCTCGACCAGGCCGAGCTCGACCATCTTGTCGGCGGTGGCCTTGATCAGCTCCTCGTTGATGTCGGTGGCGAATTTGTTCCAGGAATTCCAACCCATCTGCGGGGTCTCGGCGAGGCCTTCCCACTTGGGGAGCGGGAAGTCGGGACGGCGCTGCTGCGCGGAAACGGTCATGGCGGCCAGCAGGCCGCAGCAAAGGATAGCTACTTTTTTCATATGCTGTTATTAATCAGTTGTCAGTCTATGCGGGTGACGGTCAGCTTGCCGTCGGCGACGCGGAAATGCACGTTCTTGCCATCATAGGTCAGGCCATACTCCCGTTCCGGGTCGTCCTGGTACTGGGGGCGGGGATCCTGCGCGAGAATCTCCAGCAGGCCGTCAACGGTGTCCGGGTCCAGCTTGTGGAAGGTCTCGCGCGGCAGCACGACTTCGAGGCGCTGCCAAGCGTGGTCGTCCACGAAGCCGCTGCGCACGCCGCGGTGGCTGTCGGCGTATTCGACGTAGGGCTTGATGTCGTAGATGGGCGTCCCGTCGGCCAGGTCGGCGCCCAGGACGTGGATCTCGCCCGCGGCGGCGTCCACGCGCTCGATGCGCACGGAGCTGAGCCCCAGCGGGTTGGGCCGGTAGGGGGAGCGGGAGGCGAAGACGCCGACGCGCTCGTTGCCGCCCAAACGGGGCGGGCGCACCGTGAGGCCCTCGGAGACCGTTTCCTTATTCAAATGGAAGCCCCAGATGAGCCACAGGTAGTCGAAGTCGTCCAGGCCGCGCAGGGCCTCCGGCGAGCGGAATTCCGGCTCCAGCACCACGGTGCCCTGCAGGGATTCCGCCAGTCCGGCCTGCCGGGGCAGACCGAATTTCTCGGGCAGCGGCGCCCGGAAGATGGCGACAGGTTTAATTTCCATTGATTTCCGCCATATACTTGTCATACAGGGCGTTGAACGCCGGCAGGAACTTCTTGTCCAGCGGCTCGGAAGCCGGAGAGTTGAGTGAGAGCGGGTTGATGGCCTTGCCGTTCTGGAACACGCGGAAGTCGAGGTGCGGGCCCGTGGCCGTGCCTGTCATGCCCACGTAGCCGATCAGCTGGCCCTGCGACACGCGGGTGCCGACCTTCATGCCGGCGGCGAACTTGGACAGGTGCATGTAGCTGGTCTCGTAGCCCTGGGCGTGCTTGATGCGGATGCGGTTGCCGCCGCCACCGGCGTCCCAGCCCAGTTTCGTGATCACGCCGTCGCCCAGCGCATGGACCGGCGTGCCGGTCGGCGCCGCGTAGTCCACGGCCGTGTGGGCCTTGACCTGGCCCGTGACGGGGTGCACGCGGGCGTAGGAGAAGCCGCTGCTGATGCGGTTGTACTTGAGCGGGGCCTTGAGGAACATGCGCTTGAGGCTCTCGCCGCCCTTGTCCCAGTAGGTGCCGAGCTCGCCGTTGCCGGTGTCGAAGCGCACGGCCGCGACCTGCTTGCCGCCGTTGGCGGCGTCGTAGAGGGCGAAATGGACGGTGTCTACGCCGATCACCTCGCCTTCGCTGACGAGCTCGTTGTAGATCATCCGGAAGCGGTCGCCCTTCTGGAGGGCGAAGAAGTTCACGCTCCACTGGTAGATGTCCGCGAGGGTCATGATCAGGTTGGGGGAGCCGCCGGCGGCGATCATGTCGTTCCAGAGGGAACTGTTGATCGTCACGTCGGTCTGGCGGCGCACACGCTCGACGGGCTTCTCGACCTTCCAGACGGCCAGCGAATCGACGCACTGGAAGACCGTCGAGTGGATGCGGTCCTCCACATAGACGACGTAGCTGAGCTGGCGGTCGCCCGCAGGCGTGGTGTCATAGTAGGCCTGCACCTCCTTGCCGGCGATGAGCTTGCGGACGTCGAACGTGCCCTCGCAGCGCTGCGTGAGCAGGTAGGCCTGCGAGGCGCCGAGGCCCAGGCGGTTCATCATGCCGGTGAAGGAGTCGCCGACGCGCACCTCCGTGGTGTCGGCGTCGTAGAACTCCGGGTAGAAGCCGACGAGCGGCTTGGGGAGGATCTCCAGGGGCCCCACTTCAATCTTGCCGCGGGGGCCGCAGGCGGTCAGCGCAAGGGCTGCTAAAAGGATAATTGTATTGCGTTTCAGGTTCATCTATTTGATCAGGCTGCCGAGGATGGAACGGGTCAGGGTGCGAAGGGCGCTGGAAGTGGCGCTGCCGATGGCTTTCTCGGCCGTGCTCTTGGAGTTCTTGCTCTTCTTCTTGCCCGTCACCGCGTTCGCCACGGCCGTGCCCGCGCTGCGGGACACGCTGGAGATGGCTGCGGTGGCCGCAGCCGCCGCGACGGTGCCGGCGATGGTCTTCTTGGCCTTGGACGTCTTCTTGGTCGCGGGAACGGCCTCGCGCGCCTTGGCGGCTTCCACCTTCTGGCGCTCGACCTCCTCCTGCTGCTTCGCCTGCTCCTCCTCGGCCTTCTTGGCGTCGGCGAGCAGAATCTCGAAGGCGGACTCGCGGTCGATGATGTGGTCGTATTTGCCGCCCAGCGGCGAAGCGTTCTGGATGTCCAGGCGCTGGCCGGGGGTGATGGCGCCGATCTGGCTCAGCGGGAAGAGGATCTTCGCGCGCTCCACGATGCTCGGGGCGCCCTTCGGGTCAAGGAAGCTGACCAGCGCCTCGCCGGTCTCGAGCGCCATGATGGCGTCCTCGGTCTTGAAGGCGGGGTTGGCGCGGAAGGTCTCCGCCGCGGCCTTGACGGCCTTCTGGTCCTTCGGGGTATAAGCGCGCAGGGCGTGCTGGACGCGATTGCCCAGCTGGCCCAGGACGCTGTCGGGGATGTCGGAAGGGTTCTGCGTGATGAAGTACACGCCGATGCCCTTGCTTCGGATCAGGCGGACCACCTGCTCGATCTTGCTGACCAGGGCGGGGGCGGTGTCCGTGAAGAGGGTGTGCGCCTCGTCGAAGAAGAAAACGAGCTTCGGGAGCTCCTGGTCGCCGACTTCGGGCATGTTCGCGTAGATGTCGGAGAGCAGCCAGAGCAGGAAGGTCGAATAGAGCTTCGGGTTGAGCATCAGCTTGTCGGCAGCCAGCACGCTCATCACGCCGCGGCCGTTCTCGACCGCGAAGAGGTCCTGGATGTCGAACGACGGCTCCGCGAAGAACTTCTCCGCGCCCTGGTTCTCCAGGGAGAGCAGCGCGCGCTGGATGGCGCCCACACTGGCCGTGGAGACGTTGCCGTAGGTGCGGCTGTACTCGTCGGCGTGCTCGGCCACGTAGCTGAGCAGGGAGCGCAGGTCCTTCATGTCGATGAGGAGGAGCTTCTTGTCGTCCGCGACGCGGAAGATGATGTCCATCACGCCCGCCTGCACGTCATTCAGGCCCAGCAGGCGGCTGAGCAGCTGCGGGCCCATGTTGGAGATGGTGGTGCGCATCGGGTGCCCCTGCTCGCCGAACACGTCGAAGAAACGCGTCGGGCAGCCGGAGAACTGGGGATTCTCGATCCCGAACTCGGGCAGACGCTTCTCGATGAAGCCGCTCAGGCGGCCGGCCTGGCTGATGCCGGAGAGGTCGCCCTTCATGTCGGCCATGAAGCAGGGCACGCCTGCTTGGCTGAAGGATTCGGCCAGCACCTGGAGGGTGACGGTCTTGCCGGTGCCGGTGGCGCCGGCGATGAGGCCGTGGCGGTTCGCCATCTTGCCGATGATGGAGATCGGTCCGTTCGGACCGTGGGCGACATAAAGTCCGTGAGTAGCGTCGTACATAGTTATATCAGATTATGTTCGTACAAGTTTTAATGCCAATGACAAATATAAGTTATTTTCGCTATATTTGTCTTCAAAAATACGCCTAAAGAAATGAAAAGAATTATTCTAGCGCTTTCCGTCGCGGCCACCGTCCTTCTTGCGGCCGGCTGCGGCACCCTGTCCGGCGCCCTGAAGGGCATGTCCGTCAAGACCTACACGTTCTACAACCTCCCGGAGACCCTGCAGGATCTGCAGGCCCTGCCCGAGGCCAACTTGAAGGACCCGTACGGCGTCGCTGCGCTGACCGTTGCCGCCCTTTGCCGTTATGAGACCAACCCGGACGACTGCTTCGCCATGCTCGACTGGCTGAAGGGTCCCGAGAGTCTCTCCAATTACGAGAAGCAGTTCCTGCGCGAGCGCCTGCAGGGCAAGACATACAAGCCCCGTTCCTTCTTCGCCGGCGCCACGCCGTCCAACAACTATACGCCCTCGCAGCCGTACAAGCTGACTCCGACCTACAATCCTTACTCCTTCCAGGAGTCCGGCTGGGCCACGATCTACGTCACTTCCGGCGGCGCCGACAGCCCGCGGCCGATCAAGCTGCGCCAGAAAGCCAGCACCGGCGAGTGGTTCCTCAATGACATCCAGTGCCTGAGCGACATCCGCACGCCGGCCAACGAGGATCCCTGGCATTAGTAGATAGAGATGGCGCTTGACCGTGCCTATATTTTTCGCGACCGGGAGATCCTGGTCGAAGGGGGAGGCGACGCCGCGAAAGCGGAGAGGATCGCCTCCTTTGTTTCTGCCGATATCCGGGCGCGCTTCAACGACCGCGTCAGCGGCGGCACGGCCCTGATCCTGCAGCCCGGCACGCCCGCGCCGGAGGGTTGCAGCTTCGAACATCTCCCGAGCTATTTCTTTACGCATGACGAAGCGGAAATCGCCCTCACCTCGCGCCTGAAGGCGCTGGGCAGCTGGGTGGACGGCACCCGCTTCTGCCCGTCCTGCGGACAGCCCCTGCGGCTGCACGCCGTGGAGACGGCCCTCGAGTGCCCCGCCTGCGGGCGTTTGATCTTCCCGCGCATCGAGCCCTGCATCATCACGCTCATCACCCGGGGCGACGAGCTGCTCCTACTGCGCAACGTCAAGGACACGCGCGGCGTCTACGCCTGCCTGGCGGGCTTCGTCGAGGCGGGGGAGACGTTGGAGCAGGCCCTGCGCCGCGAGGTGCGCGAGGAGACCTCGCTGGAGGTAGAGAACATCCGCTACGCGGGCAGCCAGGCCTGGCCCTTCCCGGACCAGCTGATGATGGCTTTCTACGCCGACTACAAGAGCGGCGAGATCAAGATCCAGGAGTCGGAGATCCGCGACGCGCGCTGGTTCCGCCCGGACGCGCTGCCGCCGCTGCCCCGACCCGGCTCCATCGCCCGCCGCCTGATCGAGCGGCGCATCCGCGAGTTGAAGGGAGAATAATCTGTTACAGTTCGATGACCAGCCGGCCGGGGGCCGGCTCTGTGAGCGAGGTGCAGAAGCCGCGGACCAGCTGGATCGGCAGGTGGTCTTCCGGGAGCTTGTCCAGAATGCTCTCCGCCGCGCCCTCCTGGGTGAAGGTCAGCACCAGCTTGTAGCTTTTCTCGCTGTAGTCCACGCTCAGGTGGACGGGGCTGCTGAAGGGGATGATTCCCGTCAGCGTCTCCTCCACGACGTGCTGCACGCGCAGGAAGAGCTTGTCGCCGAGGCCGTACTTGTTGCAGAAGGTCTCGATGCGGCCGAACATGCCGTAAAGGTCGAATCCGCGGTCCGCGAGCGTGAATTCCAGCGTGCGGATCTTGTTGATGAAGGCCACTGTCGCGGGGCGCTGCGGATGCTCGAAGATCTGCTCGGGCGTCCCTTCCTCGTAGATAATTCCGTCGTACATGAAGAAAACGCGCGTGCTGACGCTGCGCACGAACTCCATTTCATGGCTCACGATGGCCATCGTCATGCCCTGGCCCGCCAGGTGGCGGATCACGGCAAGCACCTCGCTGACCATCGTCGGGTCCAGGGCGGACGTCGGCTCGTCGAAGAGGATGATCTCGGGATTCATGGCCAGGCAGCGGGCGATGGCCGCACGCTGCTTCTGCCCGCCGGACAGCTCGCCGGGCAGGCTCCCGGCCTTCTCGCGCAGACCGACCAGCTGCAGCAGCTCCATCGCCCGGGCTTCCGCCGCCTCGCGGCTTTCGCCCAGCAGCGTCTGCGGACAGAGGGTGATGTTGTCCAGGATGGTCAGGTGCTCGAAGAGGTTGAAATTCTGGAACACCATGCCCATCTTCCGGCGGAGCCGGTTCACGTCGGCGTTCCGGTCCAGGATGTCCACCCCGTCGATCTCAATCTGCCCGCCCGACGGCTCTTCGAGACGGTTCAGGCAGCGCAGAAAGGTGCTCTTGCCCGTGCCGGAAGGGCCGATGATGGAGATCACTTCGCCTTTGGAAATCTCACAGTTCACGTCGCGCAGCACGGTGAGCTCCTTGCCGGCGTTGTTGAATACTTTGCTGAGGTGTTTGACGGTTATCATGGCGGATTACTTCTTCGAATTGACGCGCCGCTCCATGGCGTTCAGGGCGCGGGCGGAAAGGCGGGACAGGAGGATATAGATGATGGAAACCAGAATCAGCGGGAAGAACGCGTCGAAGGTGCGGGCGCGGACCATGTTGCTTGCGTAGGTGAGGTCGATCACTGCCACGTAACCCACGATGGACGTGCTCTTGATCAGCGAGACGATCTCGCCCTTGAACACGGGGATAATGTGCCGGAATGCCTGCGGGAGGGCGACCAGACGGAAGGTCTGGAACTTGCTCAGGCCGAGGGCGGCGCCGGCTTCCCACTGGCCCCGGCCCACGCTGAGCATCCCGGAGCGGAAGAGGCCGCAGAAGCGCGCGCCGTAGAAGAGCGCAAAGCTGAAAATGGCCACCAGTGTGCCGGAGATGTGCGATTTCGCGAAAACAACATAGCACATCATCATCAGGATAACCAGCACGGGAATGCCCTGTATGGTCTCCGTCAGGAGCTTGACCGTAGCGCTGAGCGCCCGTGAGCGACGCATCCGCAGGAAGCAGAATCCTGCGCCCAGCAGGATGGAGCAGAGGATGGAGAGCAGGGAGATCTCCAGGGTGACGAGCAGGCCCTGCAGCAGCAGTTTCCAGTGCTGCTCCATGATCAGGTTGGCGTAGATGCTGTCCCTGACCGTCTGCACCAGGCCCTTCCGGGCGCCGGCAGCCTCCGGATCCCGTCCGAAGCAGCAGATGCTGCCTTCGAAGTAAGGAATGGTGAAGAGCACCTGCTTGGACCGCTCTTCCGTGACCTGGATGTGGGAGACCAGGGCGTCTGCCTTGCCTGTGTTGAGCGAGGGGATCAGGCCGGGTAAATCCGTGATGAGGTATTCCGCCCGATAGCCGCCCCAGCGGCAGAAACGCTCCATCATGTCTATCTCCAGGCCGGCCAGCTGCTCGTCCTTCATGAAGATAAACGGGTAGACCAGCGCGACGCCGGTGACGATCGTCTCGCCCTCCGTATTGACGGGAATGCTTCTCTGCGCCACGGCCATCGAGTCCGGATTGCTGGACCAGTCGTGGAGCCACCGGTCCCGTTCGCCGGAGGCAATGAACTCGCCCAGGAACTCGTTGAAACGCCGGCAAAGCAGGGTGTCTTCATGCCGGACCGCCACCGCGGCGTTGCCTTTCAGGTAGCCTGAGAAGCATTTTCTGAGCCCCAGGTCCTTCAGGCGGTTGGCGTCGAACTGGATCTCCTGTATCATGGCAAATTCGGCCCGGCCGCTCCGCACGGCCACGGTCAGCTCGCCGATGCCGATGCGCAGCAGTTCAACCCCTTCGTATTTGGAAAGGTCCAGGTCGATCGAGCTGTTGGCGGTCACGGCCACGGAATGCCCGACCAGGTCTTCCGGCCGCTGCGGGACGAAGTCCTCCTGCGAACCGGCGCATGAACTTGCCAGCACGCAGAGGCTGAGGAACAGGGCGGGGAAGACTCTCATCATAGGCTGCGGTGTTTGGGAGTCAGTCTCCGCTCGAGCAGATCGATTCCGGTCCCGAACAGCCAGGACAGGATCAGATAAATGAGCGCCACGAGAAGCAGCGGGAAGAAGGCGTCGAAGGTCCGCCCGCGGATGAAGTCGCCGGCCTTGGTGAGATCCATGACGGATACGTACCCGACGATGGACGTGCCCTTGATGAGCGCGACCGCCTGGGTTTTGTAAAGCGGCAGGCAGCGAAGCAGCGCCTGCGGCAGGATGATGCGGCCGAAGATCTGGCCCCGGCTCATGCCGAGGGCGGCGCCCGCTTCGCGCTGGCCTTTGTCCACGCTCTCGATGCCCGTGCGGAACACCTCGCTGAAATAGGCGCCGAAGTAGAGGGAGAAGCACACGACGGCGATCTGCACCTTGGAAAGGGGAGACGTGGCGAAGATAATGTAGAAGGAGACCAGCAACAGGATGAGTATCGGCAGGCTCCGCATCAGCTCGATATAGGTGCCGGCCGTCCGGGACAGGACGCGCTTGCGGGACAGACGCATCGCGCAGAGGACGGCCCCCCACAGCGTGGCGAACAGGATCGCGAGCAGGGACACCTTCAGCGTCATGCCCAGACCGTCCAGCAACACCTGCCAGCGGTCCTCCGTGAGGAGATTCGCTTCGATGCTTGCGCGCAACTTTTCGCCGATGAGATACATGCCGGGTGCGTGTGTGTGGTCAGTATGCAAATCTAATCATTATTTGTGCAAATCAGAAGGATTAATTGCTATATTTGTGACTGGTATAACGCATTTTAATAACAAGTCTATTGCCTTATGAAAAAAGTATTGTTGTTGGTCAGCCTGCTGGCTTTCTCTGTGCTGGGCCTCTCCGCCCAGAGCTTCCCGGTCAAATTCCAGGGCGAAAAGCCCAACATCAGCGACTTCGCGTGGGCGTACGTCAACTATGAACTCACGCCGGCGGAGGACGAGGAGGAAGAAGAGGGGTACTACAACGAGTCGATCGGCGCCGTCAAGAACGCGATGGAAAATCATCGCGCCAACAAGACGCTGGAGCCGGGCACGATGCTTTCCATCGACCTGCGCAACGGCTTCGTCCTTTATGAATGGAAGGATCCCGACAGCGACAACCGCCTGCGCGTCGAGATGTGCTACTGGAACGAATCCGACGGCAAGCACAAGCTCTTCGCCTGCGGCGTCTATTATTTCGACGGCGACAAGTACAGCGCCGGTCAGTTCGACGGCCTGACGTTCTACCGCTACGACAATGCCGCCAAGACGATGACCTATGCCGATGACATTGGCTTCGACGTGGAATACAGCACCGAGGACGGCGCCTGGGTCACCTACGACCTGCCGCGCTCCGGCAAGAACATCACGGTCACGTACTGGTACGACAACGGCACCAAGAAGCAGAAAACCCTGCAGTTCGACGGCCGTCGCTTCAGCTTCTAGAAAATTTTAACATTTTTTGCCAACCTTTCGCCGGGTTGGTCCGTCTAACAGTTGAAACCACCTCACAAAAGTGGAAGCAACTGTTAAACTTTTTAATCATATCCAGCCATGTTAACTGAAATCCTTGTCCCTATCTTCGTGTGCGTCATCCTTCCCGTCACCGTTGTCTTTATCGTCGGCCGCACCAAGCAGAACGAGATCAACCGCAAGACCGAGGTCATGATCAAGGCCATCGAGAACGGTGCCCAGATCGATCCGGAGATGTTCAAGTCCACCGAACAGCCGAAAGCCCCCAAGACCCTCAAGCAGGAGCTTGTCGAGAAACTGACCGGCGGCTGTGTGGTCTCGCTGATGGGCCTCGCCTTCATGACCCTGTTCCTCATCGACCTCTTCATGCCCGAGGCGCACATCATGTTAGGCAGCTGGCTGCCCGTCGCGGGCGGCGTGATGCTGGCGGTCGGCATCGGCCTGCTGATTTCCTACTTCGCCGGCAAGAAGATCCTTGCCAACGAGATCAAAGCCGAAGAAGAAGCCCTGAAAAAATAAGTCCATGACCCAGGAGCGGTTCATCGACCTCGTCAGAGCAGAGCAGGAGCCCCTACGGCGGTTCCTGCTCGGGCTGTGCTGCGGCGACGACGCCCTGGCGGACGACATCGCGCAGGATGCGCTGGTGCGCGCCTACGTGGCCTCCGGCAACTTCCTCGGACTGAGCAAGTTCAGCACCTGGCTCTTCCGCATCGCCTACAACTGCTACATCGACCATTGCCGCCGGCCCGGGCGCGAGCACGCCGCGCTGGAGAGCCGCGAAGCGCTCGCCGTCCCGTCCGGCGACGCCTCCGACAGCCGCTTCCGCTACCAGCAGCTCTACCAGGCGCTGGAGAAGATCCCGGAGAAGGAAAAAGTGGCCATCGTCCTCTTCTACTTCGAGGACAAGAGCATCAAAGAGATATCGGCCATCCTGGACATGCCGGCCGGTACCGTCAAATATCATTTATCATCAGGGAGGGGACACCTCAAACAATACATCCAGTTATGAGCGAGCTCGAACAATATCTCAAAGACCACAAACCCGTGGTGAAGGACGATCCGACCTTCCTGCTGGAGGCGCAGCGCCGGATGAACGCCGTCGCGGGTATCAAAGGCGAAGTGGACCGCCAGCGCCGCCACGGCCGCCGGGCGCTCGTCATCGCGCTCTGCGCGGGCCTCGTCCTCGGCATGGCCGTGAGCGCCATCGCCTTCTTCTACCCGGTCAATCCCGAATCCATGGGGCAGGGCATCCTGGACAGCCTCCGCCTCTTCCTGCAGGACTACCGGGAGTACTTCCTGCTGCCCACGGCCCTGATCGCCATCGCCCTGGCGCTCGTCCTGTTCAGAAACAAAAAAGGCTCCGCCTGGGGAGCCTTGTAGTCTTGCATCCGGTTTCCGATCACTCCGTGTCCTTGGCGTGGTAGTATCTGTCCTGTCTTTGTTTCGAAAAACAAAGATGAACAAAATGGGGTTTATTCCTATCAGACTTTCGTAAAGTCTACGGTGACCGAGTAGGTGCTGCCGTCCTCGCGCTTGCGCAGCGCCTTCCAGCGCATCATGTTCTGCCGGATTTCATACTCCCAGCTGCTGCAGTTCGTCACCTTGCCGAAGCCGAGATTCCGCCAGCGCATGAAGAGCACGTCTCCGTCGCAGAAATAATGGCTGAATTCGTCGGCCGACTTCTTCCAGGTGCCGTCCGACTCCTGGCGATAGTAGTTGTAGGTGCCGTCCCACAGGAACTCGAAACGGCATTTCTTCCCGTCGGGCAGGCCCGAGTCGTCCTCGCGCAGCTCGTCGCCCTCCCAGGTGCCGATGATCTCCTGGCTGTAGTCGACGTCGTCCCGGATGAAAACGCCCGTGTATTCCTGGCGGATTGGGCTGGAATCGATTACTTCCGTGATCAGGCAATCACAGATCATCATGTCGTCGTAGAGAGACTTGATCTGCAAAACGGCGGTGTAGGAAGTCTCCGCGGCCAGGTTCCCGCTCAAATGGATGGTTTCGCCCTGAAGGTCGACATTGAACAATGCCTCCCGAATCCATTCCCCGGCGCCTTCGTAAGCATCCAGGAGCATGCTGACCCGGGCCGAGGTGGCGGAGGTGAAGGTGATGACGAAGGAATCGTCGGTCGGGACGGCTGCCTGGTCGGCTTCCACCAGAACCCATTTGCCCTGGATCCGCGACGATATGTTAACGTGGTCGATGTTGCAGCCCGTGACGGAGAATAACGCCAAAAGGGCGGCGATGAATTGGAATTTCGCTTTCATGTGTCAGTGGTAATTATGTGGTTGTTCCAACTGCAAATATAATATTTTTTAAAACGGCCTCGGTTTATTCAAGGTCGACGAAGGCCGTGATGAGGCGGAAGACGGGCTCGTAGCTGTCGAAACGGATGGTCTTCATGTTGTCCGCCGGGGTGTGGTAGTAGGGGAAGGCGGAGCCGTCCTCGTTCTCCAGGAAGATGCAGGGCACGCCGCGGACGGCGAAGGGGTAGTGGTCGCTGTTCGCGGCCAGCTCGCCACGGTTGAGCCGCTCGAAGAGCTGCAGCTCCGCGTTGATCTGCTCGAAGCGGGGGAACTGCGCCAGGCCGGCGTCGCTGACCTCGCAGTACTGGACGGGGTTGTCGTCGCCGATCATGTCGATATTGAAGAGATACTTGATCTGCCCGAGCGGAACGATCGGATGCTCAGCGAAGTAGGTCGAGCCGCGCAGGTTCGCGTCCTCGCCCGAGAAGGCCACGAAGTACATGTCGTACTCGGGCTTGTTCTGCGCGTAGTACGCGGCCAGCGTGACGATGGCGGCCGTGCCGGAGGCGTTGTCGTTGGCGCCGGGGTAGTAGACCCGGCGGCCGAGGTTGCCGAGGTGGTCGTAGTGCGCCGTGAAGACGTAGCAGCTGTCGTGCCTGCGGCCTTCCACCTTGGCGATGACGTTGAAGAGGCCGTAGTCCTCCAGGAAGGCGTTGTCCACGTTCAATCTGACCCGTTTCACGCCCTCGATGGCCTCGGGCGTCACCCACACGATGGGCTTGTCCACGACCTTCTCGCCGTAGGCCTTGTAGAACTTGATCGGCGCCGTCCAGGTGAAGAGCAGGCCGGCGTTGGGGAGCTCGCCCGCCTTCTGCAGGCGGGAGAAGACGTCGCGGTGCTTGTAGGTGAACCAGAAGTCGCAGCAAACCATGCAGTTGGCGTTTTCCGGTTTCGCAAGATCCGCATAGATCCGCTCGGCGTCGAAGTGCAGCGTGTCCACGTAATAGACGGGGAACTCGCCCTTCACGCCGGGGGAGTACTCGCGCATGGAGAAGTCCACGCCAGCGCGAAGCTTCTTCCCGTCCGCCCACATGTCCATCGCGCCGCTGAAGGTGTTGATGTCGATGGAGAAGGGCTGGAGCGAGACTTCGTCCGCACCCGCCTTCTGAAACTCGCGCTGGAGATACTTCCCGGCCTTGTTGGCCCCGCCGCGGGCGTAGCCGCGCCCCTGGTATTTCGCGGAGCAGAGCTCCCTGACGATCCGCTTGAACTGCGGCAGGTCCTGCGCCGGCAGCTGCACGCTCACCAGCGCCAGCACCCCCATGATCAGATATCTCGCTTTCATGCTTATAAAGGTACGAAAAATAGGCGCAAATGCGCTGCCGTTCTTCATTAAGTGTATCAGCTACAGGTCTTTGTGAAGTTTCTTGGAGATCTTGAAGCTGGTCTTGAGGGACTTGACGTTGCCCTTGGACAGGGAGGTCTCCGCAATGCTGATGCTCTTCCCGAAGGCGCCCTTGTTCAGCGTGCAGACAACAGTGCTGCCGTCGCAGCAGGGCAGTTCCTTCTGGGCACCGTTCTCTTCGTCGAAGAACTCCAGGAGCGCATCCAGCACGCCCATGGCCTCATCGTACGTGGTCCCGAAATCCAACAGGATGCCCCCGGTGGGAATGCCGAACGAAGCCATCGAATCCTCCGTCCCGATGCTCAGGGTCAGCGTCGGGTTGCTGATACTGAGGAAGAAACTGGGGTTCCCGTCATTGTCCCTAGCTTTGTAGAGAGTGATCTGTTTGCCGACCCCGACAGGGCCGATCGAATTATTGGATTCCACCGAAGCGACGTCCATACAGCCGCCGACGGGAACGTCCCGCTGGGCATAGGCACAGATGGCCAGGCACGCAAGTGCGAATGTGAGAAATAACTTCTTCATGATTATCAGTTTTACTAGTGTTTGAGCAAAGATAAAAATATAATTTTGATTTGTGGATATTAACCACAAGTATCCACTAACTAAAACTGTTATGGTAAGGAAAAGATCATGCAGGTACGGTCTGCTTATTCTGCTGACCGTGATGGCAGTATCCTGCCGCAAAGAATTCCCGGAAAACAAATGCAAATATAAACCGGCTGTGCATCGTCATTTTACGGCTGCAGGAAAAGAAAAAACGTCCACGGTGTGGACGTTTTTTTGTGTCGTGAAGCGGATCCTACCGCGCGTATTCCAATTCTACGGAGTAATCCGTGGTCAAGCGCAGCACCGGGCTGGTATCTCCGATCATATGTTTCTCGAAAGAAGCGAGGGGAGTGCCCGGCGTGTAGCTGAACTCGTATCTGGCGCTTGCCGGAGAGGAGGTGATGCGCGAGGGCAGGTTCTTGCTCAGGCAGTCAATCCCTTCATAGTCGAAGATGATGCCTCTGTCCGGGATGACCAGGTACACGAAGCCATGCAGCGGGTTGACGGCGGTGCTGTATTCGTAGTTGTACTGAAACTCTTCGGTCTTGTCCCCTTCGTGCTTCGTCCGCGTGGTGCTGACGACGTTGCCGTCCTGCCAGGTGTAGGTGCGGGTAATATTCTTGCTGATCTCCTCCTCGCCGGGGAAGTGGCTCCAGGTCTCTTCTTCGATGCGCTTCAACAGGCCGTCTTCCCAGGTGTAGATGAGGGTCTGGGTAGAAACCAGCACTCCGTCGTGATTCTTTATCGATCCTTCGCAGCGGGCAAGCAGTCCTTCGGCGTCGTAGGACAGGGTCCGGCTGAAATCCGAGTCGCTGTCGCAGATGATGCGGCAGACACGGCCGTATTCATCATAGTTGAAGGAGTAGAAACGGTCATAATTGTGGTCCTTCATGCTTTCAAGACGGTCACCTTCCCAGGTGAACTCGTGCGCCAGGTGGCGGGGGTTGTCCTTTTTCACCACGACTGTCCATTCTTTCGTGACGGGATTCAGCGTTTCCGTCTTGAAGGAAGTGGTCTCGTAGATGTTCGTGATCTTCTGATCGGGGAGCGTACTGGGATAACGTTTCCGGCCTTCCTTGTCGCAGGCAGCGAACACAAGCACTGCCAGGGCCAGAGAGATGGCAGTAATTCTTCTGTAATTCATAGGATAGACGTTTGAAATATAACTGTATTATACTAATGGGGCCGCAAAGTTACAAAAAATAAGTGATACAGTCGTTTGATGATTAAAATGAATTCTTTGTATCATTACGGCGGCATGACATCCTAAAATTATTAACCTGTCTGTGATAATATGAAGCATGATTCCATTTCTTGTTTTATCGGCCTGTTCGACCGTGCCCAAGGACAGGACCATCGATTTTTGTTGAAAACTATTCTTTATTCGTCGGAATAAATGTATATTTGCCACTGATTATCGTCCGAATTTTTGTTGATTTTGACTGAATATTCGTCCGAATTTTTGTTGTATGAAAAGAGAGATATACGCGAAACTGCTTGAGTGGAAGTCACGTAAAGACCATAAACCACTTGTTCTTGACGGAGCCCGTCAGGTAGGTAAGACATACATCCTCAAAGAGTTTGGCAACAAGGAGTACAAAACGCTCTCCTATGTAAACCTGGACAAGGATGCCGTCGCCAAATCTATCTTCGAACCAGACCACGACATTCCGCGTATTATCCGCACCCTTTCTGCTCATACCGGTGTGGACATCGTGCCGAAGGATACCCTCATCGTCATAGACGAGATCCAGGAAAGCGCTGCCGCCCTCGGCTGCCTCAAATACTTCAAAGAAGACTTCCCTCAGTACGATGTGGCCGTTGCCGGTTCGCTTCTGGGCATCTCCATCCACGAAGACCAGTCTTTCCCGGTCGGAATGGTGGAGCTGGTCCGTATGTTCCCGATGTCCCTGCACGAATTCTTGAATGCCACCGGCAACGAGAAACTTACCCAACTCCTGTTGGACTGTGACTGGGCTGCGGTAAACACGCTTAGCCAGAAATACATCGACCTTCTGCGCCAGTATTACTACGTAGGAGGAATGCCTGAGGCTGTTGCCGGTTACATCGAAGGAAAGGGGCTGGGGGCCGTTCGTATGATCCAGAAAGACATCCTTGCCGGCTACAGAAAAGACTTCTCCAAGCACGCCCCCAAGAAAGAAATTCCGCGCATCGAGATGGTCTGGGATTCCCTGCCTTCACACCTCGCCAAAGAGAACAAGAAGTTCATCTACGGAGCCGTCCGTAAAGGAGGCAGGGCAAAAGACTTTGAAGTAGCCATCACCTGGCTCAAAGACGCCGGGCTCATCTACAAGATCCACCGCGTCCCCAAAATCGAGTACCCGCTCAAATTCTATGAAGATTTCGATGTTTTCAAGGTATTCCCTCTGGATGTCGGCCTTCTTGGCGCTATGACTGATGTCCCGGCCTCCCAGATGCTGGTTGGTGACAACATTTTCAAGGAATTCAAGGGCGCGTTCACAGAGTGCTACGTGAACGAACAGCTGGCCCGCATCCAAATCCCCACATTCTACCACTCATCCAATGAGTCAGAATGCGAGATAGATTTCGCCGTCCAGACAGAAAAAAGAGTCATCCCAATAGAAGCCAAGGCTGAAGAAAACGTCAAGGGCAAATCACTTAAGACCTACATTGACGAACATCCCGCCCTCAAAGGCCTCCGCATCTCGATGAAGAACTACATTGACCAAGGTTGGATGGAGAATCTTCCGCTCTACGCAATTGAAGGATATCTTCGTGCAGAGGGTATTCCGGTGCCCGAACAGGGTGAATAACAGTTCGAGTTACCATAGTTCCAACGAAATGGCCCCCCAGACCCCTGGAGGGCCATTGTTGATAACTTTTCCACCACATTCTATTACAGTCTCTTGCATACACGAGGCAAAAATTTTAATTTTATTTGACCCCAACAAACACAAAAGCTAATATGAGAATTCCGACGGCCAATTTTGGAAACGAGCCGGTGGGCGCGACGCAGCGACTCACCGCCTCGGGAGGGCCTTTTTTCACCATTAACCAAAACCAACCAATTGAGTATCAATGAGTAAGCAAAACGGATAGGAGCATAATGTGCCAATGGATACGCTGGGAAGCATAATCGAGGTCATACGGGACTATTTGAACAGATGCGTCAAATGCAGCAAGTGCAGGCAAGGAACCTGCCCCTGGATCTGCAATTTCCTGACACCTGAAGCCTCCGCTATTACCGAAAATGCCGACCAGAAAACCACCCACGAGGCACGCGCGATGGCCCTCTACGAGATGGCCGGATGCCCCCGCGAGACCAGCTTCGAGTCAGACGAGCTGCAGGAATACTGGGTGGAAGAGGTCCGCAGCAACCGGCGCCTCTTTATCCTGGGCGCCAGGTGGAAATTCTAGACATTCCTTTCTTGTTCCGGAATCGCCGGCCAGGGATTGGATACGCAGCCTGTCCACGTCCTGGTTGCGCCCCATGGCGGGGTCCGGATACTTACGCGTTACCATTGCGTGTGAGGTTTATTGAGCATACTCCGCTGCATGCTGGCCTGCAATTTTACCATTGACTACAATATCGGCCACGCCGTTGCCGCCCAGGCGGTTGGCGCCATGAACGCCGCCGGTGACCTCTCCGGCGGCGAAAAGGCCGGGGACGGGGGAGTCGTCGGAGCGAAGGACATGCATGTCGGCATCCACCCGGATGCCGCCCATCGTGTGATGAATGGCCGGCTTCACGCGGATGGCGTAGTAGGGAGGCGTGTTCAGCGAGGCCGACAGCAGCGACGCGCCGAGCGCTTCGCCGGGAAGGCCCGTCTTGGCAGAGAGCGCAGCGGCGTCGGCCCCCTCCGTGAGCAGGTGCTGGTTGGCGTAGGTCTCGATGGACGAGAGGGAGCGGCGCACGGCATCGTCAAAGACCAGGAACGCCTCCTGCTTTTCCTGCGCAAGGATTGCAGCCGACACTACGTCCCGCGTGTCCATTTCGTCCACGAAACGCTCTCCGGCGTGATTCACCAGGATGGCGCCGTTGCCCCGCACCGCCTCGGTGATCAGGATATGGTTCTCGGCCTCGGCCGTCGGATGAATCTGGATGTATTCCATCTGGATGGTGCTGCCGCCCACGCCGGGCAGCCAGGCAAAGGCGTCGCCGGTGGCGCCCGGATGATTCAGCGTGGCAAAGCCGGCGAGGGACGGCTGGTAGCTGGTCACCATGTCCAGATTGGCGCCAAAGCCGCCTGTGGCAATCACAACCGCTTTTGCAGTCAGCTTGTACGTGCTTCCGTCGGCATTCTCCACCAGTACGCCCGTTACTGCTCCCTGCTGGCTCAGCAGGTCCAGTACCTTGTTGGAGGTGCGGATTTCAATATTGGCCCGGGAAGAGGCTTCCTTGAGGACTTTCATCAGATGCGGGCCGATGGCGGCTCCGCCTTTGGGCCGGTGGGCCCGTTTCACGCTGCTGCCGCCCATCAGGCCGACGTCGCTGAGGTCGGCCCCCAGGGAGGATAGCCAGGAAACGGTGGCCGCCGCGTGGTCCACCAGGCTCCGGACGAGGGAGGGGATGTTCATCTGCTTTCCGCCGCGCATCGTGTCTTCGTAGAACAGATCCGGGCTGTCCTGGATGCCCAGCGCCTGCTGCGCCTGGGTGCCTGCCGCGTTGATACCGCCGGTGGAGCTGAGGGTGTTGCCTCCGATGATGGCCTGCTTCTCCAATACGATGACGCGAAGATTCTCGTCAGAGGCCGCCTGTACGGCCGCAGTCAGACCCGCACCGCCGGCCCCGATGATGACGACGTCGCAGCTGCCGTCCTTGTAGCGGGTTTTCCCGCCATCGGGCTGCCCCATGGCCGCGCGGAGCGCCATATTGACGGCGTCTATCACACCGTTGCTGGTGAGGGTCGCGCCGGTGACGGCATCCACCTCGGAGTCCAGCAGCGCCTGCTTCTGCAGCGCGCGGGCAATCATCTCGTTGATGGCATCCTGGGCAAAGGACGACTCGGACTGGTTCACGACTACGATATCCGTAATCGTTTGCGCCTGGATGGTCACCTTGACCAGGATGGTGCCGCTCCGTCCTTCTCCGGTCCCTGTCCAGACACCGTCCTGGAGGACAGGCTTAGGCGGCTCCGGATCCTGCCTGTAGCAGGCGCAGAGGGCGCACAGGAGCAGCAAGAGCAACCAGCGGAGGAAACGTCTCATCTTATTCTATTATGAAACTCCTCGGATAGTAGTCGCTGTAGAAGCGGCCGTCCGTGGCGGTGAACTTCAGGACGCAGTAGTTCGGGTCGGTGACGCCGCCAGGGTAGTACTCCTCGTCGCCGTCGCGCCAGATCATTTCCTTCGAGGCGGCGTCGGTCAGCACCGACATCGTGCCGCGCAGCAGCATGCCCTTGAAGCCTTCTGCGTCGCAGAAATAGAGGCTGGCCTTGGGGTTCGACTTGTAGTGGGCTACGCGCAGGGAGAAGGTGTTGGTGGTCAGGTAGAAGGTCTTGATGCCCTCGCGGACGCGGGGAGAAAGCATGGCCTTGGTCCAGGGGAAACCTTCATGATCGACAGATGAGATATACACGATGGGGAGCGTATCGGCCATCTTTGCGATGAGCTCCTTGACGCCGGCCAAAGCAGGATTGACCGGCACGGACGCATCGCCGGGGAGGGTCAACTCCTTGCGCCAGCGCTTCAGCTGCGGGAAGTAGGTCTTCATCATGCCGATGTATTCCTCGCGGGTGATCGGCTGGGGCAGACCCTTGTTGAAATCGCCCACGAACTGGGCGCAGTGCTCGATCATCTGCTCCATCGTGAAGTCCTGCAGGAATTTACCGTCTTTATAGCAGTAGATGCAGTATTCTTCATTCTTGCTCCCGTCGGCATTGGTGCCGAGGAGCTCCTGCGTGAGCGGCATTCCGCAGCTCTGACAAAACTTCTGCTCCATGCTTATTCTTTTAGTTTTACCCTGTCTCTGATGAAGAGATTGATGGCTGCAAGCAGCTTCTTCCCCAGGAGGAGCGGAAGCGCGACATGATAGTCCTCGGGCCAGAAGCAAAGGGACTGTCCGGCCATAATCTGGGCGATACGTCCCATCTTTTCCTGGTGCTCCGGGGTATCCCAGACCGGGCCGAAGTACTGCCGTCCCAAGGATTGATAGAACCGGTTCAGCATTTTACGGTCCAAATGGAAGAGCATCTGCAGCAAGGGATTGGGTCCGCAAGAACTCAAATAGGCGAGGATGTTGAAGTCCATCAGCGGGTCTCCGTAGCCAAAGTCGCCCAAATCAATCCAATATACCTTCCCATTTGCAGTAATGATATTGCAGGGATTCAGGTCGCCGTGAAGGCAGGTCGTGACGGGTGCCAGCTCGTCAATATAGCCGCAAAGCCTTGTCTTGGCTTCGTCCGGAATTATCGGACTGGCCGATATCATCTCCCGCGCCTCCTTGGGCAGATTGTCAAACACCTCGGTATCGCAGGGGATCGCGTGAAGGGCTTTGGTATATTCTGCGGTGATCCCGGCCAGTTCGTCCAGACGCTCGGGGTGATCGGCAATGATTCTTCCGAAAGACTCTTTCCCCACAATGCGCTCGACGATCATACCGTAGCGCTCCCCGTCGGTTACGAATTCATACGGCCTGGCTGACGGTATCCCCATCTCATACACGGCCTTGGTGCGCAGGTATTCTTTCCAGGACTTTTCTGCCGGATAACTGGCCTTATTGAGCTTGAGCATCACGGAATCGTCCTTCTTGTTGTAGAAAGACTCACCGTAACCTCCTCCGCCGAAGGATTCCCACTCCTGAAGATTGACTATTTTAGCATCCATGATTTTGTGGTTTTTCGAGCATAAATATACATATTATTTGAAAATACAAAATATTCACGTTTTCAATAACTTGTCTTTTTCGGCGAGAATATGTACATTCGTTCCCAGTATACGAGTCGCTTTATGAAAGACAGCCGTCTTTGTGCTTATGTGTCCCCTGTGATGGAGCGTGTCCTTGAACAGTTGCCAAATCACCACTTGCATCGTAACTTAACAAGCATATGGAGACAAAATTAAAGAAATGTACTGCTCACCCGAGACACAGGTCTTCGAGATGAAGACAGAAGGCATCATCTGCCAGAGCGGGGATCCGCAGCCTTACAACAATCCTTTTGGGGACGAATTGAATTTTTAACAGGGAGGAGAGAAGCATGAAAAAGACTTTACTGTTTGCCATGGCTGTTCTTGCCCTGGCTGCCTGCTCCAAAGAGAGCCCCGTGAAAGAGGAAAACGCTATTGACGCCTCCAAGATTGTGTTCAACATAGATGTGCAGAATGCCGATGCCACCAAGGGCGTCAAGGCCGCCTGGGAAAACGGTGACGACGTTTATGTCTTCTTCGAGGACAACACCACCCAGTACGTGAAGATGACCTTTGACGGAACCTCATGGACCTATACCGACAAGGATGGCGGCACCACCTTCAGCGGCCTCACCCTCGCCGCCTCCGGCAAGAAGCTCAGCGCCGTCTTTATGCCCGACTTCGTATGTTCCGCCGCTCCTGCATACGAAACCACCAAGTGGACTTTCGGCAGTGTCAATGGATACTTCCAGCGTGCAGAAAGTGTTGATTACACCGTCACGACCACCTCGGACGTTACTACGCTCAGCGCCACCATCAGCTTGACTGCGCCCGCAGGTATCTCGCAGGTGTATATTCCTTCATCTGAGTATTCCGCTCCCGCAAGCGGCAATGAGCATGTACTGACGGCAACCCATATCATCCCCTTCACCTTCAGCGGGGTTGTTCCGGGCGGTGACGCCTCCTATAGTACTGCCAAAAAAGGATTCCCCTTGACGGCCCATAGCGGCACCATCGGAAGTGACACCGGATATTACTTCTGGGGTATACTTGAAGGTGCCGGCACGTACGATTTCGACTTCCAGCTGGTGGAGCGCAATGTCGAAAAGGGATACGCCATCTCTTCCCAATCAAAGTCCGTAAAAGATAAGACTGTAGGCGCAAACTTTGCCGCCCAACTCACCGGTCTTACGGATAACGGAAAATTCGTTTCCCTGGGCTACGCCGGCGGTCCCCTTTGGGCTACGGGCAACCTGGATAAGACCAACAACAGGATTGTCAGTCCGCTGGAGGCGGGCGAGTACTTCATGTACGGTTATACCACTCCTTACAACAGCTCTGATACTAAGTATACCGGGGAGGAGAACCCGCTCTCAACAGACCACGACGCGGCCTATCAGGCAAATACCGCTTGGCGTATCCCCACCCTGGACCAGTTCGAATCCCTCCGCTCCAGCAGCAACACTTCTTCAATGTGGTATTCAGGATGGACGAGTATTGAAACCGTCAAAGGTGGCCGTCTCATCACCAGTAAAGCAAACGGCATTTCTTTGTTCCTTGCAGCTGCAGGCCGCTATTTCAGTGGTTCGCTCAACCTTGCAGGCACCAACGGTATGTACTGGTCATCTACGACTTACTACTCCAACATCGCCTACACCCTGCTCCTAAGCAGTGACGGCTTCGAAACGGACAACAGCGATCGCAACTTCGGGTCCACTATTCGCCCCGTCAAGAACTAACTGACAGCAACGCGGGCTTCAATCAATCAACAGCGGTCTTGGCGAACTGCCCGAGGGCGAGATGAAGAACTTCGTTCGAGATGACCTGAAAGATGAGCTGATCTCCTTTCTGACTATGTTTAAGGCGTTTCCTTCTTTCGCTTAAAAACATCTTGCCTTGATGCGGTCGCAATTGTGAACCCGCGCGTTTGATGGCTCAAGTACGTACGGGAGACTCTGGCGGACATGCTCCGACAGAGTCTCCCAGCGAAGGACCCCATCGACCTATAGGCCACGGCCACGGGGCGTGGAGAGCGGCGCCGGGATGTAGGAGGGATGCGGGTGGGTAGAACGGAAGAGACCACCGGCGGGGAGGCGGGTGGTCTCTTGCGGTTTTGTCCGGACTGATGGGGATTGGGACTATTTGTGGGTCAGGGTCCAGGTGTAAGTATAGTCGGTGGAGTAGTGGGAGGTGTCATAGACTGAGTTGAAGTGTGTGAACGACGCAAGAGCCGGGTTGTCTCTTTCTGCATCTGCAAGCAAATGTCCGTCGATTGTAATTACTCCACAGGATGTTCCGTGACCTAAATCTATTCCTTCGCCGATGCTTTTTGACCCCGTTGCAGTGACGCTCCTGGCGCCTTCTGTGATAGTCACGGCGCCGCAATGGCTCGAGCCCCCATCGGCAGCTCCGCTGCCAATGCCAGCAGAGCAAAACCCTCCCACAGCTACGACTGTGCCGCCGCTGATGGTGATATCTCCGCACTGACTAATAAACGAACTTCCACCAGCACCAAGTCCGCTTCCGATACCTGCTGCATGACTGCCGCCATAGGCATAGATGGTGCCGCCCGTAATCTCAATGTTACCACATTTAGTGTTATTTGAGGCGCCGATACCCGCACCAAAGATTTCGTCACTACTATCTGGCTTACATCTGGCTGTGAGCGTTCCCTCGCCGCCGATGGTGAGCGTTGTGCCGGTTGATCCTGCACGAATTCCAGCGAACGATTTATTGCCGCTTGTCACACTGTTCGTCGTACCGGCGGCTAGGGTAATGGTGGCGGAGCCAAGACAACTCAGGCCAGCGGAAAAATGCGTCGGGGTAATGGTTACACCTGCAAAGGTTACATGCGCGTTGTCGCCTATTCTTAATATTACTGTACTGGTTTGTGTGCCGTAGAGCCAATAGCCGTCCGTTATCGTGTAATAAGTGCCTGTCAACTCCGAAACATCCAGCGCCGGATACATCGTCAGCCTCACGGGGTACATGTTGTTGCTCTCGAGGGCCTTGCCGGAGACCAGCTTGATGAAGTGGTTCGGAGTGGCAGCGTTGTCAGTGGCAATGAAGGTTAGTGTCTCGGTGTTGGCTACAGGGAGCATGGCCACGTAGATGGGGCCGGCAGCAGCCGCGCGGGAGACGGTATAGGTATTGGTCCCGTCGGTAACCTTGAGGCCCGTAACCGTATAGGTAATATTGTCTCCGCCTGAGTTCTTGACAGTAAACTCACCGATGGCCAGCTGGTTGGAGAGCAGTGCGCTGGCGGGAAGTTCCAAGCCATTGAGTGCGCCGTCAAAGACCGCGAGGTCGTAGCTCCCGGCAAGAGTAGCCAGTGTGCCGTCCTGGGCACTGAGCTGGGTGAAATCAATGGTGTGGGCGTCGTCGATGGGGTCAGCCGGATCGATGGTGGTCAGGGCCATCGAGGCAGGATAGATATAGCGTACAGTGCCGTCCTCTGCCGGGGTGTCGAGCGTTACCGTGATATCGGCTTTCTGGCCTTCTTCACGGATGTCGGTGGTGGTCAAGGCATTACTGACGGCCTTGGCTATTGCGCCGCCTTCCTGCTCGTAAATGACGGCAATCTGGTCACCTACGGCAAAGGTCTTGACGCCGGCAGCAGTGAGTGCCTTTGTGGTAGCATCCAGGCCTACCGAAGCGGTAAGGGTAACGGTTTTCCCGGTGGCGGGGACTTCCTCCGGGGTGTCCAGCTGCTCTTTGAGGCTGTTGCAGCTGATGGTGAGTGCGCCCGCAGCGAAGAGGGCGGCAATGCTCAGGAGTTTGTGAGTCTGTGTCATGGCTTTCTTCGTTTTGGGGTTCATTACCAGTCTTCTTCTGTGTTACGGTTGTAACTCTCGGTTCCGCCGCTGCCGCAGATGACGCCTTCCTGCACGACCTCGAAGACAAGCATGGAGGGTGCAAGGTATGTTTCTTTGTTCTTCTTTTCCATATGGAGGTAAACACTACGCCTTTGTATGCACAAAGTTAGCTATTTTTAGCAATTCTTCTAAAGTTGACTATGTTGGGGAAGACCTCATCGACAGTGAATCCCTGTCCATGGTATCTCTTTCCCTTCGGCCCATGATTCCCGTTAATAGAGACGACAGGTGTCCAGCAAAATGCCATTCTGTGCGTTCTGTGTGGATACCTGTTGGCATTTTGGGTCGAAATGCGGCATTCTGAGGGGGAGGTGTACAATTCTACGGCGTCAGTGGCCGATTTGCTGGACACCTGTCTGCAGCGACACCGTCCTTAGTTCGGAAGCGGTTTTACGCGCAGGCGGCTGGAGGCTGCCAAAAATTTCTGGACGGCCAGGGTGTTGGAGCGTCAGGGCAGAATAACCAACATTTTGCGCAGAGGGGAAATACACCCCAGTCTTATATACTATTCCCCGAATTGATTATGAGGAGTTTCTGCTCGATGATGTTTTCCGTGACGGCACAGTCCCAAAACGCCATGGTTACTTAGAGGCCCGATTTTGACGGAATCTCAAATTTTATTAGTGGAAACATGTATGAAATCTCAAAGAGTAGTAGGCAGTTCCTTGAATTCCATAATGTCCAGCATGGAGAACAGGGTGTGGTCAACGACTCCGCTCCAGGAGCGATGAAAATGGCCATAGAACCACTTTTCGATGGGGTGCCCCTGCTCCTTTAGACAATTGAAAATCCTGTCCATGGTTTCTCTTTCCCTTTGAACATCGTCAATAAGAGTATCGTCCCACTCGGCCCATGACTCCAGTCCAATGTGAGAATTGAGCTCGCAGAAGGATGGTGCCGTGTGGGTGATTACAGTGTCAATCTTCGTCGGAAGCGATTTGAGGACCGATTCGTCAAAGATGGGGGCTTCATCGGCCCAGTAAGAAGAGACGTCCTTGATGTGATATCTGGCGTTTTGTTTTTGACGTTGAGATCGGTCGATACTGGTAGCTCCTCCGATGCACAGAATCTGGTGTCCATCGGCCGACAGTATGCTATAATCCGGTACCGTCCGCCAGCGTTTGTGGCGGATTCGCTCCTCTTGGAAATAGGCCGGATCATCGTGATTCCCTCTAACGAATACTACCCAGTTGTTGGTATTCTGAAGACGTTTAGCTACTTTGTTGTATAATTGTTCATAGTAGCCAGGCTTATCGAACCCGAAGCCACAGTCACCGGCGACGACAAGAAGTGTATCCGTGCAGCCGTACTGAATGCATAGCTTGAAAACCATCGCATTGAAGTCTCCGTGTATGTCGCCGCATACAATAATTTGTTTTGCATCAGGGTAATCGAATAGTTTCATTGGGGCTCTGTTTTATTTGCGAAGGTAATATTTAATTATTACTTTTGCAAAAAAGAGCGAATACATGAACCAGATTTATTTTGAGGCAAAAGGGGAGGGGTTACTTGAAAGGCTTGGGATTAGCAAGAGCGAGTTTGCGCGCCGTATGGGGATTAGAAAGCAGAATGTAAAAGCCCTGTTCAAGACGAAGAATCTTGAAACCATCTATAAGGCCGCAACAGTACTTGGGGTCCCTTTCGAAATGCTGATTGGCTACGTTGAGGAGCCGGAATTGCTCGATTTTCCGCCAGAAGAAGATGATTTTGCCGATAATGTTGAGGATATTATTTCGGAAGATGATATTCCTACGGGGGATTCGGTAGAGGATAGGAGGAGGCGGTATGACCTCATTTTTCAATTCTATCAGGAATGGAAGCGTCGTAATCCCGAGCAGAAGAAATACAATATTGCGCTTAAAGAGGATATAAACATACGGTCCATTTCTCTGGACGAAACAGCCGCCCAAGCGTCCCTGGCATATTTGTCTACCTTGGCGGTACTTCAGCTAGATGCAATACTGACAAATGCATGGCTCGTTAAAACGGTCCCTTCAAAAGCAAACAGCAAAAATCAGCGGTCATTCGAAAGTATGATAATTATGGAATATGTTTGCACGGGCGTAGGTAGAATAAAGATGACTGTTGGTGTAAGAAGAAGTGATCGAAAGAAGGTGCAATACTGCATTACAGCCATTGATGCCACTAAAATAAGACAGGAGGCCAAATGACCTCCTGCTAGATTTGCCCCAAGACTACGTGGTGGAATTACTTCAAGAGCGAGGGCCTCGCGGGCGGGGACTTTTGCACAACCCGATTACCCATCCGTATCACGTTTTACTGTCTCGATGCAAAGGTACAACTATTGTTTCTATTTGCAAGTATCAATTGAAAAAAACTAAACCCGCACGTTTGATTGCTCAGGGACGCACGGGGATTCCATGGCAAGGATACGAACAATTCTTTAATCTGCGATATAATTTGAAAAGAGACGTCGGTCCCGACAGGCGACAAGACCGTTAATAGAGACGACAGGTGTCCAGCAAAATGCCATTCTGTGCGTTCTGTGTGGATACCTGTCGGCATTTTGGGTCGAAATGCGGTAATCTGAGGGGGAGGTGTACAATTCTACGGCGTCAGTGGCCGATTTGCTGGACACCTGTCTGCGGCGATACCGTCCTTAGTTCGGAGGCGGTTTTACGCGCAGGCGGCTGGAGATCAAAAATACCGGCGTCCTCTCACCACCCTGAGGGGACGATGTGCAAATAAGACCGTTAGTTTTCAGTTCGATTCCCTGTAGCACCACATATTCGGTGTGAAATACAGAATCCTTAGGCAGAAAGTGGGAACAAAAGTGAGAACGAAAAAGAAAGCCCGCTGATAATCAGCGGGTTCCTGTGGTGCTGGGAAGAATCGAACTGCCGACACAAGGATCTTCAGTCCTTTGCTCTACCATCTGAGCTACAGCACCAGTTGCGTTTTGGGATTGCAAATATAGGAACTGTTTGGGAAACCACCAAATTTAATTTGCGATTTCACGCAGAAATATGCGATTAAACGCGTCTCCCGGCGAGGATGACGCCCGCGAGGATCAGGGCGGAGCCCACGGCGCCGGCGGGCGTGAGGCGCTCGCCGAGCAGGAGCATCGCGGAGATCAGCGTGAAGACGGGGTTCAGATAGACGTAGTTGATGGCGGTGATGTTGCCGAGCCGGGCCGTCACCAGGTTCCAGGCCACGAAGCAGGCGAGGGAAGCGCACAGACCCAGGAAGAGCAGGTCTCCCCAGACCACCGGCAGCAGGAACAGCTCCAGCGGAGCGAATTCACGCCCGAGCAGGAAGGGGAGTATCGTCAACAGGCCGTAGAAGAACACCTTGCGCGTGGCGAAGAGCGCCCCGTACTCCTCGGTGATCTTGCCGATGAACAGGCTGTACAGCGCCCAGCAGAGGGCGGCGCCGAGGGCGAGCAGGTCGCCGCGCAGCGACACCTGGACGCGCTGGCCATCGAACATCATCAGGGCCATGCCGCCAAGGGCCAGCAGCGTGCCCAGCGCGAGCATCCATCCGGAGCCGATGCGCTCCATCGCATCGGCGAAGCGGTCGTGACGGATGCGCCGGTAGATCAAGGAGAAAAGTGCCGAAAAGAGCGGCGCGCTGCACACCAGGAACGACACGTTGCTCGCCTGGGTGTAGGCCAGCGCGTTGTTTTCCGTGAGGAAGTAAAACGAACCGCCCGTCACGCCCAGGAAAGCGAAGAGGAGCTCGTCCTGCCAGGAGCGGGCGAGGAGGGCGGGAGATGCCCGATCAGGTCGGGCATGACGGGAAATGGATCGGGCATGACGGGATGCGAGCGACAGCACCCAGATGCCGAGGTAGGCGATCGAGAAGCGGACAACAAAGATTTCCGCAGGATCCAGTCCTGCGGAAATCAAAGTCTTGGTGCTCACGAAAGTCAGGCCCCAGACGGCCACGACGACGAGCGCCAGCAGATGCCAGGGCAGCTTACTAGTACTCATCCCAGCTCTTGATGCTGATCTCGTCCAGCGGGACGGCGCAGAAGGCACGGATATAGGCCGTAGCCAGGCGGCTGTTGGTGATCAGCGGCACGTTGAAGTCGATGGCCGCACGGCGCATCTGATAGCCGTTGCTGAGCTCGCTGTGGGTGAAGTTCTTGGGGATGTTGATCACCAGCTCCACTTCATGCTTGCGGATCAGATCCAGGGCCGCCGGGGCGCCGAACTTCTCCTCGTTCGGCCAGAGGGCCTGGATGGCCGGGACGCCGTTCTCATTCAGGTACTTGGCGGTGCCGCCCGTGGCGTAGATCGTATATTTCTTCTCCGTCAGGAGCTGGCAGGCGCCCAGCAGGTCGGCCTTCTGGATCGGGTTGCCGGAAGAGATGAGGATGGACTTCTGCGGGATGCGGTGGCCCACGGAGAGCATGGACTTGAGCAGCGCCTCATTGAGGTTGTCGCCGATGCAGCCCACCTCGCCGGTGGACGCCATGTCCACGCCCAGCACCGGGTCCGCCTTGCCCAGGCGGGCGAAGGAGAACTGGGAGCACTTGATGCCCACGTAGTCCAGCTCGAAGGGATCGATGTCGATCTTCTCCGGCCGCTGGCCGAGCATACAGCGCGTGGCCAGGTCGATGAAGTTGACCTTCAGAACCTTGGACACGAAGGGGAAGCTGCGGGAAGCGCGCAGGTTGCACTCGATGACCTTGATGTAGTTGTCGGTGGCGAGGAACTGGATGTTGAACGGGCCGGTGATGTGCAGCTCGGCGGCGATGGCGGCCGCGGTCTTGCGGATCTTGGCGGCCGTGATGCCGTAGATCTTCTGCGGCGGGAACTGGATGGTGGCGTCGCCGGAGTGCACGCCCGCGAACTCGATGTGCTCGGAGATCGCGTAGGCGATCACCTTGCCGCCGTCGGCCACGGCGTCGCATTCCAGCTCCTTGCAGCGCTGCATGAAGGAGCTGATGACCACCGGATGCTCCTCGGAGACCTCGACGGCCATGTCGAGGAAGATGCGGAGGTCCTCCTTGCTGTAGCAGACGTTCATGGCGGCGCCGGAGAGCACGTACGAAGGGCGCACGAGCACCGGGAAGCCGACTTCGTCGACGAACTTGTCCACGTCGGCCATCGTCGTCAGCTCGCTCCAGCGCGGCTGGTCGATGCCCAGCTTGTCCACGATCTGGGAGAACTTGTTGCGGTCCTCCGCGCGGTCGATGTCGTGGGCCGTCGTGCCGAGGATGTGCACGCCCGCGCGCATCAGGGGCACGGCCAGGTTGTTCGGAATCTGGCCGCCCACGCTCACGATCACGCCGTAGGGCTTCTCCATCGCGCAGATCTCCATCACCGTCTCGAAGCTCAGCTCGTCGAAATAGAGCCGGTCGCAGACGTCGTAGTCCGTGGAGACGGTCTCGGGGTTGTAGTTGATCATGATGGCCTTGTAGCCGCTGCTGCGCAGGGTGTTCAGGGCGTTCACGCCGCACCAGTCGAACTCCACGGAGCTGCCGATGCGGTAGGCGCCGGAACCGAGGACGATGACGGTGTTGGAGCCGTCCTCGAAGTCGACGTCGTCCGTTTCACCGTTATAAGTCAGATACAGGTAATTGGTCGAGGAAGGGAATTCCGCGGCCAGGGTGTCGATCTGCTTGACGTGCGGGCGCAGGCCCAGGAAGGCGCGCAGCTCGCGCACCTTGGCCTCGGGGGCGCCGGTCAGGCGGGAGATCTGGACATCCGAGAAGCCCTGGCACTTGGCCTTCTTCAGCAGGTCGAAGCTGATGTCGGTCAGTTTCGTGCAGGCGCCGAGCTCGTGGTAGGTCTTGGCGATGCCGGCCAGCTTGCAGAGGAACCAGCGGTCGATCTTGGTCAGCTCGTGGATACGGTCCACGCTGTAGCCGGCCTCGAAGGCGGCGGCGATGGCGAAGATGCGCGTGTCAGTCGGCGTCTTGAGCGCCTCGTCCAGGTTGGAGCCGTTGAACGGCTTGTTGCACACGAACCCGTTGGCGCCCTGGCCGATCATGCGCAGGCCCTTCTGGATGGCCTCTTCGAAGCTCCGGCCGATGGCCATCACTTCGCCGACGCTCTTCATGCTGGAGCCGATCTCGCGGGACACGCCCTTGAACTTGGCGAGGTCCCAGCGGGGGATCTTGCAGACCACGTAGTCCAGCGCCGGCTCGAAGAAGGCCGGCGTGGTCTTGGTCACGGAGTTCTTCAGCTCGTAGAGGCCGTAGCCCAGGCCGAGCTTCGCGGCGATGAAGGCGAGGGGATAGCCCGTGGCCTTGGAGGCCAGGGCGGAGGAGCGGCTCAGACGGGCGTTCACCTCGATGACGCGATAGTCCTCGCCGTCCGGGCTGAAGGCGTACTGCACGTTGCACTCGCCGACGATGCCCACGTGGCGGACGATGTCGATGGCAATCTTGCGCAGGTAGTGGTATTCGTCGTTGGTCAGGGTCTGCGAAGGAGCCACCACGATGCTCTCGCCGGTGTGGATGCCGAGCGGGTCGAAGTTCTCCATGTTACAGACCGTGATGCAGTTGTCGTAGCGGTCGCGGACGACCTCGTACTCGATCTCCTTCCAGCCGCGCAGGGACTTCTCGACGAGCACCTGCGGGGAGAAGGAGAAGGCCTTGCGGGCCACGGTGTCGAGCTCGGCCTCGTTCTCGCAGAAACCGGAACCCAGGCCGCCCAGCGCGTAGGCCGCGCGGATGATGACCGGATAGCCGACCTCGCGCGCGGCGGCGCGGGCCTCTTCCAGGTTGGCCGCGGCGTGCGACTTGATGGTCCTCACGCCGATCTCGTCCAGGCGCTCCACGAAGAGCTCGCGGTCCTCGGTGTCGATGATGGACTGGACCGGGGTGCCGAGCACCTGCACGTTGTTCGCCTCGAGGATGCCGCTCTTGTAGAGCTCCACACCGCAGTTGAGCGCGGTCTGGCCGCCGAACGAGAGCAGGATGCCCTGGGGCTTCTCCTTCTTGATGACCTTCTCCACGAAGAAGGGCGTCACGGGCAGGAAGTAGACCTTGTCGGCCACGCCTTCGGAGGTCTGCACCGTGGCGATGTTGGGGTTGATGAGGACCGTCTTGATGCCCTCCTCGCGGAGGGCCTTGAGGGCCTGCGAGCCGCTGTAGTCGAATTCGCCGGCCTCGCCGATCTTGAGGGCGCCCGAGCCGAGCACCAGAACTTTCTTTATGTTGGAGTCGATCATAATCTGGAGATAAAGTCGTCAAAGAAGAATTCCGTATCCACCGGGCCGCTGGAGGCCTCCGGGTGGAACTGGGCGGAGAAGAAGGGCTTGGACTTATGCCGGATGCCTTCGTTGGTGCCGTCGTTCATGTTGACGAAGTACGGCTCCCAGCCTTCCGGCAGGCGGCTGTCGTCGACGGCGAAACCGTGGTTCTGCGAGGTGATGAAGCACTTGTCCGTGCCCGCCTGGCGCACCGGCTGGTTGTGGGAGCGGTGGCCGTATTTCAGTTTATAGGTGGACGCGCCGGCGGCGATGCTCAGCAGCTGGTTGCCCATGCAGATGCCGCAGACGGGCTTGTCGCCCTGCAGGGCCTTGCGGATGTGTTCCACCGTGACGCCGCAGAGCGCCGGGTTGCCCGGGCCGTTCGAGATGAACAGGCCGTCCCACTCGAGCTGGTTGAAATCGTAATCCCAGGGCACGCGGATCAGCTCCACGCCGCGCTCCACCAGGCAGCGCAGGATCTGGTGCTTGACGCCGCAGTCCACCAGGACCACCTTCTTGTCGCCCTGGCCGTAGCGGATCACTTCTTTGCAGCTGACGATGGCCACCTGGTTGTCCAGGTTCGGGTCGGGGACCTTCGCCACCGGCTCCGCGCCTTCCGGCACGATCTGGCCGAGCATCGCTCCCTCCTCGCGGATCATCTGCGTGAGCGCGCGCGTGTCGATGCCGAAGATGCCCGGGATCTTCTGCTCCTGCAGCCAGTCGCCGAGGCTCTTGACGGCGTCCCAGTGGCTGTACTCCTCGCTGTAGTTGGAGATGATCAGGCCGCGGACATGGATCT
The DNA here is from genome assembly GCA_017651225.1 of Bacteroidales bacterium. Lineage (GTDB taxonomy): Bacteria > Bacteroidota > Bacteroidia > Bacteroidales > UBA932 > Cryptobacteroides. The sequence continues at coordinate 43,900 of JAGCDF010000058.1, forward strand.
TCTCGGACTCGAAGGTCTTGCAGATGCCGTTGGCGTCCACTTCCATGGGCGGGATGCCGTAGTTGCCGATGAGGGGGTAGGTGACGCAGAGGATCTGGCCGGAATAGGAGGGGTCCGTAAGGCTCTCGGGATAGCCCACCATCGCCGTGGAGAAGACCACTTCTCCGTCGCAGGGGCCGTCGTAGCCGAAGCTCCAGCCTTCCATCTTCCGTCCGTTCTGCAGGACGAGTGTCGCTTTTTTGCGTGTTGCCATAGTTTTTTTATTTCCAATTGGACGCCGCATCCATCAGCGCGGCGATCTTGTCGTTACAAAGGTTACCCAGGCTGCCCAGGTGCGTGTGGCCGAGGTCGGAGGCCTTCAGCGCGGCCTTGTCGCCGCCGCTGTAGCGGAAGCGGCCCTCGTTCACCTCAATGCCCACCTGCTTGTAGGCCTCGCGGAAGGGCGTGCCCGCGAGCGTGCGGCGGTTCACCTCCTCGACCGTGAAGAGGTAGTCGTAGAGCGGACTGTCGAGGATCTTCTCGTTGATCTCGATGTGCTGGAGCATGTAGTCCGTCATCTGCAGGCACTCGTGCATCAGCTCCAGGGCGGGGAAGAGGATGTCCTTGAGGAGCTGGTAGTCGCGGTGGTAGCCGTGCGGCATGTTGCTGCAGAGCAGGGCGATTTCGTTCTCGCAGGCGAGGATGCGGTTGCACTTGCCGCGGAGGATCTCCCACACGTCGGGGTTCTTCTTGTGCGGCATGATGCTGGAGCCCGTGGTCAGCTCGTCCGGGAAGTGGATGAAGCCGAAATTCGGACACATGTACATGCAGCAGTCGGCCGCGAATTTATTGAGCGTCAGCGCGATGCCGCCCAGGGCGGAAGCCACGGCGCGCTCGGTGCGCCCGCGCTGCATCTGCGCCGCGACGCTGTTGTAGACCGGGGAGTCGAAGTCCAGCAGGTCCGTCGTCATCTGGCGGTCGAGGGGGAAGGAATTGCCGTACCCGGCGGCGGAGCCGAGCGGGTTGCGGTTCACCATCTTATAGGCGCCGCCCAGGCCGTACATGTCGTCCACGAGCGCTTCGGCGTAGGCGCCGAACCAGAGGCCGAAGGAGGAGGGCATGGCCACCTGCGCGTGCGTGTAGCCCGGCAGGAGGACCTCCTTGTGCCGCTCGCTGAGGCCCTGGAGGGTGCGGAAGAGCGCGAGCACCTCCCCGCGGACGGTCTTCAGCTCGTCGCGCAGGAAGAGCTTCAGGTCCACGAGCACCTGGTCGTTGCGGGAGCGGCCGGAGTGGATCTTCTTGCCCATCTCGCCGAGTTCGCGGGTGAGCAGCAGCTCCACCTGCGAGTGGATGTCCTCGACGTCCGGCTCCAGCACGAAGTCGCCCTTCTCGATGCGCTCCGCGATGCGGGCGAGGGCGGCGTCGAGCGCCTTCAGCTCGTCGGCGCCGAGCAGGCCGATCTTCTCCAGCATCTTGATGTGCGCGCGGGAGCCCTGCACGTCGTAGCGCGCCAGGCGCAGGTCGAGCACCCGGTCGTTGCCGACCGTGAAGCGGTCCACTGCTTCCGTCGCGGATGTACCTTTATTCCAAAGTGTTGCCATAGAACATCTCAATAAATGCTATATACTTGTCTATCGCCTCGCGGATCTCCTGCGTGCGGATGAATTCGTCCGCTTTGTGGGAGCGGGAGGAGTCGCCGGGCCCCATCTTGACGGCGTCCACGGGGATGCGCATCCAGTCGGAGGTGGTCGGCGAGGAGAAGGTCTCGACGCCCAGGGCCTCCGCGGTGCGGAGCAGGGGGGAGCCTTCGCGGGTGGCCGAAGAGCGGTTCGCGAGGTTGCGGGCCTTGAGCGTACTCTTGCAGAGGGCCTGCAGTTCGTCGACGATCTCTTCGTTGGTGTATTGCTCCGTGGGGCGGATGTCCACCACGAAGTGGCAGCGGTCGGGGATGACGTTGTGCGCCTGCCCGGCCTCGATCTGCGTGACGCTCAGGCGGACGTCGCCCATGCGCGGGGAATGCTTCGTGAAACGGTGCTCCCGCAGCTTCTGGATGTCGTCCATGGCGATGTAGAGGGCGTTCACGCCCTCGCCGCGCGCCGCATGGCCGCTGACGCCCTGTGCCTCGCCGTCCAGCACCAGCAGGCCGCGCTCGCTGGTGGCGGCGCGCATGCCCGTGGGCTCGCCCACGATGACCCACTGCGGCCGGGGCCAGCGGCTGTCCGTGGCGAACAGGCCGTCGGACGCGAAGAGCCAGCGCGTGCCGTCCGGGCCGCTGACCTCCTCCTCGCGGGAGAGGATCAGCATCAGGTTGACGGGAAGCTCCAGTTCATAAAAATGGCGGAAAGCAGCAATCATTGACACTACACTTCCGCCATCATCGTTGGAGCCAAGTCCATAAACAATATCGGGATCGTTCCCCGAATCGTACGGGTCACGGGTGTAGCCATGATTGACGGGAACCGTATCGAGATGGGCATCCAGGGCAATCGTGGGCTTGGACGGATCGAAACGTCGGTTCAGCGCCAGCAGGTTGCCTCGGACCTCTTCGCACGGGATTCCGAAACCGGCCAGCGCCTCCCGGACGCAGGCAGCCACCGCCGCCTCCTGCCCGGAGAGGGAAGGGATGCGGACCATCTGCCGCAGCAAGGCTATGGAATCTTCGTACAAACTCATATCTTCAATTCAGTGCCGCCCGGTTCCAGCAGGTTGGCGGCGTTCCGGATGACGACCCCGCAGGCGCCTTCCCGCAGGGCTGCAAAGGAGTTTTCCAGCTTGGGAATCATCCCCTCCGCGACGCGTCCTTCCGCCTTGAGGCGCTCGAATCCGGCCGGATCGAGGGAGGGGATGACGCTGTCGTCGTCATTCCGGTCACAAAGTACGCCATTTTTTTCGAAACAATAAAATAGTTTTGCACCCAAAGCGACAGAAATTGCTGCCGCCATGGTGTCGGCGTTCGTGTTGAGCAGCTGGCCGGCGCCGTCGTGGTTGATGGCGCTGAACACCGGCACGAGGCCGGCGTCGAGGAGCTGCTTGATGAAGGGGACGTTGACGGAGGCCGCAGTCACGTCGCCCACGAAGCCGAAATCCACGACGGTGACGCCGTCGGAGAGGGTTTTCGGGGCGCGCTTGCGCGCGGTGACCACACTGCCGTCGCAGCCCGACAAGCCGATGGCGTTGCAGCCGTGCGCCTGCAGGCGGGCGACGATGTCCGTGTTGCACCAGCCGGCATAGACCATCGTCACGACCTCGAGCGTGGCCGCGTCCGTGACGCGCCGGCCCTCGATCTTGACGGGCTCCTGCCCCAGGGCTTTCTGCACCTGGCTGGCGCGCACACCGCCGCCGTGGACGATGACCTTCGGGCCCGGCAGGGCCGCGAATTCCGCGCAGAAGCGCTCGAGCGCCTGCGGGTCGTCCACCACGTTGCCACCGATCTTGTAGAGACTGATCATAAGCTTTCCAGCATCCGTTTCATCACCACCTGCGCGGAGACGGCGCGGTTGGCCGCTTCCGGGATGACCAGGCTCGTGGGGGCGTCGATCACCTCGTCGGAGACGATCATGTTGCGCCGCACGGGCAGGCAGTGCATGAAGTAAGCGTTATTGGTCACGGCCATGTGCCTGGCGTCCACCGTCCAGCCCATGTCCTTGCTGAGGATCTGTCCGTACTGGGCGGGGTCGGTCACGCCCGGGCAGCTCCAGTTCTTGGCATAGACGAAGTCGGCGCCCTCCAGGGCCTTCATCTGGTCGTATTCGACGGGCGCGTTGCCGGCGAAGGCCGGATCGAGCTCGTAGCCGTGCGGATGCGTGATTACGAAGTCCACGTCCGCTGCGTTCATCCACTCCGCGAAGGAGTTCGGCACGGCCTGGGGCAGGGCGCGCGGGTGCGGGGCCCAGGTCAGCACCACCTTGGGGCGCTTCTTCTTGCGGTACTCCTCGATGGTGATCAGGTCCGCAAAGGCCTGGCAGGGATGCACCGTGGCGGATTCGAGGCTGATCACGGGCTTGCCGCCGTACTCCACGAACTGCTTCAGGACGGTCTCGCTGTAGTCGAAGTCCCGGTCCTGCAGGCCCGCGAAGGAGCGGATGCCGATGATGTCGCAGTAGCTGGTCATCACGGGGATGGCCTCGCGCAGGTGCTCGGACTTGTCGCCGTCCATCACCACGCCCATCTCGGTCTCCAGCTTCCAGCTGTCCTGGCCGATGTTGAGCACGATGGGGCTCATGCCCAGGTTGAGCGCCGCCTTCTGGCTGCTCAGGCGCGTGCGCAGGCTGCTGTTGAAGAAGACCAGCATGATGGTCTTGTTCTCGCCGAGGTGCTTCCAGGCAAAGGGCGTGGCCTTCACCTGCTTCGCTTCCTCAAGCGCTGCGCCGAGGTCGCCGATATCGCTGACGTGGAAGAATGATTTCATTTTGCGAGTACTTCTGAGAATGCGGTGAGGAACCGGTCCGCCTCGGCCTTCGTCAGGCACAGCGGGGCGAGGAGCCGGATCATGTTCTGGCCGGCCACGCCGGTGAAGATGTGCTTGTCGTAGAGGAGCGCCTGGCGCAGGGGAGCGACGGGCTCGTTGAACTCGATGCCGAGCATCAGGCCCTTGCCGCGCACCTCCTTGATGCGGTCGCTCTTCGGGAGCGACTCCTTGATATAGTCGCCGACGGCGAGGGCGTTCGCCATCAGGCCTTCCTTTTCAATGATGTCGAGCACGGCGAGCGCGCCCGCGCAGGCGAGGTAGTTGCCGCCGAAGGTGGTGCCGAGCATGCCCTTGCGCGCCTGGAAGCGCGGGGAGATGAGGATGCCGCCGCAGGGGAAACCGTTGGCGATGCCCTTGCCCATGGTGATGATGTCCGGCTTGATGCCGGCCCACTGGTGGGCGAAGAACTTGCCCGTGCGGCCGTAGCCGCTCTGCACCTCGTCGAGGATAAGCGCGGCCTTGTACTGGTCGCACATGCGGCGGAGCGCCTGCATGAAGCCGTTGGTCGGCAGGTTGATGCCGCCGCAGCCCTGGATGCCCTCGATGATGACCGCAGCCACGCCGCCCTTGCTCAGCTCGTCGAGCGCGGCGTCGCCGTCGTTCAGGTCGATGAAGGTCACGCGGTGATGCGCGTTGAAGGGAGAGACGATGGCGGGGTTGTCCGTCAGCGCCACGGCGCCGGACGTGCGGCCGTGGAAGCTGTGGCGGAAGGC
>JAGCDF010000059.1 GCA_017651225.1 Bacteroidales bacterium
CCCTGGCCGGCGAGTCCCGTCCCGACCTGACCCAGAACACCATCAACGCTTCCCTGGCTTACACCACCCTGCAGAAGCAGAACAAGCTTGCCACCCGTTTCATCGATACGACCGACAAGTATCTGGAGACGTCCGAGGCCAGCGACCAGCTGAAGCTCGTCCGCGACCAGTGGGTGAACTACCAGCAGGTGACCGCCGCCCTGGATGGCGACGAGAAGGCTGCTGAGGAGCTGGCCAAAAAGGGCAATCTGCTCACCGGCGAGCAGACGATGGTTGCCTTTGGTGAATTCGGACTTAACGAGCAGGCTGTCATGGGTGCCGGCGCAGAACTCTCCCACGAGCTGCATATTGAGAATGGGGTGGCCGAATTCCTCACCGTCAACAATGTCTTTACGGTCGCCCAGCAGGAGATTGGCCTGAATCAGCAGGAGGTTGGCCTGAATCAGCAGGAGGTTGGTCTGAACCTCCAGGAGGTTGGCCTGAACCTCCAGGAGGTTGGTCTGAGCCTCCAGGAGGTTGGCCTGAACGAACTCTTCCAGCTGGGCCAGGTCGTTGACGGGTTGTCCTTCGGCGAATTCACGATTCAGAATCAAGAAGTAGGCCTGAACGCCGTATTTTATCTTGGCGAAAGCATTACTCAAATTGGTCTTGGTCAAAGACCCCCCATGGGACTTCATCAGTAAATAACTAATTGATACATGCGTATCCGTATAGCATTACTATCCCTGCTACTGCTCCCGGCCCTTGCCTGGGGGCAGTCGCGGGTTTATTACCAGTACAAAACGGATGAAGCCACCCTGGTGTTCTTCGACAAGAACCTCTCGCGCTACATCCCCCATATGGTACGCATGTACCAGAACGGCAAGGCGCTGCACGAGCAGATCTGGACCAGCGATTCCGTCTACCAGCCTGAGGCGCCTCTGCTGTTGCTCACAGACTGGGAGGACGACGGTAACGGCGGTGCGACGCCGCTGCCGCGTTCCCTGATTCAGATCGGCATGGCTCCGCTGAACATGTCGTACTACGTCAACCCGTCGGCCGAGCGGTACCGGCAGCTCTTCTGCCACGAGTACACGCACATCGTGATGACGGACAAGTACAACAAGCGCGACTTGGGCTGGCGCAAGTTCTTCGGCACCAAGGTGACCGTGGACAACACGCAGCCCATCTCGGCCCTCTGGAGCTACGTCACCGTGCCCCGTTGGTATGCCCCCCGCTGGTATCAGGAGGGCATTGCCTGTTTCATGGAGACCTGGCTGGGCGGCGGCGTGGGCCGCGCCCTTGGCGGCTACGACGAGATGTATTTCCGCAGCATCGTCAACGGCGGAGAGCCGCTCTTCTCCGTGGTAGGTCTGGAGACGGAAGGTTCCACGATGGACTTCCAGGTGGGTGCGAACGCCTACCTCTACGGTACCCGCTTCGTCAATTACCTGGCGAAGGAATACGGCTATGACAAGCTGATCCGCTTCTACAACCGCACGGCTGACAGCCGGACTTTCTTCGGCAACCAGTTCAAGCAGGTGTACGGGAAGCCGCTCCGCAAAGTCTGGAACGACTGGAAGGTGGACGAGAAGGAGCACCAGGCGGAGAACCTGGCCGCCGTGCGCGAGTTCCCGCTCACGGAGACCACCCCGCTCACTCCGGAGCCGATGGGTTCCGTGTCGCCCTTCGTCTACAACCCGGCCACGGGCAAGGCCTACGCCGCGACCAACGCGCCGGGCGACTTCGCCCACCTGACGGAGCTCGACCTCAATACCGGCCGTCAGCGCCGGCTCAGCGACATCTACGGCATCCAGCTTTACAACCCGGCCTTCGTGGCCCTGGACTGCAAGGGCGAGCGTCTCATCTTCACGTACAACAACGGCAAGATGCGCGGCCTGGGGGTCTACGATATCCAGAAAAAGAAAGTCGTCAAGAAGAAGAACTTCCAGCGCATCAACAACGTCGTGTATGACAATGCGCACGACTGCCTCTACGGCCTCTTCTCCAACGGCGGTACCCAGAGCATCGTTCGCATGGACCGTGACCTGGAGAACCCCGAAGTCATCTACGCCTTCCCGTTCGGCGTGAGCGTCTTCGACGTGGACGTGAGCCACGACGGCAAATACCTTTCCATGACCCGCCAGGGCGACAACGGCGAGCACACGCTGATGCTCTTCAATACCGAAGAGCTGGCCCAGGCTATCTTCAAACCCGTGGACCTGGTCACTTGGGAGGACTCCAACCTCGGCCAGTTCCGCTTCTCGCTGGACGACCGCTACCTCATCGGCAGCTCCTACTATACCGGCGTGTCCAACCTCTGGCAGATCGAGCTCGCCACGCGCGAGATGGAGATGCTCTCCAATACCGAAATCGGCCTCTTCGCCCCGCTGGAGATCGCTCCGAACAAGCTTCTCGCCCTTGAGTTCGAGCGCGACGGCCTGCGCCCGGTTACGCTCGACCGGAAGGTGGTGGAGGACGCCAACGCCATCACGCTCTACGGCCACCGCGCCTACGAGAACAACGTGGAGGCCTTCGAGCAGGTGGGCCTGCTGAAGGAGCCCCAGCCGGAGATCCAGTTCGGCGACGTCTACAACAGCATCGAGCCCTACAACGTGTTCAAGGAAATGCGCTTCGCGGGCGCCTATCCCACCATCACGGGCTTCACCGACGCCCAGGCGTGGAACCACGTGACGCCGGTGCTGGGCTACCGCCTCTTCTTCAAGGACCCGGTGGGCCTGAGCAGCATCAAGCTGGACCTGGGCATCTCGCCCTGGAGCAACAACGACTGGAAGAACAAGTTCCATGTTGATTTCGAGTGGAAATACTATTTCTGGACGCTCAAGGCGGCCTGGAACCATACGGACTTCTACGACCTGGCCGGCCCGATGCGCGCCAGCCGCAAGGGCTACATGGTCTCCCTGGCCTACGACTATACCAATTCGCTCATTGCGCCGTATACCCGCACCTGGGGCTTCTCCGTGGCGACCTACGGCGACATGGACGCGCTGCCGCTCTACCAGGAGATCAAAGTGGGGGACATCCGCTCCATGCAGACGGCTTCCCTCTACGGCAAGATTTCCAAGGTGCGTACCTCGCTGGGCGGCGTGACCCCCGAGCAGGGCTACACGCTGGGCGCCTCGGCCTACGGCTACCTGGCCGGCGGCCACGTATATCCTTCGATCGACGCGACTGCCGACTTCGGCTTCCTGCTGCCGATTGACCGAAACAACTCCTTCTGGCTGCGCACGGCGGGCGGTCACAATTTCGGCGACCCGCTGGCGGTGTTCGGCAACACCTACCTGGGCGGCTTCCGCAACAACCGCGTGGACTACCGCAACGCTATGCAGTACCGCAACGCCCTGGCCATGCCGGGTGCGCCAATCGACGCCATCAAGGCGCATTCCTACGCCAAGGCGATGGCCGAGCTGAACTTCCGGCCCATCCGCCTGAACAACTTCGGCGCCATGTTCTGCTATCCGACCTGGATCCAGTGCTCCCTCTTCGGGACCGGTCTGTCGACCTGGAACCCCGGTGAGCCGCAGCGGATGTTCTACAGCGCCGGCGTGCAGCTGACCACCGAAGTGGTGATCCTGAATTACCTGAAGACTACGCTGTCCCTGGGCTATGGCCACCTGTTCGCTCCCGCGGACTTCCCCGGCGGCCGCCATGGCAACGAATTCATGATATCCCTCAAGCTCCTGTAATGTCCTTCGTCGCCGCTCTCCTTCCCGTTGTCGTCTACATCGTCGTGGTGTATGTGCTGGACAGTTTCGCGCTCATCAGCGTGAAACGCCTGCTCTTGCTGGTGCTCTGCGGCATGGCCGCCGCGCTGGCCTGCTTCGGGCTGTTCCAGCTCACGTGGACGGTCCTTCCGGAGTCGGTGTCCGACTTCGTCGATCCGGTGATCGAAGAGGCGGTGAAGGCCATCCCGCTGCTGATCCTGGCCCGCCGGAAGAAGATTGCCTTCTTCATCGACAGCGTCATCTGCGGCGCGGCCGTGGGTGGCGGTTTCTCCATTTTGGAGAACATCTTCTACCTGGTGCTGGGCGATGAGCTGGGCATGGGGACCGTCCTCTTCCGCGGCCTGGAAGTGGCGCTGATCCACATGGGCTGCAGCGCCATCGTCGCGGCCGCGCTGATGTTCGCCGTCCGTCTGGACGGCCGGCGCCGCGCGCACCTGGAGATCAAGCGCCGGGACGTGTGGATGGCGGTGTTCCTGCTGCTGGCCGCCCCGGCCCTGCACGTGGCGCACAACACCTTCCACTTCAATCCGCTGATGCAGTTCATCGCCGTGTTCGGCTCGATGGCCGGCCTGCTGGTCTGGACCTACCAGTACGACGGCGACATGATCCACCGCTGGCTCGACAAGGGCCTGGACAAGCAGGTGGACCTGTTCCGCTCCATCCAGGAGGGCAACCTGAGCGAGACCAAGACGGGCCAGTTCCTGCTCTCGGTCAAGGACAGCTTCTCGCCGGAAATGTTCTTCGACGTGATCTGTTATGTGAAACTGAATGTCGAGCTGTCCATCGCCGCCAAGAGCCGCTTCATGCTGCGCGAGGCGAAGCTGGACCTGCCGCTCGAAGAAGAGCAGGCCAGAAATATTCTGGCCCAATACGAAGAATACCGCGTGCTGGAAAAGCGGCTGGGGCAGAGCGCCCGCATCACCATCGCGCCGGTGGTGAAGTTCTACCCGGCCGACCGGAAGGCGCTGGACGATTTGCTGGCCGACTGCGCGGCCTGGCGTAAACAATAGCAATATGATGTATTCCTCCCAGGATCTGATGTTAAGCCTGTCGCTGGTGGTGTATCTGACCACCTGCGCGGTGGTGGCCGCGGTCCGCTGGGAGCACAAATGCGAACCTTATGCCGAACACGTCGATTACTATTTTCCGGGCTGGCGGGCGTTGGTCTTCGGCGCCCTGTCCAACCTGGCGCTACTCCCGGTCGTATTCCTGCCCGAGGATACCGACGCCCTCCTGCAGTTGCGCCTGATCCTGCTGATGGCCTCGCCCAGCTTCTGTTCCGTGCTCATCTACGGCTACTTCGGCCACGTGCTGAAGCTCACCTGGTGGAGGAAACCCGCCATTGCGATATCCGTGAGCTACATGGCGATGCTCCTTTTCGCCCTGGTGATCACCCTGATCCCCGGCACGCAGATGGTGGGGATGTTCCGAAGTATCTACTTCATCATCGCCGGCGTGCTGACTACCATCTACCTCCTCGCGCTGGTGTTTGCCATGATCATGATCATCCAACCGCTCAGCAAATTCTCCGAGGAGAGCTTCTCCAACCCGGACGACTTCCCGGAGCAGTATGCGCGGACGCTGATCTTCATCCCCTTGCTGCACCTGATCATGAGCTGGAGCGCCACTTTCAACGGCTCGCCGGAGGTCCTGACCTTCTCCCTGTTGATGCTGTCCGTCTTGCTGGTCATTATCCTGCTGGGCGCGCTCTCTCCGCACCGGACCCTGGAAGTGGAGCAACTGGAGAAGGAGGTGGTCGCCGAGCAGACGGAGAGCATCGCGGAACCGGAGCAGCTGGACCAGGAGCGTAAGGAGGAGATCCTGCGCGCCATCCGCCAGCACGTGGAGGACGGGGAGGCCTGCCTGGACAGCCACCTCACCCTGAGCAAGCTGTCCCAGTTGTGCGGCTTCAACCGCACCTATGTGTCGGGCGTGCTGAATGAGAACCTGGGCGGATTCTTCGGCTACGTGAACCGCTGCCGCCTGGAGCACGCCGAAATCTATAAACGGGAGCATCCCGAGGCGGATATGGACGAGGTGGCGCTGCTGTCCGGATTCAACAGCCGCCAGTCGTACTACAACGCCCGCAAGAAATTAATCAATTAATTTTTCGTATTTTTGAAGTCGAAACGTTTTTGCTTATGGATATCCGCAAACCCTTCGTGATCACCGTGAGCCGGGAACTGGGCTCCGGCGGCCGTACCGTCGGCCGCAAACTGGCTGAACATTTGGGCGTACGCTACAGCGACAAAGAGCTGATCGAGGCGCTCCAGAATCAGTTCAACCTGAACACCACCGAGATCGAGAAGTTCAAGAGCAAGAAGAAGAACTGGTTCGACGATTACGTCCAGCTGGTGGCGCCGATGCCGAAGGCCAGCCTCTTCGTGGAAGCGAAGAGCGCCTACCGCCCGATGCCGGCGTCCGAGGAGTTGTACAAAGCGGAGACGGAGATCCTCAAGGCCATCGCCGACGAAGGCTCCTGCGTGATCGCCGGCCGCTTGGCGTTCTACGCCCTGCGGGAATACGCCAACAAAGCGGATATCTTCATCACGGCGTCCCTGCCGAAGCGGGTGGAGCGTGTGATGCGCAAGCAGAACCTCTCTGAAGCGGAGGCGCGCGAGGCCATCGAGCGCGTGGACCGCGGCCGCGAGAATTATGTCAAGCGTTTCTCCGGCCTGAGCCGTTACGACGCCCGTAACTACGACCTCGTCCTCAACATGGATCAGCTCCAGGATGAGGACGAGGCGGTAGCAATTATCTTGAAGTATCTCGGCGCCTAGCTATTTGTTCAGCGCTTTGGCGACCTCGTCAGCGGCGAGGCAGAGCAGCACGTACTGCGGTGCGGTGTTGATGCAGGACTCGTTCTCGCCCCAGTGGAACGGGTAGTCGTCCTTGTTCTCAAAGAAATCCTCCTTGACCAGCAGGCCCGGTACGATGCCGCCCGGGATGGTGGAGTAGTCCGCGCGGTTGTTGTTGTAGGCCACCTTCTTGGTGTTCACGCCCACGCCCGTCACGAAGGAGACGTTGGTGTCCGGGTGGCAGCCGAAGATGAAGTTGAGGCCCGCGAATACGTATTCGGGATCGATCATGTTCGGGAAATACTTCCAGACCAAGTAGGCGTTGTAGGCCGTGGTGATGATGGAGGCGTTGCCCGCCCAGGAGGCGCCGCCGATGGACACGCCGTACGGGTTGTCCTGGCCGCCGCGCGTGATGACCTCGACGTAAGCCGGGATGGCCGTCTTCACCTTGTCCTGGAAGCTCTTGTCCATGTAAGGATAGATCTTCAGCGCGGCAGCGAGGTTCGGGCCGCCGGTGAACTGGGTGGAGAACATGCCGTTCGACACGGTGCCGTTCGCCTGGATGATGTTCGGCCGGGCCTCGACCTGCTTCTCCACGAGCGGGAGGAAGAAGTCCTTGTATTTGGCGTCGCCCGTGGCGATCCAGAGCTCGATGGCCGCGTTGATGCGCGGATCGCCGCCCATCATGCCCCAGCGGAAGTTGTTCGCCATGGCGTTCTGGTTCGGGGCGGCTGCCTCGAAGTGCTTGTCCCAAAGCATGATGGCGTTCTTGAGCGAGCGCTCCGCCTCTTCCGGATAGTAATCCTTCAGGGCCGGGTAGGCGGCGGCCAGGGACACGATGTCCTGCATGGTGCCGGCCGGGCTGAAGCGGCTCGTGAAGACGAAACGGTCGTCGGGGGTGCCGGAGCGGTTGCCCTTGACCTCGTAGCGCTCGAGCGTGGGATCATAGATGAGGCCGTCGGTGAGCGTCATCGCGTCGCCGAGGTGGTGGTAGTGATGCATGTCCGGCTGGCCGATGACCTGCGCCACGAAACCGATGTTCTCGACCTGGGCGTTGATGTTCAACGTGCCGTGCATGATGAGCTGCACGTTGTCAGGCACGCCGTCGGGGACGTGGATGTCGGCGTACTGCGTCTTCTCGTCGATCAGGGTCTGGTCGCGCAGGGGCTTGAACTGACGCCAGATGTAGGCGAGGTCCTGCGTCGTGTTGAGGACGGAGTTGGCCTGGATGTCGAAGTCACCCGCGTCGTACCATCCACCGATTGCAAGGCCGGGGATGTGCTCGAGCGGCTGGTATTTCGTGTTGGTCTCGTCGCCCTGGAAGTAGCCGTCGTGCAGACGGACGTTGGCCGGCGCCTGCAGGGCGTCGTCCATGTTGGCGCGGCCGTGCCAGATGCGGTAGGCTTCATTCACCTCCATGTGGTCCATGTTGACCACGAGGGAGATGTCCATGGAAGGATGCCACTTGTCGCTGTAGACGTCCTTGTCGATGGGGAAGGCGTTGGTCTCCGTGCCCTGGTAGTCGATGCAGTACAGACCCGGCTCGCGGACATCCGAGAAGTCGAGCTGCACGTAGTTGTAACGGTGGTGGTACTCGCCCCAGAACTTGGCGGGGATGATCTTGGCCACGGTCTTGCTGCCGTCCGGGTTGATCTTCAGCAGGCGGCCGGTCGTGGCGGCCGCGTCATTCTTGTCCAGCTCGGCCACGGCGATCTTCTTCTGGGCCGGGGTGTAGCCGACCTGGGAGAAGCCGATGTTCGGTTTGCGGATCCAGCCCTGCGAGATGCTGGGCTCCAGGTACCATTCCAGGACCTTGCCGGTCTGATTGCCGGGCAGCAGGGAACGCAGGACGAACATGCCGTTCTGGGCGAGGTGGCGTCCGTCGAAGATGCTGATCTCACGGTCGGAGGTCACGCCCACGCGCAGCGCCTCGTCTTCCGGGGCCAGCACGATGCGGTGGCCCGTGGACATGGCCAGCGGCACGAGGAAGTCGCCGCGGCCGCGGTCATCGAAGGTCGATTCGCCGAAGTACTGCGGGATCTTCTCGCTCACCGGGTGCACCTCAGTATCGTGCATCGGGTACTTGGGCAGGATCCGGGCGTTGTTGTCCACCAGGTAGTTGCGTCCGAAGTAGGTTGCCGGGAAGAATTCCAGGTTCATGCCCGCCTTGCCGACGAGCTCCGCCGGGACGGGCTTGTCCAGGAAGACCTGCACGAGGCAGCCCTGGTCCTTGGCACTGACCCGGATACGGGAGACGAAATCGTAGTCGGTGTAGGTGAGCTCCACCTCGACGCTGTTGTCGTTGGTGTTGACCTTGCGGGAGGTCATCGTGCCGAAGATGTCCCACTGCTCCGGCGTGTTCATCAGGCGGATGCCGCCGCCCGTGGCGATGCGCACGCCGCGCTGGATGATCTCCAGACCGGCGAATTTCTCGTCATAGAAACCGCCGTTGTAGATGTTGTTGTAGACGAGCACGTTCGTGCCCCGCGCCTCGAAGTAACCGAGTTCGCCCAGCTTCAGGGCCTGGGCTCCAGCCCGCTGGGGGAGGAGGGTCGACAGGACCAGAAGCGCAATCAGAGAGAGTCTTTTCATGACTAACGGAAGTTATTAGAGATTGGTTATATTGCTCAAATGTCCTGCAAGATAACAAATTTTACTTATATTTGCTTCTGCTTCGGAGCGAAATAACCAATATTAACATACGATGAAGGCAAACTCTCTGCTTTGTGCAGCGGTCCTCGCGCTGCTCGCCGTCGGGTGCAAGCACTACGACTATTCTTTCCAGAATCCGAATCTCTCCGTGGAGAAGCGTGCGGACAACCTCCTGTCGCTGCTCACGCCGGAGGAGAAGATCGGCTTGATGATGAACGGTTCCGTCTCCGTGGACCGGCTGGACATTCCCGCCTACAACTGGTGGAACGAGGCCTGCCACGGCATCTGCTATGACGATGTGACCGTGTTCCCGCAGGTGATTGCGCTGGGCGCCACCTTCGACGCACCCCAGCAGCTGGAGATCTACACGGCCGTCTCCGATGAGGCCCGCGCCGTCTGGAACACCACCGACCACCACCAGCTGGGCGTGACCGAGCCGAACGGCAACATCTGGCACAACGGCCTGTCGTTCTGGTGCCCGAACGTCAACATTTTCCGCGATCCCCGCTGGGGCCGCGGCCAGGAGACGCCGGGCGAGGACCCGTACCTGAACGCAGTGATGGGCGTCCAGACCGTGAAGGGGATGCAGGGCGACAACAGCAAATATTTCAAGCTGCATGCCTGCGCGAAGCATTTCGCCGTGCACAGCGGCCCGGAGGCGGACCGCCACCGCTTCAACGCGACCGTGTCGATGCGCGACCTCTGGGAGACCTACCTCCCGGCCTTCCGCTCCATTGTGAAGGACGCCAACGTGCAGGAGGTGATGTGCGCCTACCAGCGCTATGAGGGCGAGCCTTGCTGCGCCAGCGACCGGCTCCTGCAGGAGATCCTGCGCGACAAGTGGGGCTTCAGCGGCATCGTGGTGTCCGACTGCGGCGCCATCGGCGACTTCTACAACAAGCGCCAGCACGGCACGCACGCCAACGCAGCCAGCGCATCCGCCGACGCGGTCCTGTCCGGCACCGACGTGGAGTGCGGCACGAGCTACAAGGCGCTGACCGAGGCCATCAAGAAGGGTCTCATTTCCGAGGCGGACATCGATGTGAACGTCCGCCGCATCCTCGAGGCGCGCATTAAGCTGGGCATGTTCGACCCGGCCGAGCGGCTCCCCTGGGCGAAGCTCGACGAGTCGACCCTGAGCAACGCCGCGCACACCGCGCTGGCCGCGAAGGCCGCCCGTGAGGCCATCGTCCTGCTGAAGAACGAGAAGGACGTCCTGCCGCTCCGCAAGGAGGGCATCACCATCGCCGTGGTCGGCCCGAACGCCGACGACGCCCGCGTGATCCTGGGCAACTACAACGGCTACCCGACCGCCGCGAACACGCAGACCATCCTGGATGCCATCCGCGCGGCGGCCCCCGGCGCCAACATCATTTACGAGAAGGGCTGCGACCTCGTGGAGCCGTTCATCACGACCCACTACCTCGCCCGCATGGGCGACGGCAAGGGCATGCACGCCGATTATTACAATGACACCGCCTTCGGCGGCGACGTCGTGGCGGGTGTCGACTACGACGAGCCGCTCACGCTCAACACCACCTCCCCGGCCCTCGCGCACGAGGACCGCGCCTGGACGGACGGCCTGAACCTGACCGGCTTCTCCGCCCGCTACAGCGGCTCCTTCGTCGCCGACTACACGGGTGAGATGAATTACTCCATCCGCGGCAGCGGTACCTACAAGCTGATCGTGAACGGCAAGACGATCACCCAGCAGAACGAGCCGCCGCGCGGCCGTTTCAGCTTCGGCGGTTTCTTCCGCAGCCTCGCCCCGACCAACTTCCGCGTTGAGGCCGGCCAGACCTATAATGTCCAGATCGAGCTCACGCAGCCGGAGGCTACCTCGGCTTCCTTCTCCTTCGACCTCTATAGCCGCCGTCCGGTGGACCTGCCGGCTGTGGCGGAGCGCGTGAAGGACGCGGACGTGATCGTGATGGTCAGCGGCATCTCCTCCAACGAGGAGGGTGAGGGCCACGACCGCACCTACATCGAGCTGCCCGAGATCCAGCAGCAGCTGCTCGCCGAGATGGACGCCACCGGCAAGCCGGTCGTCCTGGTGAACGTGTCCGGCTCCGCAATCGCCTTCGGCGGTGTGGAGAAGCAGTACGACGCCCTCGTGCAGGCGTGGTACGGCGGCCAGGCCTGCGGCCTCGCCGTCGCGGACGTGCTCTTCGGCGACTACAACCCCGCCGGGCGCCTGCCCGTCACCTTCTACGCTTCCACCGACCAGCTGCCCGCTTTCACGGACTACTCGATGGAGAACCGCACCTATCGCTACTTCCGCGGCGAGCCGCTCTATCCGTTCGGCTACGGCCTGAGCTACACGACGTTCAGCTACGGCCAGGCGAAGGTCTCCGGCAAGCCGGCCGCGATGAAGCTGACCGTGCCCGTGACCAACACCGGCGCGCGTGACGGCGAGGAAGTGGTCCAGGTCTATGTGAAGTCGCTCGACAATCCCGACGCGCCGATCAAGTCGCTCAAGGGCTTCGCCCGCGTGAAGATCGCGGCGGGCAAGACCGCGAACGTGACGGTGCAGCTGGGCAGCGGCGCCTTCGAGTTCTACGACGCTTCCATCGATGAGCTTTCCATCAAGCCCGGCCGCTACCAGCTGCTGTACGGCGGTTCATCGAAAGATGCTGACCTCCAGGCAGTGGAAGTCAGCATCTAGGAAAGGGGAGTTTTTCAGGTAGTTTATTTCATTCGGTCACGGGTGTCGTTTCCGGCGCCCGTGCCTTTGTATTTGCTCTGGGCGGAGTTGAAGCGGTAGCGGATGGAGAAGCTGATGCGCTGGGTGTCCATCTTGATGCTCTGCTGGATGTTGTAGCCACCGAGGTCGCTCCACACATTGTTGTGTCCGAGACCGGCGAGGTCGGAGCCTTCGAGGCGGAGCACCAGGGAGCCGTCCTTGAGGAGGGTCTTCTGGACCGCGGCCGAGAGGTTGAAGTAGTGGTTGGTGACCATGGTGTTCGTGACGTAGCCGGGGCTGTGGTATTCACCGCCGAGCTCGATTTGCCAGCCGTGGTTGAAGCTGAAGATGTTGTTCAGCTGGGCGATCCAGAGGGGCTTGCCGGTGTAGGACATCGTGCGGTAGCCGGAGGGCTGCGACGGGTCCTGGGCGTCGATGGTCAGCCAGGTCTCCTGCAGGCCCACGGTGTACATCATGGTCCAGGGGCCGATGGTCGGCGTGGCCACGAGGAAGGCGGACAGGGCGCGGACGGGCTCGTCCAGGTTGCGCGGCTGGAGCATGATCACGCCTTCGTCATTGTAGAGCTCGGACCAGGTGATGGTCGGGTTGTCGGATCGGCTGTAGTTGGCGGAGAAGGTGAGGAATTTCCACACGGCGGACAGGTTGAAGGACTGCACGGTCATCGGCTGGAGGGCGGGGTTGCCGCTCTGGAGCGTGTAACGGTTGTTGTAGCGGATGGCGCTGGAGAGCGCGGAGAAGTTCGGGCGGGTGGTGCGGATGCTGTAGCTCACAGAACCCTGCACGGGACCGAAGACGCCGCCGAAGGAGATGGACGGGAAGAAGTTGTCATACTTGCGGGAGAAGCTGCCGTTGCCCAGCAGGTCGTCGTAAGCGTAGTTCACGTGCTCGTAGCGCAGGCCGGCGCTCAGCTGGCCGAACTGACCCACCATGAAGCCGTAGTTGAAGAAGGCGGCGATGTTGTCTTCCCGCACGCGGGAGCTGGCGGCCGGAATGGTCCAACCCTGCACGGTGTAGCGGTCGCTCAGGCGGGAGAAGGTCTCCTCGGTGCCGAGCTGCAGCATGCCCTTCCAGACGGGGTAGGAGAGGACGAGCTTGGCGGCGTAGAGCTTGTTCTCGGAGGCGGACTCGGTGGTGATGGTCGCGTTCTCGATGTCGCTATCCTCGACGGAGCGGCTGAGCTTGTTGTCGGAGACGTTGAAGTAATCCACGTTGAAGTCGATGTTCAGCTTGCCCACGGTGCCGTTGTAGTAGGCGTTGACGCCCAGGGAGTACGGATTCTTGGGGCCGTTCGAAGCGGTGGAGTTCGTGATCAGGTGGTCCAGGAGCGTGCCGTTCAGAAAGATGTCGCCTTCCATCCATTCGCGCTCGTTGTAGCTGTAGTTGCTGCCCCAGTCCACCTTGAAGCCGGTGAAGTGGTTGTCGGAGATCTGCCAGTTCACACCGGCGTTCGTGCTGATGCTTTTGAGGTCGAAGTCGGCAGTCAGGTCCTCTTCCTGGTGGAAGGACTTCGGGCCGGTCGTGTTCTGGATGAGTTCGCTGATCTGGTACTGGGTGGTCCTGCCGCCGTTCACGCCGGCGAAGATGTCCACGCCGCCCGTACGGTAGTTGACGTTGAGGGCGCCGGTCGGGTCGTTGTTCTCTTTGCGGGTGAGGGACTGCGCGTCCACCAGGTTCACGTTGAAGCCGAAGCCTTCGCCCTGGCGCTTGATGGTCTTGATGCGGACCACGGCCTTGATCGAGGCGTCATACTGGGCGCCGGGGTTGTTGATCACCTCGACGCTCTGGATCTCGTGGCTCAAGAGCCGGTCCAGCTCGGAGGCGTCGGTGAGGCGACGGCCGTTGATATAGACGACCGGGGCGCCCTTGCCGATGACCTCGAGGCCGTTCTGGCCCTTGATCAGGCCCGGGACCTTCTTGAGGACGTCGTTGGCCGTGCCCGCGTTCTCCAGGACGGAGCCGCGCACGGAGGTGGCGATGCCCTCGCCGGTGAGCTTGGTCTTGGGCATCACGGCCTGGACGGCAGCGGCTTCCAGCATGGAAGTGTCTTGGCGGAGCGTAATCACGGCGCCGTCCACCGGGGCGAGGAAGACAGTCTGGTAGCCCAGGATGGCCACCATCATGATGCCGTCGTTCTCTTTGGTCACTATATTAAAGGTACCGTCTTCGGCCGTGACCGTGCCGCACAGGACGGTGGAGTCGGCTTTGGAGAGGACGGCTACGTTGGCGAACTCGATCGGGTGGCCTTGCTCGTCCACCACCTTGCCTTTCCAGTCTCCCTTTGCCTTTGCGCTGGCGCTCAGGGTCGCCAGAATCATCATCGTTGCTACAATAATTTTCTTCATTGCTTACTGTATTACTTCATTAGTACACTGCAAAGGTAAGACGTTTTTTTGAATCTGCAAATTTTTTTTTGTTTTTTTTCTAAAATCGGCGCCGACCCAGGTTTTGTGACCTGAGCCGGCGCCGTTTTCGGGCGTTCTCGGTGCCGAGTTAGTTGATCAGATAGATCTTCTGCAGGCCCTTGCAGGTGCAAGTCACCGTGGCGCGACCTCGACGAGCGGGCTACCGGCTTCCGCCGCCGCGACTGCCGCCGAAGGAGTGGTGGCCGCCGCCGCTGGAGAAGTGGCCGCCGCCACCGTAGCTGCGATGGCTGCTGCTGCCGCTGCTGCTACTGCTGCTGCCGGAATCAGACCAGGTCTTGGTGACCCGGGCGTTGCGCAGCGCCGAGGCGGAGATGCTGTTGGAGTAGGACATGACGGTGTAGAGGGAGGCGCCGTTCAAGGCTCGGGAGAGCTTGGCGAAATCCGTCGGATAGAGCTTCTCGAACTGCTTCGCCACCTTGTCGGCGATGCCGAAGAGCTCGGCAAACACGAGGTAATCCTCCCAGAGCGTCACCTCGATGGCGCCGCGCTGCTTGTTGAGCGTGAAGTCTTCGAGGAAGTTCTTGAACTCGATCAAGTGGCGCGCCTGCTCCTGGCCTTCCTTGTTGAGGCGGTCGCTCTTCTCCGTGTAGTGCCGGTCCTCAAACCACTTGCGACCGAGGGTCTGCGCGCGCGACGGGAGGTCGGACATGCGCTTGAAAGACTTCTTGGACCATTTGTCCAGCTCGCCGGCCTCGAGGATGAGGTTCTTGCCGCTGGCTTCGCGTGCCATGGTATAGAGGTCGTTCTCCAGCACTTCCTTGAAGGAGGTCTGCTGCTTGAAGGAGAGGTTCACGCGGTTCTTGTTTTCCGGATCGGGAAGCACTTCCACCACGCCCGCCAGCACCCATCGCAGGAAGTAAGCGCCGATCAGGCGGTTGGAGCAGTCCTTGCCCCAGTCGGTCATGGAGTCGCCCTTGGACAGGACATAGTAGCCGGCGGGGATGCTGCCCTTCAGCGGGACGTCGCGGTACCAGCCCTTGATCCTGCGGGCGCCGAAGATCTTTTTGTTGAATTTCCAGCCGAGGATATGGTAGTTGAAGGCGGCAACCAGGAAAATAATCAGGGCGAGGATGATCCAGCCCACCGGCGTGAGAAGCAGGAGGCCGAGAATCACCAGGATCCAGACGACAACGTCTCCAAAGGTCGTCTTGTCTTTGTAGTCGCTGCCCTTGAAGGCGAGTTGAATGATGTCCTCGAAGCCCTTGTCATATTCCACGGCGGGGGTCAGCAGGTCCGGGTCGAAGCGGACCAGCACCGTCATCGCGCTCGAGGAGCGGAACGGCTCCAGGGATTCGGCGCGGACGGCGCCGTCCTCCACGAAGATCTCGCTCTCGCTGCGGAAACCCCACACCTTCACGTTCTCTTCCGTCCAGTCGGGGCCGCCCGTCTCGTTGACGAGCATGACCTTGACGTGCTGGGGCGGCGCGGAGAGGCCCGGGTTCACGAAGGAGAAGTACAGACCGTTGTAGTCGCCCATCTTCATCACCATCCCAGACACGGTGTAGCGGACCGTCCAGACGTGGTCACCGTAGTCGCCCTGCCCCCAGCAGAGCTCCACGCCGTGTTTCTTGCGGACGATGCCGCAGCGGCCGCGCTTCTGCTCGCGCGAGCGATCGGTGTCCCAACCGTCCCCTTCGGCGACGAATTCTTCGCCGTTCTCACTGACCCGCAGGTCGGTAATCTCGATCGGCCCGAGATGGTCGAAGGGCAGGTAAAACTCGGTGCCCGAGACGACGTTCACGTCCCAAATCTGCGTGATCTGCGCGCTGCCGTCCGGGCGGATGACCACGGTCTCATCGATGTTGCGGATTTCCTGCGCCGGCAGCGCGAGAGCCGCCAGGAGGAGCGAAAAGAGGAGTATCAGGATTTTTTTCATGCAGCGAAGTTACGGATTTCAAAGCAAAAAAAGTATATTTGTCCAAAACCACACATCATGAAACGAATCTACTTGTTATTAACCTTGCTGGGTCTCGCCCTTTCCGCTTCGGCCCAGAATCCCTATCTCCCGCTGTGGGAGCACCTGCCTGACGGCGAACCCCGCGTGTTCGAAGATCCCGACAACCCCGGTAAATACCGCGCCTACATCATCGGCTCGCACGACATCACCTACTCCGCCTACTGCGGCAGCGACATCCGCATGTGGTCCGCGCCGGTCGAGGACCTCTCGCAGTGGCGCGACGAGGGCCCGATCTACACCTGGTTCGTGGACGGGCAGTGGGACACGATGTACGCCCCCGACCTCGTGGAGGTGACGGACAAGGCCACGGGTAAGAAAGTATACTATTTGTACCCGCACTCCCGCGGGCGCGGGCGCGTGGCGATGGTCTGCCGCGGCGAGCGCCCCGACGGGCCGTTCTTCCCGGTCAACGCCACGCCGGACGGCCGCGGCTGCCTGCCCGGCTCGGTCATCGACTTCGACCCGTCCGTATTCATCGAGCCGGTGACCAACAAGAAAGATCCCGACTTCGCGCGCGGCTTCCGGGCCTACGCCTACTACGGCTTCCAGCACTCGACCGCCATCGAGCTCGATCCGGACACGATGTACTCCATCCGTCCCGGCACCGAGGTGCACGACTACTTCCTGCCGGCCAGCGCCCGCTACGGCGTGGTGCGCGACCCCGAAGGGACGGAATACCCCACGCTCTACAAGGGCCAGAACCCCGGCGAATTCAACTTCTTCGAAGCGTCCAGCATCCGCCAGGTGGGCAACAAATACGTGATGGTCTTCTCCGGCTACAGCGGCCCGGACTACGGTCTGGAGTCCACCAACTCCGCCCTGCGCTACTGCTATGGCGACTCGCCCCTCGGCCCCTGGCGCTCCGGCGGCGTGCTCGTGGATTCACGCGGCGTGGTGCCTGACGAGAACGGCGAGCACCTGATGACGGCCAACGCCGCCCACAACACGCACGGCTCCCTGCAGGAGATCAACGGCCAGTGGTACGTCTTCTACCACCGTCCGCCGCGCGGCTTCGGCAACGCCCGCCAGCCGATGGTGGCGCCCGTCAAGATCGAGTGGGACAAGAAAAAGGTGGCCGACGGCGGCCAGGTCCGCATCACGGCCTACGATCCCTACGCCAAGGACGAGAAATGGGTGGCCGCGGCGGCCGACGGACAGACTTACACCGGCGCCGAGGTCACGAGCGAAGGCTTCCAGATCTACGGCCTGCCGCCCTATAACTACTATTCCGCGGGCTACGCCTGCTACATGACCGACCAGAACTGGATGCAGGACAACCACGACGTGTGGGACAACAGCATGGACCTCGCCGGCATCAAGGACGGCGGCATCGTCGGCTTCAAATACTTCGGCTTCGGCGGTCTGGCGCAGGACAGCAAGGGCGTGAAGGCGTTCGCCGGCACCCAGGCGGGTGACGGCACCATCCTCAACCTCTTCCTGACCCCCGGCGGCAAGGGTGCCTTCAAGATCCACGTGATGCTCGACGGCCCCTACGCGAACGCCTTCTGGCAGGGCCGCGAGATTGCAGTCATCGAAGTCCCCGCTGACGCGCCGCGCCAGCCACAGGCGTTCCGCGTGGCCGTGCCGCAGGTGGAAGGCCTGAGCGGCAAACACGCCATCTACCTCGTGGCCGAGGGCCCCGAGGTGCCGGATCCGCCCCAGCCGCGTTTCCCGGGCGGCTTCCGTCCGCAGACGCCGCAGCGCCCGATCGGCCTCTTCGACCTGCACGGCATCGGCTTCTGCAAGGCGAACCAGTACTTGGACCGTCCGGCCGTCCCTTCCGTCCGCATCCTCTGCGACGGCAAGGACCTCGCCGTGCCCACGACGCCCATCCGCTGCTCCAACGCCAACGGCCTCACGGACCAGATCCGCTACCAGGTCTACGCGCCGGTCCGGAAAGGCTCCACCCTCGAGGTGAAGGCCTCCGACCCGGGCGTGCAGATCCAGGTCAGCCCGCTCGTCGAGGGCCGCGCCACCGTGACCTGCACCTACAAGGGCCTGCAGAAGATTTACCTGATCAACTAACTTCCGACTTTTCTCCGTCATGCCCGACTCCGATCGGGCATCTCCGCCGATAGATTTCGGGGATTTTACAGTTCGGTGCGGATGAGTTCAAGCAGCTCATCCGCATCGCTGCTTTCAGGGGTGAGCCAGCGCTGGCCGTGGATGAGGCGGGGCACGCCGCTTTTCTCTGATGAAGAAGTGCGGCCGAAGAGCTCTTCGGCCTTTCGGAGCGTCGCTTCGATGCGCGGATCGGAGAGCGCAGCGTCCAGGTCGGACCCCAGCAGCGCACGGGCGCGCTCCCGGGCGTCTGCGGCAGGGACCGCGGCATGCTCGTCGCCGCTGCCGAGCAGCGACTCCCAGTAAGCGGCATACGCGTCCGGGCGGGCATACCAGACGGCGAGCGCGAGGCGCGTGAGCTCGCAGGAGCCCGCGAAGCGGTCGATACCCGTATTCGGTAGATAAGGGTTGCAGGCGCTACTGAGCGGCACCGGGCACAGGATGAGACGGTATTGCCCGCCGGAGCGGTCCAGCAGTTCCGGCAGGACGCGGTGCAGGCGGCGGCAGTGGATGCACTGGAAGTCGAACAGCAGGGTAATCGCGTCCGGGCCGTCGCCGAGCGCGGGCAGTTCTCTTTCGGCGAAGGCCGGCAGGCCCGCGTCGGTGCGACCGGCGTCATAGGCGGAGTCGGGGAGCGTATTGGACTGGACCAGGGCGAAGACGGCGGCCGCCGCCAGCCCGGCCGCGAACCAGGCCCAGAGATAAGATCTGCCGATTGGTGTCCCGGTCGGAGCGGAGCGACGCAGGTGGTCCGGGGAGAACGCCCTCCGGTTTTGAATAGCGGCAATCAGGATGATTGCCGCTACTGCGCAGCCGAGCGTATGCAGGGCTGTGCAGTAAGGGCAGAAGGCGTGCAGGACGCCGATCTGCAGCCAGCTGAACCAGAGCGCCGCTCCGACGATACAGCCGGCCAGCAGCGCCAGCAGCCGCCACAGCAGGCGGTCCAGCGAGCGGGACTCGGCGGATGTGCCGCCGAGAAACAGCAAACAGATGATCAGCAGGGCATAAACCAGGGCGGCCGGCAGGCCGACGGGCACGCCGCGAAGGACGTAGGCCCAGGGGCTGCCCATGACGGTGTCGCATCCGCTGCCGGCGACACAACCCGCCGACTGCCCGCCGGAGAGGGCATGATAGACCATCCATCCGGCGAGCAGCAGACAGGCTGTGCACAGCGGCAGCAGCCAGGCTTTGAACCTGCACTGCGTCACAAACTAATATTGATTGGCGGCACCCGGCGTAGGCTGGCCGGAGGCAGCGGGACTCCCGGCCGGATGGGCGGCCTGGAGGGGAGCGGCGAGGGTAACGCCCGTGCCGGACACGTCCTCACCGAGGCGATGGCTCTTGCGCAGGGGAGCGCTGAGTACCAGCTGGTTGTCGTCCGGACGGCGGGGCTCCCACCAGCCGCGCGGGAAGCGGACTTCCTTGACGATGGCGCTCTCTCCGCCGACCAGGATCTCCTGACCCACGGAGAACGGCTGGGCGTTGGCCACGACCAGGGTCCGGCTGCCGGCCGCTGCGTTCGCATGGAGCGTCGTTGCGCCGGCCGTGCCGACTATCGCGATCGTGATCACCTCGGCATCCGCGCCGCGGCCCACGACGATGGGGGCGCCTTCGCGCAGCCCGGCCACGGAGGTGACCTTCACGTTGAGGTCGCCCGGGGCGGCGGCAATGCCCAGGTTGAAGACCTGCTGGGTGCCGAAATCGGTCTTGTTGTCATCCGCGTCTGCGCCGTCCGGGAAGCGTCCGGAGCTCATGGCTGCGGGCTGCATCGGGAGCGAACCCGGCAGGGTGAAGCGGCGGGGCGCCACGGGGGTCGGGGCGAAGTTGCCGTTCTCATCTGCACCCGAATCGGCCTGGTAGCCCTCTCCCAGCCAGGGATCGGTCACGAGACCGTAGTTGAGCGCATCGGCGACATTCCCGCGGGCGTCGCGCAGCGTGATGTTGCCGCCTCCGTCGGAGAGGGCGGGACCGCCGAAGGTCAGGTCGGCCGCGACGGCGCCGCGGTAGCCGCCCGTGCCGGCGATGACAGCCTCATCGACCGGATGGGCTGCGTCGAGCGGGCTGTCCAGCTCGATTGAGAAGCAGAGCGCGAGGACCGGCTCGTTGCTGTAGTGCGGATATTTCGTGGCGGGCTCGAAGCTGATGCCCGTGCCGTTCACACTGTAGGGCATGTTGGAGGCGTGGGCGAACTTCAGCGGCTCGGCGATGTCCAGGCCCGTGCCCGGGTCTTCGCCCGGCTTCAGCGGGCCGTTGAGGGTGTTTCGTGCGGATGCCGTGCCGACCTTCGTCACGGTCACGGTCTCGATGCCGTGGCCCTCGCTGGCGATGTCGAGGCGGATCTGGTCGCCCACGGAGATGTTCTCCACGGAGGAGACCTTGATATTGGTGTCGCCGGGCTTGGCGTCCATCGACAGATAGCCCTGCGTACCGGCCTTGCCGACAGCCGTGACGGTCACGACTTCATACTTCTCCAGCAGACGGGATGTGGCGGGACGGTCGGTGCCGTAGCCGATGGCCATCTTCTGTCCCACGGCGAAGTGGGCGGCGGAGGTGACGGGGATGTTGGTCGAGCCGACGGGGATCTCGATGCCGTGGCCGCCCGGAAGCGGCTGCCAGACGGTGGTCGGCGTGCCCGCAGGCTGCACCCGGCGGAACGGGAAGCCTGCAGGACCGGCTGCCGCCGGGGCGGGGGCGTTCACGGCCTTCACGCTCCTGCGCTCGGAGCCGATGAGAATCTCGTCGCCGGGCTGGATGCCCTCCACGCTGCGGACGTAGATGACCTGGTCGCCCTTGGCGGCATCCACGGCGAGGCCGGAACCGGCCATGCCGAGCAGGTAGTAGGCCTTCGGGGCGAGGGTGGTGCCGGAAGGGATTTGGATATGGGAGAACGCCGGGATGTTGGCGGCGTGGTGCCGGACAGTCCAGCCGGACAGGTCAACGTCCTTGTCGGAGGCGTTGTAGAGCTCGATGAAGCCGTCGGTGATGCTGAACTCGTTGATCTTGACGGGCTCGGTGTTGCGGACCTTGAGGCGGGCGCTCTCGCGCTGGCTGCCCCAGGCGGCACGCGCCACGAGGTCGCCGTTGAAGGAGGCGTTGCCGGAGGTCACGTCAAACTCGGCCACGACCGTCTGGCCGGGGGCCACGGCGTAGCCGATGCGTGTCTGCCTGCCGTCCTGCCCGGAGACTTTCCAGCCCCTCGGGGCATCGAGGGCCAGGGTGAGGCCTTCGATGGGCTCGTCGGTGACGTTGACAAAGCGGACGACGGTCTTGGCGGTGCTGCCGGGGGAGAAGGTCTGCACATTGGAAGGCCGGCCGTCGTTCAGGGACGGGAATACCTCCAGCGTGGCCACGCGGTAGCGGGCGGCTACGACGTTGGCCTGGATGGCCTGGTTGAGTTCCTGGGTCGGGAAGGTGCCGGCTGCGGTCATGGCGGCCTCGTAGAAGGTGCCGGCGGAGCCGTTGGAGTTGTCGCCGCCGTTGCCCAGCAGGATGGCGCCCTGCTTGCGCATCGGGTCATAGCTGCTGCGCGGGTTCTGGATGCGGCCGCCGTCGTAGTAGATCTTCAGCTCGCCCTGCTGGGCGTCGCCGCCCATCGAGCGCCAGTGGTGCGGCTCGCCGTCGGCCATGGCCGTGACGAAGCGCCAGTCCACGGAATTCAGTCCGCGGCAGTATTTGTCATTGGGGTCGGGATTCACGCAGCCCACGAGGTTGTTCTCTTGGTCGGTCATGATCCAGGGACCGTCACCTTCGCCGTAGTACCAGCCGCGGGAGTTGCCGAAATAGGTGGTCTCCATCGTGCCGTCGCCGTCGTCGCGGCTGTCGGTCTCGGCGTTGCCGTAGTCAAAACAGCAGCCCGAATTGTAGTGCTGGCCGCTGAACACCCAGTATTGGCCTTCGGCCTGGTCGTCCACGGCCGTGCCGGTCGGGTCGTTGAGGCGCAGGCCCATGCCCGGGGCGATGAAGATGCCGTAAACCTTGTGGCCCATCACGTTCACCGGGGCCCAGTCGGCCACGGGGACGTTGTTGTAGCCGCCCATCGCGGGACCGCTGAAGCCGCCGCGCGGGGCCTGGTAGAGGTGGTTGCCCTTGCCGGACTGGTCATAGAGGACGGTGATCCAGCAGTAGGTGTCCTGACAGAAGGCGTCCTGGGCGGCCGCGTCGGCGTATCCGCCGGGGTCGTTGGCGCTGGATTTGACCACGCCGATGTCCAGGGTCTTGCCGTCTGAAGCACGCATCACCTGGTACAGGGGGCCGTCGTAGGCCGCGTACAGGGAGCGGGTGGTGCTGTGGGCGGCCACGCAGGGCGCGCCGCCGCGTTCATAGATGTCGCACGGACCTTCCGGGCGGGCCAAGGCTTTGCCGCCCGCCAGGTTGTTACACGCAATCACCGCCCCGGCGAGCACGAGGGCGACGACTGCTCCGAAAAGGATTTTTTTCATACAGTATTGGTGGTTATTCATTGATTTTCTGCCTTAAAGATAATGATTTGTTCGGCAAGTTATACCGGCGGCCGCCGCTTTTTCGGACAATGGTTACAAACTGGAAAGCTTTTGGAACGAATCCCGGAGAAAGCCGCGATTAATTTCTTATATTTGTGGTTATGAAAAAGATCATAACCACATTCCTGTTCGCGGTCCTCTGCGCCGTCACGTTCGCGCAGACCCCCGATCCCAATTTCTTCATTTATCTCTGCTTCGGCCAGTCCAACATGGAGGCGGGCGCCCGCCCGGCCGAGCAGGACAAGGATTTCAACGATCCGCGCTTCCAATTCATGGCGGCCGTGGACATGCCGCGCTTCCAGCGCGAGCGGAACCACTGGTACACCGCCGTGCCGCCCATCTGCCGGGAGACCAACAACATGGGCCCGGTCGATTTCTTCGGCCGCAAGATGATCGAGGTGCTCCCCGAGCCGTACCGCGTGGGCGTGATCAACGTTTCCGTGGCCGGCGCGAAGCTGGAGCTCTGGGACAAGGACGCCTGCGAGGAGTACCTGGCCATGGAGGCTGCCGACCCGTCCCGCAGCTGGCTCATCGGCATGGCGAAGGAATATGGCATGAATCCCTACCAACGCCTGATGGAGACCGCCCGCGAGGCGCAGAAATACGGCGTCATCAAGGGCATGCTCCTGCACCAGGGCGAGTCCAACCCGGATGACGCCGCCTGGCCGGGCCGCGTGAAGAAGATTCACGACGACCTTTGCGCCGACCTGGGCCTGAATCCCGACGAGATTCCGCTGCTCGCGGGCGAGCTGAAATATGCCGAGCAGGACGGCGTCTGCGCTGCCTTCAACGAGGTGGTGCTGCCGCATCTGCCGGAAGTGATGCCCAACGGCTACGTGATCTCGGCGCTCGGCTGCGAGAGCACGGGCGACCAGTTCCACTTCAACACCGAGGGTATGCGCCTGATGGGTTACCGCATGGCGGACAAGATGCTCGAGCTCCAGGGTTTCAAGGCGCCCGAGAAGCGCACCCTCACCCTGCAACCGGACCAGCTGGGCATCCATATCAGCCCGACCCTCTCCGGCATCTTCTTCGAGGACATCAACCAGAGCGTCGACGGCGGCATCTGCGCCCAGCTCATCCAGAACAATTCCTTCCAGGCTTACAACGTCCCGGATGCCCCGGGCGACAACGAGTTCTCCCAGAGCGACACCACCTTCTTCGGCTGGACGGTCATCCGCAAGGACGGCGCCCTGGGCAGCGCCCGCGCAGTGGACGACAAACCGCTGGTCCCGAAGCTGAAGCGCTGGTATGACTTCGATCCCAACGACAAATACGACGACGAGCTGCGCTACAAGCAGTACAGCGTCCGTTTCGATATCGAGAAGCCGGGCGAGGGCTTCGGCATCGCCGCCAACGGCTATGGCATCGCCGAATACCGGCGCGGGCCGGGCGCCCTCTATTCCAACAACACGCAGACGGCCTCCATCCCCGCGAAGGAGGGCGTGAGCTACGACCTGGGGCTGTACCTGCAGGGCAAGAACTACAAGGGAACCATCTCCGTGTACCTGGAGGACGCCGCAGGCAACCCGAACTCCAACGTCATCACCATCTCCAAGCTCGGCAAGAAGTGGCAGCAGTACACCGGCACCCTGAAGGCGGAGCGCTCCGTCGACAGCCGCCTGGCCATCGTGGCCGATGCGAAGGGCACCTTCTGGCTGGACTTCGTCACCCTCGTGCCGGAGGCCTCCGAACTCTGGAAGGGCGGCGCGTACGGCCCCTTCCGCAAGGACCTGCTGGAGGCGCTGGAAGCCCTCCACCCGACCTTCATGCGCTTCCCCGGCGGATGTGCCTCCGAGGGTACGAACTATTTCGGCCAGGTGTTCTGGAAGAATTCCATCGGCCCGCGCGAGGAGCGCGTCGGCTTCCGCAACCACTGGGCCTACTGGACTTCGCAGTACATCGGTTTCTATGAGTACCTGCTGATGGCCGAAGGCCTCGGCGCCACGCCGCTGCCGGTGTTCAACAACGGCGTCACCTGCCAGTTCGCCGGACATCAGTACATCGCCCCGCTGGACACCCAGGCCGACCGCGACCGCTTCTACAGCATCTTCGTCAAGGATGCGCTCGACTTCATCGAGTTCTGCAACGGCGACCTCACCACCGAATGGGGCGCCCGCCGCGCAGAGATGGGCCACCCGGCTCCTTTCAACCTGAAGTACCTGGGTATCGGTAACGAGAACCAGGGGCCCGAGTTCTGGGAGCGTTTCGACATCATGTACAAGGCTGTCAAGGAGAAATATCCCGAGATCACCGTCATATCGACGGCGGGCGCCGCGGATGCGGGCCGGGAGTTCAACGCCAACATGGCCATCATCGACGCCAAGTATCCCGACACCATCGTCGATGAGCACTACTACAAGATGGACAACTGGTTCTACTCCAACCGCGACCGTTATAACCCCGGCAAGGAGCGCGGCAATGAGGGTCATACCTACGACCGCAGCAAGCCCACGCGCGTGTTCGTCGGCGAATTCGCCAACAACCGCGCCAACAACGCCTACTCCTCGGCCCTCGCCGAGGCGGCCTACTGGACCGGCCTGGAGCGCAACTCCGACATGGTCGTGATGGCGGCCTACGCCCCGCTCTTCTGCAAGAAGGGCTTCAACAAGTGGGATTCCAACCTCATCTGGTTCGACAACCGCGGCATGTGGCGCTCGACCAACTACTGGTACCAGCAGCTGTTCTCCGTGGCGGGCGACCGCGCCTTCGAGATGTCGGAGGCGATGAACGGCGACGCCGTGGACGAGAAGGTCTATACCTCCCCGACCATCGACACGAAGACGGGCGAGATCTTCATCAAGTTCGTCAACGCCGAGGCGGCGGACAAGCTGTTCACGGTCCAGACCGGCAACGGCGTCCGCTACGAGGCGACCGTCGAATTCGTGTCCTCGCACGACACCTCCGTCAAGAACCAGGGGGCCCAGAACTACTACTCCAGCCACCCGGACTATGCCACGCCGCCGACCGTCGGCGGTCCCGGTGCGGGCGAGCGTCCCGGCCTGGTCAGCATGGCTTTCCGCTTCGGCCGCCGGGTGAAGTACAACGAGGTCGTGGTGCCGCACACCAAGGCGCTCGGCAGCGTCTGCGGCAGTTTTGAATTCAAGATGCCGGAGAACTCCATCGGCATCCTCAGATTGAAACCAGTGAAATGAGAAGCTTTTCAGCATTGATTATCGCGGCGGCGACCCTGGTGGTCGCCGCCTGCGGCACTGGCCCGAAGGCGGGCCCGTGCGACATCTACCGCAAGGCGGGTACACCCTGCGTGACCGCCCACAGCACCACGCGCCTGCTCGACTCCCGCTACCGGGGGCCGCTGTATCAGGTGCAGCGCGATTCCGACGGGGCTACGCTCGATATCTACCCCACCCAGGACGGCTATGCCGACGCGGCCCTGCAGGACGTTTTCTGCAGCGGGACCGTCGGCCGCATCACCGTCATCTACGACCAGTCCGGTATGGGCAACGACCTGCTGCCCGCGCCGCCGGGGACCTTCCTCGGCCCGGACAAGGGCGGCTTCAACAACGCCGCCCTGGCGGGCATGGCCCCGGCGTGGCTGGACGGCCACAAGGTCTATGGCGTCTACATCATCCCGGGCATGGGCTACCGCTGCAACAACGCCCGCGGCCTCGCCATCGACGATGAGCCGGAAGGCATGTACTACGTCATCGACGGCAAGCACTTCGACAGCGGCTGCTGCTTCGACTACGGTAATTCCTCCACCAACGGCCGCGCCGTGGGCACGGGCACGATGGAGACGACTTATTTCGGCACGTCCACAGCCTGGGGCCGCGGCAACGGCGAGGGCCCCTGGATCATGTCCGACATGGAAGCGGGCCTCTTCTCCGGCTACGGCGCCAAGCAGAACGACGTCCCGTCCATCACGGACTGGCACTTCGTGAGCGTGTTCGTGAACGGAGGCGGCGGCAACCAGTGGGACCTGCGCGGCGCCGACGCCACGCAGCCGGAGCTGACCACCTTCTACAGCGGCGTGCGTCCCGGCACGCCCGACAGCGACGCCTATTTCCCGATGCACAAGAAGGGCGGCATGCTGCTGGGCAACGGCGGCGACAACGGCAACGGCTCCGCCGGTACCTTCTTCGAAGGCGTGATGACGTTCGGCTACCCGAGCGACGAGGCGATTGCCGCCGTGCAGGCGAACATCGCCGCCGCGAAATACCGGCCCTTCCCGCTCTCCCTGTCGCGTCTCGTCACCTTCGTCCCGGGCCAGGGCCAGGAGTTGGCAGTCACGCTGGAAAACGTGACCGACGCGCCCATGACGGACATCGAGCTGCTCTTCGACCTGCCCCGCGGCTGGTCGCTCAGCCGCGAGAGCGAATTCGTAACCAGCCTGGCGCCGGGCGAGACGGCCACCATCACCTACCGGGTGACCGGCAGCGTCGCGCGCACGTCCGACGAACTGAACGTGGAGGCGACCTGGCAGGGCGGCTCGGCGCAGCTCTCGACTCCGATCCGCTGCGCGGACGCGGTCAAGATCAATGAGATCGGCCTGGACAATCCTTTTGTAGAAATCTATAATGCCGAGGCTGCTGAAGCCGACCTGTCGGGCCTCGAGGTCCGGGTCCGCCGCAGCGGCTGGGCCTCCGTGACGGCCCTGACCTTCCCGGAAGGGACGAAGCTGGCGGCGGGGGCGTTCCTCCTGCTGCCGGTCGATCCCGCCGCACCGTCGGCCCCGGCCACCACGGTCTTCAGCCCCGTCTCCACGGGCCCGAAACTCCATTTCCCGGCAGGAATCAACAACCTCCCGGCCACGTCCGTGGCGGGATTCGCCGTGGGCGACAAGCTCGGCATCGACCTGGGCGGGCAGTATGAAGAAGTGACGGTCACGGCCGTGGGCACGCCCGCGACGCAGAGCAACCTCGCGCGCGAAGCCAAGGCTGGCGACACGCAGCTGAGCATCGTCGGCACGTCGAACCTCCAGCCGGGCTCCGTGCTGACCGTCAGCACGGGCGACCGCACGGAGATGGTGACGGTGAAGCAGGTTCTCGTGGTCGCGGAGCCGTACGTCCGCCGCTTCGGCGAACAGGAACGGCCGCACGAGCCGGGCCTGGTCGAGCTGGAGCAGCCGCTGCTGCGCGACCATGCCTCCGGCGTGGACGTGTCCTGCCCCGGCACGGGCATCAGCTTTGAGCCCGCCACGCGGTTCGTGCACAGCAGCGGCGACGCCCTGCAGCCCCTGGGTGCCGGCTGGACGCCGACCCCGGGCCTGTACCTGAGCTACGCGCCGTCCGCCAGCGCGGGCAGCGTGGCCCTGGTCGACCCCGCCTCCGGCACGGTCCTGGACGCCATCGTCTACGGCTCGCAGCAGAGTAACTCCAGCGCCAACGGCACCATCACCAGCCCGGAACTGGCCGTGCTGGAAGGCAACCAGCACGGCGGCGGCTGCCAGGCCATCGCCCCGGCGCCGATTCCCGCCTGGGTGCTCGCCCGCAACCCGAAGATGGCCCTCCCGGGCCCGCAGAGCCTCGCCCGCTTCCCGGACGGCGCCGATGTGGACCGTCTGTGCGAGGACTTCCGCATCAGCGCCGAGCCCACCCCGGGAGGCCCGAACCGAATGAATCCATAAAACCAACATAACCGTGAAAAGAATAACACTGATACTAAGCCTGACCTTCCTTTGCGCAACCCTGTTCGCCCAGGGCCCGCGCCAGGCCGGTCCGTCCGATTGGGGGAATTTCAAGCGCTACGAGCAGGCGAACGCGGCGCTGACCCAGGCCCCGCTGGTGGTGCTGATGGGCGACTCGATCACCGACTTCTGGTACGACAGCGACCCGGAGTTCTTCACGAAGAACAATTTCGCCGGGCGCGGTATCTCCGGCCAGACGGCGAGCCAGATGCTCGTCCGCTTCAAGCAGGACGTCATCGACCTGCACCCGAAGGCCGTCGCCATCATGGCGGGTACCAACGACCTCTGCCAGAACCTGGCGGGCCAGGCGTACTATCCCGACCAGACGGTTTATGACAACACCGTGGCCATGTGTGAGCTGGCCGAAGCGGCCGGAATCAAGGTGCTGCTGTGCTCCATCACGCCCTGCGCCCATTACATGATCCTGCCGGATCTGGACGCGGGTTCGCTGATCAAGGCGTTCAACGCCCGGCTGAAGGCCTATGCCGACGCGCAGCAGAATATCACGTACGTGGACTACCACACCCCGCTCGCCACGGCTGACCTCGGCCTTCCCGAGGACGGCACCTACGACGGGATCCACCCTGCCGTCAACGTCTATGATGACATGGAGCGCATCCTGACGGACGCCGTGGCGAAGGTGCTACAGGTCGAGAACAACTTCTACACGCTGGCGTCCGACGAGGCGGAAAGCCGCAAGCTGGCGTCCGACGCGGACCGCCGCGAGAAAGGCATGCCGATGACGTTCGAGGACATGGTGGAAATGGTCTCCCGCATGTTCAAGCCCCGGGCGGCGCACCCGTCCTGGCTGCGCGACGCCGTCTTTTATCAGATCTATCCGTCCTCCTTCCAGGACAGCGACGGCAACGGCATCGGCGACCTGCAGGGCATCATCTCCCGCCTGGATTACATCCGCTCCATCGGCGTGACGGCCATCTGGCTGAACCCGGTCTATGTGTCGGGCTGGACGGACGGTGGTTATGATATCATCGACTTCTACAAGGTGGATCCACGCTTCGGCACCAACGCCGACCTGCTGGAACTGATCCGCCAGGCGCATGCGCGCGGCATCAAGATCGTCATGGACCTGGTGGCCGGGCATTCCTCGGACCAGTGCGAATGGTTCATGCAGGCGCGCGAAGGCGCGGACCTGCGCTATTCGGACTACTACATCTGGCCGTCCTTCAAGCCGGAAGGCGGCGCGGTCCCCGGTCCGGGCGGCTCGCTGGACGACGCCGTCCGCAACAGCGCCGGCGCATCGCTGCTGAGCAAGTTCGTCGCGACGGACGCGCCGCGCGGGCCCTATTACATCAAGAATTTCTTCGACACGCAGCCGGCCCTGAACTTCGGCTTCGCGAATCCCGATCCGACCCATCCCTGGGAGCAGGCGGTGGACGCCCCGGGGCCCATGTCGATGCGCCGCGAGCTCAAGAACATCATCTCCTTCTGGATGGATAAGGGCGTGGACGGCTTCCGCGTGGACATGGCGGCGAGCCTGGTCAAGAACGACCCCGACAAGGCGGCCACGATTCGCCTCTGGCATGAAGATTTCGTGCCCTGGTTCGAGAAGGCGTATCCCGAGGGCGTGCTGATCGCCGAATGGTTCAACCCGGCCCAGAGCGTTGCGCAGGCGGACTTTGACCTCGATTTCTTCTGCCATGACGGGCAGTACAACTACTCCACGCTCTTCTTCTACGGCCGCCGCGGCTTCGGCCCCAACGCCGTCGAGTCGAAACCGTATTTTGACAAGGCGGGGCAGGGTGAGCTGAAGACCTGGTTCGACCTGTACAGCTATCAGTATGACGCCGTCCAGGGCCACGGCTACGTGTGCATGCCGTCCGGCAACCACGACTTCAACCGCGTGTGCACCGAAGGCCGCACGACGCCGGAGGAGCTGAAGGTCGCGATGACCTTCTTCCTGACCATGCCGGGCGTGCCGTTTATCTACTACGGCGACGAGATTGGCCTCAAGCAGAACCCGGCCGCGCCGTCCACCGACGGCTCCGGATTCCGCGCCGGCTGCCGCATCCCGATGCTCTGGGACGCCACGGCCAACGGCGGCTTCTCCACGGCTCCCATCGAGAAGATTTACATCCCGCAGGATCCGGATCCGAACCGCATGACGGTGGAGAAGGCCGAGGCTGACCCGAATTCACTGCTGCATTACGTCCGCACGCTGCTGCAGCTGCGCAAGGACGTCCCGGCCCTGGGCGCCGACGCGTCCTGGCGCCTGGTCAGCAGCCTCGACCAGCCCTATCCGATGGTCTACGAGCGCAAGTCCGCAGCCGGCCGCTGCTACGTGGTGCTCAACCCGTCCGGCAAGCAGGTCAGCGTGACGCTGCCGGCGGAATCCGCCAAGCCGGAGATCATCGGCGGCAGCTACAAGAAATGCACGTACAAGCAGACGAAGAAGGGGGATGTCGTGACGCTGTCTCCCGTCTCCGCCGCCATCTTCGCCTTCTGAGATGAGGAAGCTGTGGATTGTTTCCGCACTGCTGTTCGTCCTGACAGCCTGCGGAGTTGACAAGACGGCCGGGACCGTGGGCGACGGCCATCCCGACAAGCCGGCGGTTTCAGCGGGCAAGCTGGATTTCTATCCGGATTTTGAATCAAAGTCCGGGCTGGTGATGCCGCGGAACGTGTATGTCTGGCTCCCGGCCGATTACGCGAAATGGAAGAAATACGCCGTCGTGTACATGAGCGACGGACAGAATCTGTTCGACGCCGAGAAGATGTTCAACCACCAGGAATGGTGTGTCGATGAGGTCTTTGGTGAGCTGTCGGCGGCGGGCCGGATCCAGAACTGCATCGTGGTCGGCGTGGCGAATTCCTTCCGCACCCGGAGCCAGGAATACTTCCCCCAGGATGTGTACGACCGCTATTCCCCGGAATTGAAGGAGTATGCGAAGAGCAAGCGGATGGGGGAGGAGGAGCTGCTGGGCAACAATTACTTGAAGTTCCTGGTCGAGGAGCTGAAGCCCTTCATTGACGCAACCTATTCCACGCGCAGGGACCGGGAGCATACTTTCCACATGGGTTCCAGCATGGGCGGTCTGATCTCCTCCTATGCCGTGGCCAAATATCCCGAAGTCTTCGGCGGCGCGGGTTGTCTTTCGACGCATTCCGTCCTCTACATCACCAACTATGATGCGGAGCGGGATTTTATCGATGCGGCCAACCAATGCTACGTGGATTATCTCCGGGAGACGCTCAAGCCCAACAGCTGCAAGCTGTACATGGACCGAGGCGACCAGACCCTCGACGCCCAGTATCCCAAGTATCAGGATCGCCTGGATGCGATGTTCCGGGAGGCCGGTTGGGACGACGCCCATTACGTCAGTCAGGTCTTCCCGGGCCTGGCCCATGTCGAAGGTTCCTGGGCTTCGCGCCTGGACGTCCCCGTTCTCTATTTACTTGGTAAATAAATCATTGTCAGACTATGAATAAGTTGTCGATTCTTGGCGTGGCGCTTGCCGCGATCCTTTCCGTCCCTGCGGGCGCACAGCCTTTCCCGCAGCCGGAGCCGGCGTCCAAAGCCGACCGGACGACCGTGGAATTCGTCGTCCGCGACGGCAAGCCCATCCTGATGGATATCTATCAGTTCAAAGACCAGCCGGCGGAAAAACGCCCGGTCTTCATCTACTCCTTCGGCGGCGCCTGGGCCATGGGCTCCAGGATAGACGCCCTTTGCAATCCGCTGTACGACCACCTTTGCGAGAAGGGATGGGTCTGCGTGGCCATCGACTACCGGCTCGGCTCCGCCCGCGGCCGGGACGGCAAGCCGCTCATCACCCCGCCGGAGGGGTACAATCCTTTCCAGTATTCCATCGACATCGGCGTGGAGGATCTCTATGCCGCGACGGCCTGGCTCATCGAGCATGCCCGGGAATACAAGACCGATCCTGAAAAGATCGTCATCAGCGGCAGCAGCGCGGGCGCGATCAACAGCATGAACGCCGAGTATTACATCTGCTCCGGCCATCCGCTCGCGAAAGACAACCTGCCGGCGGACTTCAACTACGCCGGCGTGGTCCCGATGGCCGGCGCCGTGTACCTGACCGGCGCGGACGACACGGAGCTCAAGTGGGACCGCAAGCCCTGTCCGATGTGCTTCTTCCATGGTTCGGCCGACCCGACCGTGACCTTCGACATGGAGCGCAACCCGAACCGTCATGGCTTCGGCCCCTTCTACGTCAGCCAGCAGCTCTATGCGATGGATGTTCCCTACATGCTCAACGAGTACGTCGGAGGCGACCACTGCATGGCGCTCCTCCCGATCAAATGGTTCTGGAACGAGATCGATTCGTTCCTCGACCGCATCGTCCTGGACGGACTGAACATCAAGGTCCATTCCGTCGAGCGCTCCCCGAAGCCGCGGACGGACGCCAACTGGCTCGACACGGTCCGTCCCGGACAGTATGAAGCTGTGCAACGAATGCAAAACCGCAACAGATGATGAAAAAGTTATTCACTTGGATGATTCTTGTCCTGTGCTCGACCAGTGTCTTTGCGCAGGCGGAAAAGATCCGGCTTTACGAAGGGAAGGCGCCCGGCACGGAAGGCTGGACGCAGCCGGAATACCTCTTCGAATACACGACGCCCTTCAATCCCGGCGAGGTCGGGCAGTGCATTCTGAATGTCGTGGATCCCGAACTCTGGGTGTATCTCCCGGCGAAGGGTACGGAGACGGGTGCTGCCGTCATCGTCTGCCCGGGCGGCGGTTTCACGGCGCTGTCCTGGCACCAGGAAGGCCCCAACGTGGCCAAATGGATGGCCGAACACGGCATCGCCGCGTTTGTCCTGAAATACCGCATCGCCTATTCCGGCGCCGACTATGAGGAGGCGAAGTACGTCGTCGACCATTCCTACGGCAACCAGGGACGGGACGCGCGCATGCAGGAGCTGGCCGAGAAACACGCGAAGATTGCCGAAGCGCAGGGCTACGACCGGAAGATGGCCTGGGACGACGGTCGCGCCGCCATTACCTATGTCCGCAAGAATGCAGCGAAATACGGCGTGAATCCGCACGCCATCGGCATCATCGGGTTCTCGGCGGGTGGCAACATCGTGTACCACGTGGCGCTCGACCACGACGAGATGAGCCGCCCGGATTTCCTCGGCATGATCTATCCGGCCTGGTTCGAGAACCAGGTGCCCGACGATCCCATGCCACTCTTCATCGCGGCGAGCACGGGCGAAGCCTCTTCCGCCAACGGCTTCGGCGACACGCCGGCGCTCTACAACGCGTGGAACCAGACGCGCCAGCCACTGGAAATCCACTCTTTCACGCGCGGTTTCCACGGTTTCGGCTACCGCGACAACGGCCAGTCGGTGTACATCTGGCCGACGCTGTTCTACAATTTCCTCGACAACTGCAACCTGCTGAATAAGAAATAGCCTATGGCATCCAAACAATCCAATGTGGCCAAACTGGTGCCGGTCATGATCGCCTTTTTCACGATGGGATTCGTGGACATGGTGGGCACGGCGACCAACTACGTGAAGGCGGACTTTGCGCTGTCCGATACGATGGCGAATTTCCTGCCTTCGATGGTGTTCCTGTGGTTTTTCCTGCTGTCCGTTCCGACGGGCCTGCTGATGAATCGGATCGGCAAGCGGAAGACCGTGCTTCTTAGCCTCGTGGTCACGGCCGTGGCGCTGATCCTGCCGCTGTGCGGCTACAATTATCCCGTGCTGCTGGCGTCGTTTTGCCTGCTGGGCATCGGGAACACGCTGATGCAGGTGTCGCTCAATCCGCTCGCGTCCTGCATCGTCAGCGGCGAGAAATTCGCCAGCACGCTGACCTTCGGGCAGTTCGTCAAGGCCATCGCCTCGTTCATCGCGCCGATCCTGGCGAGCTGGGCCTCGCTGCAGTTCGGCAACTGGCGGCTGCTGTATCCGATCTTCCTGGTCTTCGCGCTCATCGCCATCGTCTACCTAAGCCTGACGAAGATCGAGGAGGAGATCCCGAAAGACAAGACGTCGAGTTTCATCGACTGCCTCAAGCTGCTGGGCGACGGCTCCGTGCTGCTGCTCTTCCTCGGCATCGTGGCCCATGTGGGCATCGATGTCGGTGTGAACACCTGCGCGCCGAAGATCATCATGGAGCGCCTCGCGCTGCCGCTGGAGAAAGCGGGCATCGCGACGAGCATCTATTTCCTGTTCCGCACCCTGGGCTGCCTGTCCGGCTCTTTCATCCTGGCGAAGTTCCCGCTGAAGAAGTTCTTCGCGGTGAGCGTGTGCCTGATGGTCCTGTCGATGATCGGCCTGTTCGTGTGCCGCAGCCTCGCCGGGCTGTACGTTGCCATCGCCCTGGTGGGCTTCGGCAACTCCAACATTTTCTCGATGGTCTTCTCGCGGGCGCTGTACTACCTGCCCGAGCGGAGCAATGAGATGTCCGGCCTGATGGTGATGGGCATCATCGGCGGTACCGTCTTTCCGCTGCTGATGGGCATCCTGTCCGACGCGATGGGCACGCAGACTGGTTCCGTGATCGTGATCAGCATGGGCGTGGCGTACCTGGTGTACCTGGCCGCGCGTTTCCTTAAAGAGAAAACAGCATGAGCAAGAAAGTAATTGTGGGCCTCGGGGAGATCCTCTGGGACATGCTCCCCTCGGGCAAGGCCCTCGGCGGGGCTCCGGCCAACTTCGCCT
This sequence comes from Bacteroidales bacterium, assembly GCA_017651225.1. Taxonomy (GTDB): domain Bacteria; phylum Bacteroidota; class Bacteroidia; order Bacteroidales; family UBA932; genus Cryptobacteroides. Next base: position 35,121 of record JAGCDF010000059.1, read on the forward strand.
ACCACGCGCAGCGCCTCGGCGAAGAGGGCTGGGCGGTCAGCGCCGTCGGCGACGACCCGCTCGGCCGCGAGATTCTGGACATCGTGGCCGAGAAGCAGCTGAATAACATCATTTCCGTCACGGAGAAGCCCACCGGAACGGTGGCCGTGAAGCTGGACGATCGGGGCGTGCCGAGCTACAACATCACCGAGGACGTGGCCTGGGACAACATTCCGTTCACGCCGGAGATGGAGGCGCTCGCGCAGCGCGCGGACGCGGTCTGCTTCGGCTCGCTGGTGCAGCGCATGGCTTCCCGCGCGTCCGTGCTGCGTTTCCTGCGCGCCGCGCGGCCGGACTGCCTGAAGGTGTTCGACATCAACCTGCGGCAGCATTACTACTCCCGGGAAGTCCTGGAAGAGTCCTTGCAGCTGGCGGATATCCTCAAGATCAACGACGAGGAGATCCGTACCGTGGCCGGCTTGTTCGGCCTGAGCGATGACGACACGGCGGCCTGCCGGGCGCTGATCGCGCGCTACGGCCTGCGGCTGGTCATCCTGACCCGCGGACCGCAGGGGAGCGAGGTCATCACGCCGGAGGCGGTCATCCCGCAGACGGCCGGCGAGGCCGTCGTCGTGGACACCGTCGGCGCCGGCGACTCCTTCACCGCCGCCTTCGTGGTGGCGTATCTGCGGGGCGATTCGCTTGCGGACGCCCAGCGGCTGGCGAGCGATACCGCCGCCTTCGTTTGCTCCCGCAAGGGGGCGATGCCCGTTTGATATTTTTCCGGGATATTGATTATCTTTGTCCCCGTTATGAAGAAAGTCCTTTTCCTTTTGCTGGCCCTGCTGCCAGCGCTGGGCGTGCGGGCACAGGCTCCGTTCGCGAAGTATCTCAACCAGGTGGATTCCGCCCCGTTCATCGTCATTGACAAGGAGGCGCTCAAGCTCACGCTCGTGGACGCGCAGGGCGAAGCCATCAAGGAGTACGGCTGCTCCTGCGCCATCAACTACGGCGCCAAGAAGGTCCGCGGCGACCACAAAACCCCGGAAGGAACCTTCAAGATCAATGAGCTGCTCAACGCCAAGGGCCTCTCGCACGACTTCAAGGACGGCAAGGGCCCTGTCAAGGACGCCTACGGCCCCTGGTTCCTGCGCCTGGACGTGCCGGGCTTCTGGGACATCGGCATCCATGGCACGCCGTTCCCGGAGAGCATCGGAACGCGCGCCACGGAAGGCTGCATCCGCCTGCGCAACGAGGATATCCTCGACCTGAAGTCCCGCGTCAAGCTGGGCACCGTGGTCATCATCCTTCCCGACCCGGTATAAAAAAAGTGTTTAACATTTTGGTACGATATTCGTCTTATTATCGGAGTTGCTTCGCCGCGGCTCCGATAATTCGTTTGTGATATATGAAAAAGTACTTATTGATTTTACTTCTCTTGCTGCCGCTGACAGCGTCCGCCGCCCGCCCTGCCAAGCGGGTGTCCCAGACGGAGCTCAGCTCCATTGTCTCGGAATTCCGCCACACCGACGGTGTCGAAGTGGTCAAGCTGGGCCGGCTGGCCACGGCGCTGGTCCGGGGCGCAGCCGTCCACATCGATGACGAGGACGGCGACATGCGCGAACTTCGCCATGCGCTGCGCGGCATCAAGGGGGTGACCGTGATGGAGTATGGCGGCGCTGCGCCCAACGTGCGCGAGCGGCTGAACAACCGCCTCTCCCGCGTGCTGGACAAGCGCGAAGTGCTGATGGAAGTCAAGGACGACGGGGAGACCGTGCAGATCTTCGGCCTCCTGGACGACGCTTCGGGGCTGGTGCAGGACATTATCTTCTTTGCCCCGCACGAGTGCACGCTGGCCTGTCTGTTTGGCACCCTTCCCCTGGATTTCGTCGGCAAAATCGCAGCCCAATGACGAACGCGCGCTTCCAGAACGAGTGGCTTTCCCTCGCCGGCGAGTTCTACCGCGTGGCCTTCTACATCCTCGAGGATGAGGCCGAAGCGGAGGACGCCGTGCAGGAGCTGTTCCTGAAGCTCTGGAGCGGACGGGATGCGCTGGACGGCATCCGCAACCCCAAGGGGTACGGCATCCGGGTGCTGCGCAACCTCTGCCTGGACCGCATCCGGCGCAGCCGGAAAATGGAGACGCCCGCCGTCCTGCCCGAGCCGGAATGGCCGGGCCGCCAGGACGAGGCGGTCGATGAGAAAGAGCGTCTCGCCAAGGTCCTGGACGCCATCAAGTCGCTGCCTGACAGGCAACGCGAAGTGCTCACGCTCCGGACCCTGGACGGGCTCTCCTATGAAGAGATTGCGGAGCGTACCGGAATGAACCAACTCACCTTGCGCGTCCTGCTTTCGCAGGCCCGCCGAAAATTAAGAAATGTGATATGAAGACCTTGGAAGAAATAGAAAACCTCAGCCTCGAAGAGCTGGAGCAGAAAGCAGCGGAAACCGCCGCCCCCGTCCCCGACGGGCTGGAGCGCCGCCTGCGGCAGGCCCTGGCCGCCCGCGAACTCGCGGACGCCGCCCGGCCCCGTCCCGCCCGCTGGATCCCCTACGCCTCGCTGGCCGTGGCGGCTGCTGCGGCAGCCCTGGTCGTGCTGCCGCAGCGCGGACCGAAGGACACCTTCGACGATCCGCTGCTGGCCTACGCCGAAGTGGAAAAGGCCTTCCAGACCATTTCCGACAAAATGTCCGTCGGCATGGAGATCGTCCGCGACGCGGAGGAGACCGCCGGCATGCCTTACAACACCCTTAACAAGATCCAGAAATGAAACGCATAATCATCCTTTTTGCAGCCCTGCTGCTCACGGCTTCCGCCTTCGCCCAGAACGGCAAGAGCATCTACCAGAAATACTCCGATGCGGAGAACGTCTCCGCCGTCTACGTCTCCCCGGCCATGTTCCGCCTGATCGGCCAGATCCCCGACCTGGAGGTCGGCGACGACAATGTCAACCTCACCCCGGTCATCCGTTCGCTCACGGGCCTCTACATCCTTAATAGCGAGAACGCGACCGTCAACGGCTCCCTGCGCGCCGACGCCGAGCGCTTCATCAATTCCGGCAAGTATGAGCTCCTGATGGAGGCCAAGGACTCCGGCGAGGTGGTCCGGATGTACACCCTGGGCAACGACAGGACCATCGAAGGCTTCGTGATGCTCGCGACTGAGGCCAACGAGGTGACTTTCATCTGCCTCGACGGCCAGATGCCCCGCAAAGACTTCGAGGAACTGCTCTCGAAAGAGATGAACAAGTAGCTGAAATTGCTTATATTTGTCCGTATGAAACGGACAATCCTTCTCCTGGCGGCGCTGGTACTTTCCGTACCCGCCGCCTTTGCGCAGAAATACGACGGTCCCGAATGGGCGGTCGTCAATTCCTCTTCCTGCTTCCTGCGGCTGAAACCGGACTACGAATCCGGCAACGAGACGCAGTGCCTGATGGGCACGGTGCTGCGCGTCAAGGGCGCCGAGCGCTATTGGCGCCAGGTCGACGCCCCGGACTACAAAGATGTCTGGACGACCGAACTCAACGTCGCCTTCATGGACGAAGCGGGCAAGGACGCCTGGATCGCCGCGCCGAAGTACGTCTGCTGCGTGGAATACACGCACATCTTCGAGGAACCGTCCACCGTGGCGGCGCGCATCGGCGATTTTACGCTCACCGACCTGGTCCGCAAGGGCACGGAATCCCGCCGCGGCTGGGTGCAGGTCTTCCTGCCCTCCGGCCGGGAAGGCTGGGTGCGCGCCTATGAGGTGATGGATTTCGACGAATGGGTCGGCACCCGCGAGGCCACGCGCGAGAACCTGATCGCGACGGCCCGCCGCTTCCTCGGCACGCCCTACATGTGGGGCGGCGCGAGCGTCAAGCACTTCGACTGCAGCGGCTTCACGCAGTTCGTCTACCGCCAGTGCGGCATCGTCCTGCCGCGCAACGCCCGCGAGCAGATCTACACCGGCGCGGAGGTCCCGTACGATTTCGACCAGATGCTGCCCGGCGACCTGCTCTTCTATGGCACGCCCGCTACGGCGAAGAAGAAAATGGTGGTCGCCCACGTGGCGATGTACTACGGGGACAAGAAGATCATCCACTCTTCCATGGTGGTGCGCATCAGCTCCCTGACGCCCGACGGCGAGGACTTCTACGACCGCGAGCCGCTGGCCGTCCGCCGGATCCTGGGGCACGTGGACACGGGCGAAGGTATCCGCAGCGTCGCGACGCGGCCGTGGTATTATTAATTGGTATTCAATGCAGTACAGAGCAGATAAGCACGGGAACAAGCTCTCGATTCTCGGGTACGGATGCATGCGCTTCACCAAGACGGCCGGCATCATCGACCTTGAGAAAACCGAGCGCGAGATCATGACGGCCATCCGGGCCGGTGTCAACTATTTCGACACCGCCTACATTTACCCCGGCAGTGAGGCGGCGCTCGGCACCATCCTGGAACGGAACGGTGTCCGCGACCAGGTCAACATCGCCACCAAGCTTCCCCAGTACCTCATCCAAAGCGGCTCCGCCTTCGACCGCTACTTCAATGAAGAGCTCAAGCGCCTGCGCACGGACCATGTCGACTATTACCTGTTGCACCAGATGGCCGACTACGCCCAGTGGGAGAAACTCAAGCGCCTGGGCATCGTGGAGTGGATAGAGGAAAAGAAGCGCAGCGGCGCCATCCGGAGCTTCGGCTTCTCCTACCACGGCACCTCCGGCCATTTCCTGAAAATCCTGGCCGCCTATGACTGGGACTTCTGCCAGATCCAGTACAACTACCGGGACGAACACACGCAGGCCGGCGTGGTGGGCCTCAAGGCCGCCGCCGAACGTGGAATTCCCGTCGTCATCATGGAGCCGCTGCGCGGCGGCAAGCTGGTGAATCTGCTCCCGGAGCAGGCCAAGAAGATCATCGCCGCCGACGAGCGGGGCTGGACGCCGGCGGAATGGGCGTTCCGCTGGCTGTACAACCAGCCGGAAGTGACCGTCGTCCTCTCGGGGATGAATTCGCTGGAGATGGTGGAGGAGAACATCCGGACCGCATTGGAAGCGCGTGCAGGCGATTTTACCGAGCGGGACTTCGCTCTCCTCGAAAAGGTGAAAGAGGAGATTCAGCGGAAGGAAAAAGTCGGCTGCACCGGCTGTCAGTACTGCATGCCCTGCCCGCAGGGCGTCGACATCCCCACCGCCTTCCGCTGCTACAACGCGATGTACAGCGAATCGAAGTGGTCGGGTCGCTTCCAGTATTCGGTCACCGTCGCCTTCACACGCGACCCCGCCTTCCCCACCAAATGCATCGGCTGCGGGAAGTGCGAGAAGCATTGCCCGCAGGGCATTCCCATCCGCGAAAAGCTGAAAGAGGCGGACAAGGCGCTCCGCCCCTTCATGTACCGCGCTTTCACCTGGCTGTGCCGCCTGAACATCTTCCGCAAGGACCTTCACAAGAAACCGGAAGAATTAAAAGAAAATTGCTAACTTTGCACCGTTAAATACGAAACGCTATGAATCTTAGAGACATCAAAAAGGACATCGAGTATGTGCTGAGCGCCTTTGTGGAGGATTGCTCCGTGGTCGCCTGCGTCAATCCCAAAGTTACGGACGCCAACGTCAGCGAGCTGATGGAAGAGGCCATCGACCTCTACAACGAGCTCCGCGACAAGGTGAACGGCCCGATCGAGGGCAGCAAGAAGGCTTACTACAACGAGCTCCGCAAGGAAGTGCTTTCCAAGACGGACGCGCTTTACGAGAAGCTCAGCGCCGCCGTGAAGAAAGCGGTCAAATGAGGATTGCAAAAACCCTGATATCAGTCGCGCTCCTGCTCATGGCATGGAGCGCGACTGCTGGTATTCCCCGGACCGAGGCGCAAAAGGCCATCGACGAGATTTGCGCGAAGGAGCCGCTCCGTTCCGCGCTCGTGGGCGTCCTGGCCGTGCGCGCGGACGGCGACACGGTCGTGGCCGTCAACCACCGCCAGAAGCTTGTGCCTGCCTCCAACGTGAAGCTCCTGACCACGGGCATGGCCCTGCAGCTGCTGGGCGCCAATTTCCGCTTTGAGACGCGTTTGGGCTATACCGGCACCATCGAGGACGGCACCCTGCACGGGGACGTCTACATCCTCGGCGGGGGCGACCCGACGACGGGCTCCCGTTCGGAGAGCACGGAAGCGATTGGCACGACCTTCGGCACCTGGGCGCAGCTGCTCTTCGACGCCGGCATCCGCCGCATCGAAGGCCGCATCCTCGGCGACCCGCGCTACTTCACCGACCACACGCCGCAGAACCTGGGCTGGACGTTCGACGACCTGGGCACGTACTACGGCGCCGGCCCGAGCGGCCTCAATTTCTTCGAGAACGCGCAGAATTTCTATATCACCCCTGGGGCATCCGGCAGCGCGGTGAACTACCGCGTCCAGTATCCCGAGACGCCCTGGATGCACTACGAGAACCACACCGTCACCGGTGCGGCCCGCTCCTCGAACACGCTCTACTACGTGACCTCCACGCTTGCCCCGGTGGGCGAGATCGCGGGTTCCTTCCCGGTCGACCGCCGGGGCTACACCCTGGAGTGCTCGAACACCTTCGGCGCCTTCACCTGCGCCTATTATTTCCACAACTTCCTCCGGACGCAGGGCGTTGAGGTGAGAGGCGGCTGGGGCGACATCACGCACCTGGGCGAGATCCGCACCTCGCTGGAGCTCGGCGCGGCGCGCACGCCGGCGCCTGCCGTGGACAGCATCCGCATCGCGGGCAGCGCCTGGTCGGCCCCGCTCGCGGACATCGTCGCGGACACCAACCGCGAGAGCGACAACTTCTACGCGGAAGCGCTCCTGAAGGTGATTGCCATGCACCTGGACAAGACCGCCCGCCAGGACGACCTGGACGACGCGTCCGATGCCGGCCTGCGCAAGCTGGGCCTCCGCCCGGACGGCGCCTGCCGCCAGTTCGACGGCAGCGGCCTGTCCCGCAAGAACTACGTCTCGCCCGATTTCTTCGTCCGCTTCCTGCGGAAAATGATGGCCCTGCCCGTCTGGAACGCGTTTTTCGGTTCGCTCCCGGTGCCCGGCGAGAAGGGCACGCTCGAGAACCGCTTCGACAAGGCGCCGCAGGAGTTCAAGGACCGCATCCACATGAAGAGCGGCTCGATGAACGGCGTGCGCTGCTTCAGCGGCTACATCCTCGCCTCCGACGGCGACCCGAAGAAGACCATCATCTTCTCGCTGCTGACCAACAACTGCACGGCCTCGTCCTACCAGGCGACGCCCATCCTCGACAGCATGATCGAGGCGATCGCCGCGGAGAACTAGATTCCGGGTCAAGCCCGGAATGACTATTTTTTTGTTATATTTGCAAATTATGCGGAAGATCCTCATACTGTTGCTGCTGCCGGTCCTGCTGGGGTCCTGCAACACCATCACGTCGCTGGTACACGACGATCAAGTGGTGGCGAAAGTCGGCAAGAACAAGCTCTACAAATCGGAAGTGGAGCGCTTCATCCCCAACCTGGTCTCTCCGGCGGACAGCGCCCGCCTGGCGGAGCAGTACATCAACAGCTGGGCGATGGACCTGCTCTACCTGGACGTGGCGGAGCGGGAGCTCTCGAAAGGGGAGCTCGACGTGAGCGCCGAACTGGAGGATTTCCGCCGTTCCCTGCTGAAATACCGCTACGAGCAGCGTTATATCAACGACCGGCTGGACACCTTGATCACGGACGACCAGATCCGCAACTACTACGAGGCGCACAAGTCCGACTTCGAACTCAAGCGCCCGGTGCTCAAGCTGCGTTTCGTGGACGTGATGAAGGATTCGCCCAACATCAACGCCATCCTCCGGATGATGACCTCGCAGGAGTACGACGACGTGCAGCGGGCGGACACGCTCGCCAAGTCCACGGCGCTGCGCTGGTTTGACAGTTCCGACACCTGGATGGACGCCAACGAAGTGGCCAAGTATTTCGGCCTGGAGTACACGCAACTGCTGTCCCTGCTGTGGGGAGACACGATCCGGTACGAGCCGACGGACCGCGCCGACCTGATGTTCGCCTACGTGCGCGACATCCGCCGCAGCGGCCCCGCGCCGCTGGATTACTGCGCCCCGCAGATCCGCGATATCCTGATGAGCGCAAGAAAACATGATCTGATGAACAGTTTGGAACGGGACTTGCTTGAAAACGCGCTCGAAAGCAAAACCTTTGTAGTTTACAAGAATGAAGAATAAGCTCCTGAAATGTGCAGCGACGCTCGCCCTGGCGGGCCTTTGCATCGCCGCTTCCGCCCAGCGCTACCGCGGCGTCATCGATAAATCCGTCGCCATCGTGGGCAATGAGATGATTTCCCTGTCGGACGTGGAGGCGCAGGTGCAGGCCATGCGCGCCCAGGGTGTGCCCGCAAACCGCTGCGATATCCTCGAGAACATGATGCAGACCAAGCTGCTCATCGCCCAGGCCCGCATCGACTCCCTGACGGTCAGTACGGACCAGGTGAACGCCCAGCTGGACCAGTATATGGCGGAGATGACGACCCGTGCCGGCGGCGAGGACGAGCTGGCCGAGTACCTCGGCAAGCCGATCTACAAGCTGCGCCAGGAGTGGCGCACCCAGATCGAGGAGCAGACGCTCGCGCAGCAGGAGCAGTCCGAGATCGCCAAGAATCTGCCGGACCTGACGCCCTACGATGTCAAGCAGTTCCTCGACACGGCCGACGTGGCCTCGCTGCCCGTCGTGCCGATCAAATACCAGATGAGCCAGATCTGCATCTATCCCGACCGGGAGGCGGCCGCCATCGCCGTCAAGGAGCGTCTGCTCAACATCCGGGAGCGCATCATCAACGGCGAGCGTTTCGCCACGCTGGCCCGCCTGTATTCCGAGGATCCCGGCAGCGCCCGCAAGGGCGGCGAACTGGGCATGGCCTCCAAGACCATCTTTTGGCCGGCCTTCTCGGACGCCGCCATGTCGCTCAAGCCCGGCACCATCTCCCAGATCGTGGAGACGCCGGACGGCTTCCACATCATCGAGGTGCTGGAGAAGAAGGGTGACATGTTCAACGCCCGCCACATCCTCATCCGACCCAGCTACACGCTGGCGGACCAGGAGAAGGCGTTCCAGCGCCTGGACAGCCTGCGCACGGCCATTCTGGACAGCACCATCACCTTTGAAGCCGCGGCGCGCTTCTACTCCGAGGATGCGCCCACCCGCACCAACGGCGGCCAGATGGCTGATCCGCACACCGGCTCCGCCTATTTCGAGATCGACCAGCTGAAGCCGCAGGACTACGCCGCCATCCAGGATCTGCAGATCGGCGAGATCTCCGAGCCGATCGCCTCGCTGGACAACGAAGGCCGCGACGGCAACCTCGTCTACAAGATCGTCCGCCTGGACAAGATCGTTCCCGCGCACACGGCCACCTTCGAGTCGGACTACACCGACCTGCTCGCCCAGGTGCAGCAGGAGAAGGTCAATGTGGCCATCAGGAAGTTCCTGGACGACAAGATAGAGAGCAGCTACATCATCATCGATCCCCTGTTCGGGGACTGTGAGTTCTCCCGGAAAGGATGGTCCGCCAAAATCAGAAAAGACGACTGATTCTCTTCGCGGCCCTGCTGCTTGCAGCCCTGCCGCTGTCTGCCCAGCAAACTTCCGGGCAGACGGACTCGCTGGTACGCCTGCTCAACGCCGTTTCCCTGGAGCAGGTGGAGAAGGACGGCCGGATGGCGCGCAAGGCCATCGACCCCACCTTCCTGCATAACGGCACCTATCTCTCCTGCGACACGGCCCTCTGGCACGTGGAGGAGAAAATCATCAACTGCTTCGGCAACGTCCGGCTCACGCAGGGCGAGTCCGAGCTGACCAGCGGCAAGCTGGACTACCTGATCGACGAAAGCCTCGCACAGTTCCGCGGCGGGGTGGTCGAACTGCGCAACCAGAAAGACAACGTTCTCCGCACGCATATCCTGGACTACAACACGAAGGACAGCCTGGCCGTCTTCTCGGGCGGCGCGTCGATGATCAGCTCCGACGGGCAGATCATCGAGAGCGACGAGGGCACCTACGAGAACGCCCGCGACATGTTCAACTTCAGCGGCAACGTCAACATGTTCACGGATTCCATCTTCGTGCGTACGGAGAAGTTGCGCTACGACTCCGGTGCGGAGCGGGCTGATTTCCTGACCGAAATCGACTTCTGGAAGGACGGCAGGATGCTCTCAGCGGGCTCCGGCTGGTACGAGCGCGGGCGGGAGACCTTCTTCTTCCGCGACCACGTCCACGGCCTGGGCGAGAGCGAGGAGTCCTGGAGCGACAGCCTGTACTACTACCGCATGCCGAACGACCTGCTGATGCTCGGCAGCGTGCAGGTCCAGGACCAGAGCCGCCGCGTCGCGGCGTTGGGCGACCGGCTGCAGTACGTGGATTCCCTGGCCCGCGTGACGCTGGAGGAGAACGCCTCCGTGGCCCTGTGGGACGAGGACGGCGCACAGCCGGACACGACCTACCTGGGCGCGGAGCGCTTCGTCTACTGGACGCAGCCGAAGTGCGACGTCGATAAGGACGAGATCGCGCTGGCCGAGAAGCGCCGGGCGGAGATGCTGGAAGACCCGATTGCGGCCTACCGCCGCCGCGCCGCCGAAGAGGCAGCGAACAAGCGCGAAGAAGCGATGCGTGAGAACGCATCGCTTCAAAGGCCTTCGGCCCAAAATACGGGGGGCGTTCCCCCCGAACCCCCTGCGTCGCTTCGCTCCGGAAACCAGGCGTCGGAAGATGAAGCGCCGGCCGATACGACGGTCGTCCTGACCGAACTGAACTTCCCTGCCGATTCCCTTGCGGCCCAGCGGGACACCCTTCCGCCGCCCCCGGACAGCACCAAGATCGGCTTCCTCTTCGCGAACAAGGACATCAAGATTTTCCGCAAGGACATGCAGGTCCGCTGCGACTCCCTGCGCTACAGCGACCTCGACTCCATCGCCCGCCTGTACAAGAACCCCATCGTCTGGAACGAGGGGAACCGCCAGTACAACTCCGACAGCCTCTTCGTGCTGCTCCGCAACGAGAAGATGGAGCGCGCCAATCTCCTGTCCAACGCCTTCGTCCACACGGAGGAGGCGGGCGGCTACTTCGATCAGATCAAGAGTACGGATATCATCGCCTACTTCAGCGACTCCACTTCGCTGCGCCGTTTCGACGCCCTGGGCGGCGTCACGGCCCTGCTTTATCTGGAGGAGAACGACGCCATCGCCACCGTCAACCGGACGGAGAGCAAGATGATGATGGCGACCTTTGACGCGGAAGGCAACGTCGACCATGTCTATAATTTCGACAACCCCAAGAGCGACGCCTATCCGGTCGTGCAGCTTCCCGCCGCCGAGCACAAGCTGCGCGGTTTCAACTGGCAGCCGGAGCTCCGCCCGAAGGATAAGTTCGACGTGACGGCGATGGTGGTCCGCGACTCCGAGCGGGAGGCCTACGAGGCCCGGCCCCATGCGGCTTTCCCCCATACGGACGTCTATTTCCCAGGACACATGTCCGACCTGTATGCTTCGCTCGATTCCGCCAAGACCAGGCGCAATACCCGTCCGAGTCATTCCGGACTTGATCCGGAATCTCCAGGCGCATTGGATTCCCTTGCGGTTAGAGATTCCAGCTCGCAGGCTGGAATGACTACAGAAGAGCCTGACTCTACGTCAATCGCTGTGCCTGACTCCACGGACATCCTGAACGGAGTGAAGGATCTTCCCGCCACGCGCGACACGACCTACATGTCCGAGCGCGAACTGCGGAAGGCGATGCGCATTGCGAAGCGCGACGCCCGCTGGGCTGAGCTGGATCAGCGCGACGCCGACAAGGCGGCCGCGAAGCAGGCGCGCAAGGATGCGCGCAAAGCCAGACGCGAGGCCCGGGAGGCCGCCCGCCTGGCCAAACAGGCGAAAACCGATGCAGCCAAGCTGCAGAAATACATAGAACGCTACGAAAAAAAGAAAGCGCGCCATGAATCCCGAAAACAAAAATCTGTCCCTGCCGGAAAACGCTCACCGGGAGCTGAAACCGGGGGAGAATTACCAGCCCCTGCTGAGTCCGAACGAGAAGCCCTTTGAGGTCACGCCCTACAGCGTGACGGTGGGCTTGCTGATGACCATCCTTTTTTCCGCCGCCGCGGCCTACCTCGGGCTGAAGGTCGGCCAGGTGTTTGAGGCGGCCATCCCGATCGCCATCATCGCCGTCGGCCTGACCGGCGCCCTGAAGAAGCAGGGCGGCCTGGGGCAGAACGTCATCATCCAGAGCATCGGAGCCTGCTCCGGCGTGGTGGTGGCGGGCGCCATCTTCACGCTCCCGGCCATCTACATCCTGGGCCTGGACGTTAATTTCTGGCAGATGTTCCTGAGCTCGATGCTGGGCGGTTTCCTCGGCATCCTGTTCCTCATTCCCTTCCGCAAATACTTCGTCAAGGAGATGCACGGCAAGTACCCGTTCCCGGAGGCCACGGCTACCACGCAGGTGCTCGTCAGCGGCGAGGGCGGCGGCAAGAGCGCCAAGACCCTGCTCGCCGCGGGCCTCGTGGGCGGTCTGTATGACTTCGTCGTCGCAACCTTCGGTGCCTGGGCGGAGACGCTTAGCACCACGGTCATGCACTGGGGTCAGGTGGTCGCGGACAAGGCCAAGGTGGTGCTCAAGCTCAATACCGGCGCGGCCGTGCTGGGCCTGGGCTACATTGTGGGCCTGAAATACGCGTTCATCATCTGCTGCGGCTCCTTCCTCGTCTGGCTCGTCATCATCCCGTTGATGAACCTCATCTGGGGTGGGACCGTCATCGACCTGATGGGCACGGGCATCACCCAGACCATCTCCGAGATGGCGCCTGAGCAGATCTTCAAGGAATACGCCCGCCACATCGGCATCGGCGGCATCGCCACCGCGGGCATCATCGGCATCATCAAGAGCGCCGGCGTGATCAAGAGCGCGGTGGGCCTGGCGGCCAGCGAGTTCAAGCGCAAGCCGGGCGCCTCGGCCGAGAAGCCGGAGCGCACGCAGGAGGATCTTCCGATGAAGACGGTGGTCTGGGGCATCGCCCTCACGCTGCTCGCCGTGTTCGCTTTCTTCGCCTTCGGCGGGGTGGTGAACAACATCTGGCAGGCCATCATCGGCCTCGTCATCATTGCGGTGATCGCCTTCCTCTTCACGACCGTGGCGGCCAACGCCATCGCCATCGTGGGCACGAACCCGGTCAGCGGCATGACCATCATGACGCTCATCATCACGGCCCTCGTGCTGGTGGCGGTCGGCCTGAAGGGTAACGCCGGCATGGTGGCCGCAATGGTCATCGGCGGCGTGGTCTGCACGGCCCTCAGCACCGCCGGCGGCCTGATCACCGACTTCAAGATCGGCTACTGGATCGGCACGACGCCGAAGAAGCAGGAGGCCTGGAAATTCGTCGGCATC